>NZ_JASJXB010000031.1:0-54954 GCF_035018885.1 Variovorax sp. LG9.2 | reverse complement strand
CCCCCCGGCCCGCCCGCCACCGGTGAAGCCGATCACGGTGTCGACCGCTTCGTCCTTGCGGATGATGTCGACCACCTGCCGCAACTTGGCCGCCATCGCTTGCGACGAGATGCTCTGGTCGGCACGCAGGCCGCCGTTGAGTTGCCCGCTGTCCTGCTGCGGAAAGAACCCCTTGGGTGCCGCACTGAACAGGTAGACGTTGAGGCCGATGACCGCCAGCAGGATGAGCATGACCAGCGCCTTGCTGTCGAGCGCCCAGTCGAGGCTGGCTTCATAGCGGCGCAGCACCCAGTCGTAGCTGCCGGCAGCCATGCGGCCGACGCGTCCCGGCGGCTTGTCGTTCGCATGCTCGCCACCGGGCTTGAGCAGCCACGCGCACATCATCGGCGTGGTGGTCAGCGAGATGACCAGCGAGATCATCACGGCGGCCGACAACGTGACCGCGAACTCGCGAAACAGGCGCCCGGTTTGCCCGCCCATAAACAGCAACGGAATGAACACCGCCACCAGCGACACGCTGATCGACAACACCGTGAACCCGACCTCTTTGGCGCCGAGCAGCGCCGCCTTCATGCGCGACATGCCGGCATCGATGTGTCGGCTGGTGTTCTCCAGCACCACGATGGCATCGTCGACCACGAACCCGGTCGCCACTGTCAGCGCCATCAGGCTGAAATTGTTGAGGCTGAAGCCCAGCAGGTACATCACGCCGAATGTCCCCAACAGCGCCACCACGGTCGCTACTGCGGGCACGATGGTCGCGCGCACGCTGCGCAAGAACAAGCTGACGACCAGCACCACCAGCAACACCGAGATGATCAGCGTCACCTCGACTTCATGCAGCGAGCTGCGGATCGAATTGGTGCTGTCGGATGCCACCTGCAACTGCACGTCGGGCGGCAATTGCGCCTGCAGTTCCGGCAGCAGTGCTCGCACGCTGTCGACGGTCGCGATGATGTTGGCCGAAGGCTGGCGCGTGATGAGCACGATGATCGCCGGTTCGCCGTTGAAGAGGCCGAGCGTGCGGGTGTCTTCCACGCCGTCATTGACTTCGGCGACGTCTTGCAGCCGTACCGCTGCGCCGTTGCGCCAGGCCACGACCATCGGTGCGTAGTCGCTGGCTTTAAGGGCCGGTGTCTGCGTGTAGATCTGCAGCTTGCGGCCGTCGCCCTGCACTGCCCCCTTGGGCCGATTGGCGTTGGCAGCCTGAATGGCAGCGCGAACGTCTTCGGTACTCACGCCATAGCGGTTCAGCGCGAAGGGCAGCAACTCGATGCGCACTGCCGGCAACGAGCCGCCGCCGATTTCGACATCGCCCACACCATCGACTTGCGACAACCGCTGGCTCACGATGTTCGACACCGCGTCGTAGATCTGGCCCGGCGTCTTGGTCTTGGAGGTGAGCGCCAGGATGATGACCGGAGATGCCGCCGGGTTGGCCTTGCGGTACGTCGGATTGCTGCGCAGCGTGGCCGGCAAGTCGACGCGGCTGGCGTTGATGGCGGCCTGCACCTCGCGCGCGGCGCCGTCGATGTTGCGGCTCAGGTCGAACTGCAGCGTGACCCGCGCCGAGCCGACCGAACTGGTCGACGTCATTTCGTTGACGCCGGCAATGGTGCCCAGGTGCCGTTCGAGCGGCGTCGCGACGCTGGTCGCCATGGTCTCCGGGCTGGCGCCGGGGATGGAAGCGCGCACCGAGATCACCGGATAGTCGACCTGCGGCAGCGGCGACACCGGCAGCACGAAGAAGGCCGCGATGCCGGCCAGCGCGACACCGACGGTCAGCAACACCGTGCCGATAGGTCGACGAACGAACGGCCGCGACAGGTTCACGCGGGCGCTCCGTCTTCATCGAGATCGGCTTCGGGCTTGCGGCGACGGCTTTCACCACCGAGCCGATCGAACGCCAGATAGATGACCGGCGTGGTGAAGAGCGTGAGCAGCTGGCTGACGATCAGTCCGCCGAAGATGGCGAGGCCGAGCGGCCGGCGCAACTCCGCGCCCTCGCCGAAGCTCAGCATCAGCGGCACGGCAGCGAACAAGGCCGCCAGCGTCGTCATCAGGATCGGTCGAAAGCGCAACAGCGCCGCCTGGTGAATCGCCTCTTGCGCCGACTTACCCTGCGTGCGCTCGGCATCGATCGCGAAGTCGATCATCATGATCGCGTTCTTCTTCACGATGCCGATCAGCAGGATGATGCCGATGATGCCGATCACGCCCAGGTCGTTGCCGGTGATCATCAACGCCAGCAGCGCGCCGACACCGGCCGATGGCAGCGTCGACAAGATCGTGAGCGGATGCACGTAGCTTTCGTACAGCACGCCCAGCACGATGTAGACGCACACCACCGCCGCCAGGATGAGCCAGAGCTGATTCGACAGCGAGCGTTCGTAAGCGCCCGACGCGCCGAGGAAGGTCATGGTCACGCTGGCCGGCAGGCCAATCTCCTTGGCTGCGGCGCGAATCGCATCGACCGAGGCGCCGAGCGACACACCCGGCGCGGTGTCGAAGTTGAGCGTGCTGGCCGGGTACTGCGCCACGTGCGTGATCTGCAGCGGCGCCTGCTGCTCGGTGATGCTGGCGATCGCCGACAAAGGTGTCGCTACGCCCGAGCCGGCGATGAGGTTCAGGTCGCCGAGCTTTTGCGGCGTGTTCACCAGGCCGGGCTGCGATTCAAGGATCACGCGGTACTGGTTGGTCTCGGTGAAGATGGTCGAGACGATGCGCTGGCCGAAGGCGCTGTAGAGCGCATCGTCGACCGAACTTGCGGTAATGGACAGCCGCGCGGCGGTGTCGCGGTTCACGTTGACGAAAGCGGCCAGGCCCTGCGCGCCGGCATCGCTGCTGACGTTGCGTACCTGCTTGACCGTCTGCAGCCGGTCCACCAGCCGGGTCATCCACTGCGTGATGATGGCGCTGTCGACACCTTCGAGCGACGCGCGAAATTCGGTCGGCCCGGTCTCGGCATCGATGGTCAGGTCCTGCGTCGGCTGCAGGTACAGCGTGACGCCGGCGACGGCCTGCGCCCGGTCGCGCAACCGGTCCATCAGCGCCTGCTGTTTGCCATGGCTGGCGCGCAGGTTGATGAGCATGCTGCCGTTATTGAGCATCGTGTTGTTGGCCGCATCGACACCGACGAACGAACTCAGGCTTTCGACATCCGGATCTTCGAGAATCGCCTTGGCAGCGGCTTGCTGCAGTTGCGACATGCGATCGAACGACACGTCTTGCGACGCCTGGATGCGGCCCTGCAACTGCCCCGTGTCCTGCGTCGGAAAGAGGCCTTTGGGAATGCTCAGGTACAGCGCCACCGTGATGACCATCGTGAGCAGCGCGACCACGAGCGTCAGCGCCTGGTGCGCGAACACCCAGTGCAGCGAACGGTCGTAGCGGACCATCACGCCGGAGAAGAAGTTTTGAAGGCGCGCAGCGAACCCCGTCTTGCTCGGGGTGTTCGGGTTGCTCGGTTCCGCCTTGTGCGGCTTGAGCCAGCGCGCCGACATCATCGGCACCAGCGTGAGCGATACCACGGCGGAGATCAGGATCGTGATCGCCAGCGTGACTGCGAACTCGCGGAAAAGCCGCCCCACCACATCACCCATGAAGAGCAGCGGAATCAGCACGGCGATGAGCGACACCGTCAGCGAAATGATCGTGAAGCCGATCTGCGCTGCGCCCTTGAAGGCCGCTTGCAACGGCCGCTCGCCCTCTTCGATGTAGCGCGAGATGTTCTCGATCATCACGATGGCGTCGTCGACCACGAAGCCGGTCGCGATGGTCAACGCCATCAGGCTCAGGTTGTTCAGGCTGTAGCCAAGCAGGTACATCAGCCCGAAGGTGCCGATGAGCGAGATAGGCACCGCGATGCTGGCGATGACGGTGGCGCGCAGGCTGCCGAGGAACGCGAAGATGACCAGCACCACCAGCACGACGGCCAGGACGAGTTCCATCTCGACGTGCTGGACCGATCCGCGAATGCCCGAGGTGCGATCGCTCAGCACTTCGATCTTCAGGCCGCTCGGCAAGCCAGCCTGCAGATCGGGCAACTGCTTCTTGATGGCGTCGACCGTGGCGATGACGTTGGCACCCGGCTGACGCTGCACATTCAGGATGATGGCTGGGTGCAATTTCCCGTTGGTGCCGGCCCAAGCGCTGAGCTGCGTGTTCTCGGCGCCGCTGACCACTTGGGCCACGTCGATCATGCGAATCGGCGCGCCGTTCTTGTACGTGACGATCAGGTTCTTGTAGTCGTCGACGGTCAGCAACTGGTCGTTCGAATTGATCGTGTAGGCGCGCTTGGGCCCGTCGAAGCTGCCCTTGGCACCGTTCGAATTGGCCGCGCTGATGGCGGTGCGCAGCGTATCGAGCCCGATGCCGTTGGCCGCCAGCGCCTGCGTGTTGGCCTGGATGCGAACGGCAGGACGTTGTCCGCCGCTGAGCGACACCAGACCGACGCCCGAAACCTGACTGATCTTCTGCGCGAGTCGCGTGTTGACGAGGTTCTGCACCTCGGTCAGCGGCAACGTTTCCGATGTGATGGCGAGCGTCAGCACGGGCGCATCGGCGGGATTCACCTTGGCGTACACCGGCGGTGCCGGCAGGTCGGCCGGCAGCAGCGAGCCGCCGGCGTTGATGGCGGCTTGCACCTCTTGCTCCGCCACATCGAGCGTTTGCCCGAGCGAAAATTGCAGCGTGATGATCGACACGCCCGCGGCGCTGGTCGAACTCATGCGGTCGAGCCCCGCCATCTGGCCGAACTGCCGTTCGAGCGGCGCGGTGACCGTGTTGCTCATCACCTCCGGGCTGCCGCCGGGGTACAGCGTCTGCACCTGGATGGTCGGGTAGTCGACCTGCGGCAACGCCGACAACGGCAGGAAGCGGAACGACACCAACCCGGCCAGCACGATGGCCACCATCAGCAGCGAGGTCGCTACCGGCCGCAGGATGAACGGGCGCGACGGACTCATTGCGCCGGCCGGCGTTCCGACAGGCGCTGCCAGCGTTCGAGCGCGGCCGGCTCGCCGCGGTCGATGGCTTCGAGCAGGCGCTTGCGACGCTCGAGCTGTTCGGGGTTGTCCTTGACCGCATCGAGCAGGCGCTGGCGTTCCTCGGCGGTGGGCGGCTTGATGGCAGTGGTGGCGGTCGTGCCGCCGGAGGCCATCGGAGTGGCCGTCGAACCGGCGGGTGGTGCAACAGGAGCGGCCGAAGTGCCTTGCCGCCGGCCACTGGCGGCCCCCGATGCCGCACCCGCCGGCCGATCGACCGTGGTCTGTACGCGCGCGCCGTCCTTCAACCGGTCGCCGCCTTCGGTCACGACCTCTTCGCCGGACTTCAGGCCCGACATGATCGCCACGTTGTCGACGCTCGATTCGCCGCGCGTCACCGGACGCTGGCTCACCGTCTTGTCTTCGTTGATGACGTAGACGTAGTCGCCATTCGGCCCATGCCGCAGCGCCGTCACCGGCACGACGACGGCGGCGCTGATGGTGCGCATCAGCAGCCGCACGTTGACGAACTGGTTAGGGAACAAGGCCGAGTCGGCATTGGCAAAGCGCGCCTTCGACTTGACCGTGCCGGTGTTCGTATCGACCGAGTTGTCGAGCGTCGAGAACATGCCTGTCGCGAGTTGCTTGATGCGGGTGCGGTCGAGCGCAGTGGCCGGCAATTGCGCGCC
Source organism: Variovorax sp. LG9.2 (assembly GCF_035018885.1). Classification (NCBI taxonomy): domain Bacteria; kingdom Pseudomonadati; phylum Pseudomonadota; class Betaproteobacteria; order Burkholderiales; family Comamonadaceae; genus Variovorax; species Variovorax sp. LG9.2. The sequence goes on along the minus strand of NZ_JASJXB010000031.1, from coordinate 49,280 downwards.
AGCCGCGAGCCGTTGCTGGATCTCTGGCACGCAGTCCTGCGGCACCGAAAACGCCACGTCGATGGGCGACAGTTGCGTAATGACCGCGACCCCGGCCGTGCTGCCGGTCGATACGTAATTACCGGCATCCACCGGTCGCAAACCGACCCGGCCGCTCACCGGCGCGACGATGCGCGCGTAGTTCAGGTTGAGCTTGGCGGTGCTTTCGTTGGCGCGGTCGATGGTGACGGTGCCTTCGAGCTGCTTGACCAATGCGGCCTGCGTGTCGACGTCTTGCCGTGCGATCGAGTCCTGCCCGAGCAGCGTGCGGTATCGCTCCAACGTGACTTTTGCTGCCGACAACTGGGCTTCATCGCGCTGCCTGGCGCCAGCCGCCTGCGACAGCGCGATCTGGAACGGCGCCGGATCGATGGTGGCGAGCACGTCGCCCTTCTTGACCATCTGGCCCTCCTTGAAGAGCACCGCGGTCAGCACGCCCGCGACCTGCGGCTGCACCGTGACGTTGGCCAGCGGCTGCACGGTGCCGAGCGCGTCGAGCTGGATCGGAATGTCAGCCTGGCGCGCAACCGCGAAACCGACCGTGTTTTGCGCCCCTGCGCCGCCTGGGCCGCCCGGACCTCTCGCGCCGGCACCGCCCGGTCCACCGGGGCCACCTGGACCGCGCCCGCCCGCACCCGGCGCACCGGCTGCCGGCTCCTTCGAGCGCTGGACCAGGTACCAGGCGCCACCGCCCAAAGCCACCAGCAAAAGAATCGCGAGCACGGCACCCACCCAGCGACGGCGACGGACCGGCGGATGGGTGGGCGACACGGAGGCGGGAAGAGGCTCGGGGGGAGTGTGTGGATCCATCGGGATTCGGTCAGCGTGAATGGGCTCAGAGGAGGCACCCGGAGTACAGCGCAGGATGGTATCGCCCCGCCTTGACTTGCCGTAAAGGTTCGGTAAAGCCCATGCGGCGTGTCAGCCACTTCGTTCCATCCGCGCGCTTTGCGCCGCTCTTTTGCATCCGGCGCCGCTCTTTTGCGTTCTGTCGCATACCGCTCGCCGTGGGGGCGACGAATGACGAGAGTCACCCCATCGTTTTTTCTGGAGAAAACCATGCTGCTGCAAATCGTCACTCACACCCCACGTTGGGTTTTCGGCCTCTTCGTGCTGCTGGTCTGGCTCGGCTGCAAGCAGCTGATGTCGGGCCGCGTGAGCCTCGTCAAGGTCACGGTCATGCCGGTCGCCATGACGGGCCTCGCGGTCTACGGCGTGGCGTCGGCCTTCGGCGCATCGAACACAGCTGGCCCGGCTGCGCTGCTCGCCTGGGCCGCCGCAGCAGCAGTGCTGCTCGCCGTATCGATCCGCCAGCCGCTGCACGCCAACACCCGCTACAACGCCGAGGCCCGTGCGTTCGACGTGGCCGGCAGCGCCGTTCCGCTGATGCTCATGATGGGCATCTTCTTCACCAAGTACGTCGTCGGCGTCAGCCTGTCGATGCACCCGGAGCTGGCCCATCAGACGCCTGTGGCGGTCGGTATCAGCGCGGTGTATGGCACCTTCACCGGCATCTTCGTCGGCCGCGCCGCCCGCTTGTGGAAGCTGGCGATCCGCACCGACCGCGGAGTGGCCAGCGCCGCCTGATCTGTCGAATCCAGCCCACTGCCCCTTCACCCATTCAGCCATCCACCCACTCAGATCGAGGAGACACACCATGTCTGCTGCCGCCCACTTCAACGACGCCACCCGAGCCACCGCGGCCGGCCGCATCGACCAGCTCGCACGACGCCGCGCCAAGGCCAAGATGGGCTGGTTCGCCCACGCGACGATCTTCACCATCGTCAACCTCGGGCTCATCACGCTGTCGCTCCTCACCGGTCGTTTTTGGGCGCTCTATCCGCTGCTCGGGTGGGGTGTGGGACTGGCCATGCATGGCGTCTCGGTCTGGGCCTTGCCGCACGGCGGCGCCTTGATGGAACGCATGGTCGATAAAGAACGCGCCCGGCTGTCGGGCACGCCGCGCGGCGACCTGTGGTGAGTCTGGGCCTTCTTCGTCCAGAATCTGCCGCCATGAACATTCAATGGCGCGACCTCCTGCGCCACTATCTCCAGGTGGTGGCGTTTTGCAGCGTCATCGCCGTGCTGACCACCGCGATCTGGCCGCGCAAGAGCTATCTGGTTCAGCTCGGATACTCGCTTGCGGTCGGCACCGTCACCTGGGCGGTCATCGATTTCGGGCGCTATGTTTTCGACGAGCGCAATTGCCATCGCGACAGCGCAGGAGGGCACGGCTGGCCCAAAGGCTGGCGCGGCGCGCTGCTGGCGGCGGTCGGCGTTGCCTGCGGCTTCTTTATTGGAGAGCCGCTGGGCAACCTGTTGCTTGGCGACGGCGTCGTGCCGTCTGCACAAGACAGCCGCATCAGCCTCGTCATCACGCTGGTCGCGGGTGCCGTCGGCACCTTCTACTTCTTCACGCGCGGCAAGGCGGCAGCGTTGATCGCAGAGAGAAACGCTGCAGAGCGCGATGCGAGCGAGGCCAAGCTAAAGCTGCTCGAAACGCAGCTCGAGCCGCACATGCTCTTCAACACGCTGGCCAATTTGCGCGTGCTCATCACGCTCGACCCGCCGCGTGCGGTGCAGATGCTCGACCACCTCAACGGCTATCTGCGGGTGACCTTGAGCGGCTCGCGTTCGGTGGCCCATCCGCTGTCGGCCGAGTTCGACCGGCTGCGCGATTATCTGGAGCTGATGTCGATTCGCATGGGCCCGCGCCTTCGCTACACGCTGGAGCTGCCCGACGATTTACGCGACGTGCCGGTGCCGCCGCTGTTGCTGCAGCCGCTGGTCGAAAACAGCATCCGGCATGGGCTGGAGCCGCAGGTAGAGGGCGGCGAGATCGTCGTGCGCGCACGTCGCGAAAGCAAGGCCAGCGCCGGCAAGCTGCAGATCGCCATCGAGGTGCGCGACACCGGTGTTGGGCTGGGCGCGGCGCCGCCATCGGAAGGCGGCGGCTTCGGGCTCGCGCAAGTGCGCGAGCGGCTCGCGACGGTGTACGGCGCGCGGGGCCGACTCGAGATGGCTGCGGCTGCAGACGGTGGTACGCGTGCGGTGGTGACGTTTCCGATTTAGCGGCGACAGGTTGCGAAGCTGCGTTTTTTATTACCGCGGTAATGTGATAGTCTGCCCAGCATGATTCATGCCCATACCAAACTCACCTCGCAAGGCCAGGTTTCCGTCCCGGCCGCGGTCAGGCGCGCCTTGGGCCTGACGCCCGGCACCGTGCTCGAATGGGTCGAAGAGAAGGGCCGCATCGTCGTGAAGCGCGCTACTCGCCACGATTCCCAGGCGGTTCACGACGCGTTGTTTCCTGAAGGTGCCACACCCGTCCAGGCGAAGTCGCTGGAAGATTTGAAGCAAGGCATCCGCCAGCGCATGAAACGCCGCCATGCGGGCGGTTGATACCAATGTGCTCGTGCGGCTCCTTGTGCGAGACGACGCTCGGCAGGTGAAGCTTGCGGAGGTGTTTGTCGACGGCAACGCATGGATATCGCAGCTAGTGCTGGCTGAGACGATGTGGGTGCTGGAATCGGTTTACGACCGAACCCCTGTGCAACTCGCGGCGGCTCTTGAAATTTTGCTGGAACACAAAACGTTGACCCTGCAAGATGCCGATACGGTCGCCGCAGCTTTGCAGAATTTCAAGCGCAAACCAGCTTTGGGCTTCTCCGATTGCCTGGTGCTGGAGATTGCCAGAAAGGCGGGGCACACGCCGCTGGGCACTTTCGACAAAGGGCTTGCCAAGCTCGCGGGCGCGCAACAACTTTGAAGGTTTGACATGACTGCGTCAGGACGTTGAAGCCATGCAGAATCCCACAGCCCTCATCGCCGAAGACGAACCCCTGCTGGCCCAGGCACTGCGCGCTGAGCTAACCGCCGCATGGCCCGAGCTCGACGTGGTCGCCATCGTCGGCGACGGCCGCAGCGCCGTGAAAGAAGCGCTTCGCTTGCTGCCAAAAATCCTGTTCTTCGACATCCGCATGCCCGGCCTCGACGGCCTCGGCGCCGCGGCTGAACTGGCGGACACGTGGCCGACCGACGAAGTACCGATGCCGCAGCTCGTGTTCGTCACGGCCTACGACGAGTACGCGACACGCGCGTTCGAGGCGCAGGCCATCGACTACGTGTTGAAGCCGGTTCAGGGCGATCGGCTGCGCAAGACGGTAGCGCGACTGAAGCAGGCGGTGGCGATGTCGACGGCAACGCATAGCCCGGCCGAATCCGTCGCGCCGCAGCAAACTGCCGCACTCGAACAGACCTTGGCGCAATGGCGTCAGTTGCTCGCTGCCGCAGGCGCCAGCGCTGCCGGGCCGGCGGGGTTGCTCTCACCCAGTACGCTGCCGGGCACGTTACAGGGCGCGTTCGCAGGATCGACTGCCCCATCGGCCGTCGCCCCGCTCAAATTCATCGCCGCGAGCGACGCGGGTGGCGCCACCGTTCGCATGGTGCCGATGGACGAAGTGCTGTACTTCGAGGCGGCCGACAAATACGTTCGCGTGCTCACTGCGGCGCACGAATATCTGATCCGCACGCCGCTGAAGCAGTTGATGCCGCAACTCGATGCCAACATGTTCTGGCAGGTGCATCGGGCGGTCGTCGTGCGCAGCGATGCCGTCGACTCGGTGCACCGCGACGAAGCCGGCAAGCTGCATCTGCTGTTGCGCGGTCGGCCGGAGAACATCGCGGTCAGCCGCCTCTACGCCCACCTGTTTCGCGCGATGTAAGCCCGTGCGGGGCCGACCGTTCGGCCTGCTCGGCTCCATTCGAGCAACAAAAAAGCCGACCCTCTTTCGAAAGTCGGCTTTGGTGTGAATCAGCCTTGGATCAATAACCGCGGTAGTAACCGTGGCCGTGACCATGGCCATGACCGCGGTAGTAGCCCGGCGCCGGGCCGTAGTACACCGGGGGCGCGTTGTAATAAACCGGTGCCGGACGGTAATAGACCGGCGCTGGCTCGTAATACCGCGGCGGCGCGTTGTAGTAGACCGGCGCGGGGGCTGCATACATCGGTGCCGGCGCGTAGTACCCGGGAGCAACGCCAATCGCCAGACCCGGCAGGTTGATGCCAACCGAAACGCCAGCATTTGCCGCGGAGCCTGCGAACAGTGCGCCCGCTGCGACAGCCGCAGCAGCAGCGAACTTGAAGAAGGTAGAACGGTTGAGGTTCATGGTGGACTCCTGTTGATGGACACATTCAAGATGAACGGCCGAGAAGTGTATTCAACGCGCCTCGTGCAAAGCCGGTGTACTCGATCATGTGAAGAATGTTGCCAAGTGTTTCTTGCGCATACCCCCCTTTAAAATGCCGAGATGACTCCTCCGACCCCTGAAGACGGTGGCAAAAAACCGTCGTCGGCGCCCGCAAAAGCGCCTACAAAAACGGCTGCAACCGCTCCCGTCGCACCCAGTAATTTCCTGCGCCACGTGATCGAGAACGACCTCGAAAACGGCACCTATGCACAACGCCAGTGGGGTGGATCGCCTGGCGACGCCGCCCATCACATGGCGGGCATGCATGACCCGGCCAAAGTGCGCATGCGCTTCCCACCCGAGCCCAACGGCTACCTGCATCTGGGCCACGCCAAGAGCATCTGGCTCAACTTCGAGATGGCGAAGGAATACGGCGGCGTGTGCCACCTGCGCTTCGACGACACCAACCCTGAAAAAGAAGAGCAGGAGTATGTCGACTCGATCCGTAATGCGGTCGAATGGCTCGGCTATGAAACCTTGTTGGCCGACGGACAGGCGGGGCCGGGCTTATCGAATGCAGCCGGCGCGCCCGGCACGATGCAGCCGCACGAGTACTTTGCCAGTAACTACTTCGACTTCATGTACCGGGCAGCCGAGTACCTGATCGAAGCCGGATTCGCCTACGTCGACGAGCAAACGCCCGATCAAATGCGCGCAAGCCGAGGCGACTTCAACACGCCCGGCACCGACAGCCCGTTTCGCACTCGCACGCCCGCGGAGAACCTTGCGCGCTTTCGCGAGATGCGCGACGGCAAGCTCGACGACGGCGCGGCCATCCTGCGCGCCAAGATCGACATGGCGAGCCCGAACATCAACATGCGCGACCCCGCGCTGTACCGCATTCGTCGCGCCACGCACCACAACACCGGCGACAAATGGTGCATCTACCCGATGTACACCTTCGCGCATCCCATCGAAGACGCGCTGGAGCAGATCACCCATTCCATCTGCACATTGGAATTCGAAGACCAGCGTCCGTTCTACGACTGGCTGCTCGACCGCCTCGCCGAAGGCGGGCTCATCGCCAGCCCGCACCCGCGCCAATACGAATTCGCGCGCCTCAACGTCACCCACGTCATCACCAGCAAACGCAAGCTGCGCCAACTGGTCGAAGAAGGCCACGTCGACGGTTGGGACGACCCGCGCATGCCTACGCTCGCCGGCCTGCGCCGCCGCGGCTACACGCCCGAAGCGCTGCGCCTATTCTGCGAACGAAGCGGCGTGACCAAGTCCGGCGGCTGGATCGACTACGCGAGCCTGGAGGCCGCCCTGCGCGACACGCTCGACCCCATCGCTTCGCGCGCCATGGCGGTGCTGGATCCGGTCAAGTTGGTCATCACCAATTGGGGCGAATTGATGGGCGGCCCGACCAAAGATGAAAGCGTTCTGGACGACTGCACCGCGCCCAACAACCCGCACAAGCCCGACGACGGCCTGCGCCACTTCAAGATCGGCCGCGAGGTGTGGATCGAACGCACGGACTACGAAGACGTCCAGCCCAAAGGCTTCTTCCGCCTGTTCCCCGGCAACAAGGTGCGGCTGAAATACGGCCACACGATCGAATGCGTCGGCGGCACGCGCGATGCGAGCGGCAAGTTGCTCGAAGTGCAAGCGCTGCTGGTGCCCGACACCAAGAGCGGCACGCCGGGCGCCGATGCGGTGAAGGTGAAGGGCAACATCACATGGGTGGCAGTGGCAGACGCGCTGCCAGCGGAGGTGCGTTTGTATGAGCGGCTGTTCGCGGCAGAGAAGCCGGGGAGCGGGGAGTTGATGGACGAACTGAACAAGAACAGTTTGGTGACTGCCGCTGCATTCGTCGAGCCTTCATTGGCCGGGGCTGCGGAAGGCGGGGCGGGGTTTCAGTTCGAGCGGCACGGGTACTTCGTGGTGGATGCGAAGGCGGCGGCTGAGGGTGGGCGCGTTTTCAATCGGGCTGCGGGGATGCGGGACGGGTGGGCTAGATAGTTCGTCCTGCGGTGGAGGTGTCAGGATTTTTGTGTTCGAGGCGGGTTGGATTGATTCGCTCTCGGGTAATTCTCTAATGCCTTCAGGCCCCTGTCAGGCCGCTGGAGGCACCCCGGCCCTGCTGGCCACGTGAGACTGCGTCCTTCCAGCTGGCGTAGTCCAGCGAGTTGCAGGTCAGGTGCACGATGCATGGTTGCACGCGCGGTCTGATCCCTGTCGTCAAACTATGCCTCGAACTCAAATTCAGGACGAGCTCCAAAGCGCAAAAGCGTGAGCCGCTCCACAATCGATTCCCTTTCCACAAAGCGCCACCATGATGAAACTCTACTATCACCCCTCGCCGAACCCCGCCAAAGTAGCGCTGTTCCTTGAGGAAGCCGGTCTCGAGTACGAACTTGTGCCTGTTGACACTCGCAAGGGCGACCAGCACCTGCCGGCTTTTACCGCGATCAACCCGAACGCCAAGACTCCGGCGCTTGTCGACGGGGATGCGGTTGTCTTCGACAGCAACGCCATTCTTCTCTACCTCGCCGAAAAGACCGGCCAGTTTCTTCCCGAGAACACGCCGGCTGCGCGCGCGGAAATGCTCTCGTGGCTGATGTTCGTGGCCACCGGCATCGGTCCCTACTCGGGACAGGCCGTGCACTTCAAGCACTTCGCACCCGAGCCCAAAGTCTACGCGTTGAACCGCTACGATTTCGAGGCGTGGCGTCATTGGAAGATCGTGGACGCGCGTCTCGCTGATCGTCACTGGATGCTCGGCGACCGCTACACGGTGGTGGACATGGCCGTATGGGGCTGGGCGCGCGCCGTGCCGTTCGTGCTCGGCGCCGAAGCGTGGCAGGAGCTCCCCAACGTGAAGCGCCTTCTCGATGAAGTCAACGCGCGTCCAGCAGCGCAGCGCGCCGAGGCATTGAAGGCCAAGCACGCCTACAAGGCCGAAATGGACGAAGGCGCCAAACAGGCGATGTTTCCGCAGAACGCTCGCCTCGCCACGGAAGGGGCGGCGTGACCGTTTTGCCGTACCGGCGCGCACTGATCGTTGGCGCCGGTCCCGGTCTCGGCGCCAGCCTGGCGCGAGCCTTTGCAGGCGAGTGCGGAATGCGCGTCGCGGTCGCAGCGCGCCGACGCGAGCCACTCGAAGCGATTGCCTCCGAGACCGGCGCAGCGCCGATCGTGGCCGATGCAAGTGACGGAGCCGCCGTCGACGCGCTGTTCGATGCGGCCGAACTGGCGCTTGGTGGCGCGCCCGACGTCGTCGTTTACAACGCGAGCCAGCGCGTTCGGGGATCGTTCGTCGACGTCGATGCCGAAGCGGTCGCGCGCGCGGTCGACGTCACAGCGATCGCCGCCTTTCGCGTCGCCCAGCAAGCCGTGCGCCGGATGTTGCCGGATCGACACGGGGCGGTGTTATTCACCGGTGCTTCTGCTGGGATCAAGGGGTTCGCGCAATCGGCCGCGTTCGCGATGGGCAAGTTTGCGTTGCGTGGCCTCGCGCAGAGCATGGCGCGGGAGCTGGCGCCACAGGGCATCCACATCGCTCATGTCGTCGTCGACGGCGCAATCCGTCCCGTCGGTGTACCGAACAACGGCCAAGACTCGCTCCTCGACCCCGACGCGATTGCTGCCACCTACGTGCACCTGCTTGCGCAACCGCGCAGCGTCTGGTCCTGGGAGATCGAGGTGCGTCCTTGGGTCGAGCACTTCTGAGCGGCGTGCCGCGCTCAGACGACGATAACCGGATACGGCCACCTGGTGCCGCCGCAGCGGCATAAGCGGTTCGACGGCCGATGCTGTTTTAGTTGCCTCTCGCGCACGCGTCATGCGCGCCACAGAATGATTTCGCTTACAAGTCCGCGCGTGCGCCGCCGAGACTTGAATCAAGCAGTCCGCCGCGTCAACAGCAGCAGCCCGCCCATCAAGGTGAACAACCCACCACACACGCGATTGGCCCAGCGCAGCGGCCCGCTCCGGCGCAGCAGTGGGGCCAAGCGCGACACGCTGAGCGCACAGGTCGTGAGCACCGTGAACTCCAAGACCATGAAGGTCAGCGCGAGGATCGCGAACTGCGGCGCCATCGGCGCAGACAGGTTCAAAAATTGCGGGAAAAACGCCGCGAAGAACAGCACGGCCTTGGGGTTGCTCGCGCCGACCAGCAAGCCCTGCAGGTAGAACGACCGGCGCGGCACGCTGGTGGCGTCGCTGCCATCGACCTCCTAACGTCGAAAACCTCATTTCCCCTGAATCAAAACATCCCAAGGCGCAGGTTTCGGGAACACCTCTTCCAGAAATCCCACAAACGCCATCACATTCGGATTTCCCCGCCGACTTTCTGGCCAGAGCGCGGTGATATCGAACTTGTCGCTCAATATGAACTGCGTGAGCACCGGCACCAGTTCACCGCGCCCGACATAGGGCGCAGCGATATACGTGGGCGAGATGCCGACACCGCCGCCCGCAGCAAGGATCGCCGCAACAGCATCACTGACGTCAACCACGATCCCAGCGTCGGGCAATATTTCCAGCACGCGTTTGCCAACATGAAACGGCCAGCGCAATGTCTGCCCCGAGCTTTGATAGCGGAAGTTCACGCACTCGTGCGCCGCCAGGTCTTCGGGATGTTGCGGGGTGCCGTGCTTGGCCAGATACGCCGGCGAGGCGAAGGCGCACAGCCGATGCGGAGCGAGTCGACGCGAGATGAGGCGGCTGTCCACCACGTGCCCGACGCGGACGGCCACGTCGATGCCCTCCTCGATCAGGTCGGTGACGCGATCGCCCAATCGCAAGTCGACCGACAGCTTGGGATAGCGCTCGCGAAATCGCGGCAACGCAGGCGCCAGCAGGTTGACGCCGATCGGCAGCGGCGCAGTGACCTTGATGGTGCCGGACGGCTCGCCGCGCGCTGCCACCGCCGCCTGCTCGATCTCTTCGACGGCTTGTAGCAGGCGAAGCGCCCGCTCGTGCATATCGCGCCCCTCGGAAGTGAACGTGAGCGCGCGCGTGGTGCGGGTGAATAGCGTTAACCCGAGGCTGGTTTCCAGCCGCTGAACGCTCTTGCTCACGGCCGATGGCGACACCGACAGCGCACGGGCCGCTGCGGTGAAGCTGCCGAGCGAGGCCGTGCTTGCGAATGCAATGAGTCCGGTGAGCCGGTCGAGATTTATTTGTTCCTTCATGGCATGAGTAAATCAACTTATAGCCTGGTTATCAACTGTTTGGTGAATCCTTAGTCTCTCCAGACACCGACACCAACCGGGTGCCGACCACAGGAATTCACAATGACCACCAGCCCTCCCACCATCTCTGATCTCACCAGCAACCCACTTTCCGAATCGTCTTCCGGCGCGCTCCAGGGGCAGACGGTCGTGCTGTTCGGCGGCACGTCCGGCATCGGATTGGCGGCTGCCATCCAGGCCAAGGCAGCGGGCGCCAAGGTCATCGTCATCGGCTCGAAAGCCGAGCGCGCGCAGCAGGCAGCCACGGCCAACGGCCTGGACGGCTGGCGCGCAGCTGATGTCACGCGCAGCGAAACCATCACCACCGCGCTGGTCGACATCGCGCAGGTCGACCACTTGGTGCTGCTGGCCGGCAGCTTCGTGGCGGGCAAGGTGCGGGAGGCCGAGGTCGACTACCTGCGCAGGGCGTTCGACGAGCGCATCTGGGCGGCAGTGCATACGATCCGCGCGCTGGGCGACCGGCTGTCGAAGAACGGGTCGATCACCTTCATCTCCGGCGCGCTGTCGGACCGCCCGAACGCCTACGGCACCGCAGTGCTGGGCGCAGCGTCCGCCGCGATGGAGGCGCTGGCGCGCGGGCTGGCGCTGGAACTGGCGCCGACGCGGGTCAACACCTTGTCGCCCGGCATCACGGACACGCCCCTGCTCGGCCGGGCGTTCGGCGATGGGCTCGACGCGTTCGTGTCCGGCCTGAAGGAAAAGCTGCCCCTGCATCGCCTCGTCACCGCCGCAGAAGCCGGCGCCGCCGTGGTGTTTCTGATGACCAACGGTGGGATGAATGGGGAGACGCTGCACATCGATGGGGGGTCGCGGCTGGTGTGAGCGGTGTGCGTGCGCGTGGATCTGGTGACGCCGCGCGACTTGCCCGTCCAGTTCCGCGATCTGCTACGGGCTGAGGCCAAGCCGGTATAAGTTTGCCGCGCCACCAGCAGGAACCCGTCCGCCAACGAATACCCAATTTGGGCATAATACAACCCATTATGGGTACGATCACTCGGGTATCACCTTCTGCAAGCCTCGCGGACGCCTTGTTCCCCAAGGTGCGGCAGCGCGTCCTGGGTGTGCTGTTCGGCAATCCGACGCGCAGTTTCTACGCCAACGAGGTGATTACCCTCGCGCAATCCGGTAGCGGCGCCGTTCAACGCGAACTGGCAGGGCTGGCAGGAGCCGGGTTGCTCACCGTGTCGCGCCTGGGCAATCAGAAGCACTACCAGGCCAATGCCGATGCGCCGGTGTTCGCCGAATTGCGCGGGCTGGTGGTCAAAACCTCTGGTGTGACCGACGTGTTGCGTGCCGCCTTGCTGCCGCTGGCGTCGCAAATCCAGGTGGCGTTTGTATTCGGCTCGGTGGCGAGCCAACAGGACACTGCGCAGAGCGACATCGACGTGTTGGTGGTGAGCGCGAGCCTAGGCTACGGCGAGCTGTTCGGCGCCCTGGAGCCGGCCACCGTCACGCTCGGACGCACGGTGAATCCCACGCTCTACACCCCTGGCGATCTGGCTCAACGCAGCGCGCAAGACAACGCGTTTGTCGTGCGTGTGCTCGACCAGCCAAAGATCTGGTTGATCGGCAACGACGAGGTGCTGAATGACTGATCCGCTCGGCAACCTGTGCGGTCCCGGCAAGGCGCTGCGAGCCGAAGCGCCTGATGCTGCTGAGATCTCCGGTTTGCTTCGCAGCGGCCTGGCCCGGTTGAATGATGCAGGGAACACGAGTTTGTCACTCGAAAGCCGATTCGACCTTGCCTACAACGCCGCCCACGCGCTTTGCCTGGCCGCACTGCGCCGCAAGGGCTATCGCTCGGGCAATCGCTACGTCGTGTTCCAGGTGCTGCCGCATACGCTCGGCTTGGGACCCGAGGTGTGGCGGGTGCTCGACAAATGCCACAACACGCGCAACCTCGGCGAATACGAAGGGCTGCTCGAAGTCGATGAGCGCCTGGTGGATGGCCTGATACACGCGACCCGTGCGGTCGCGAAGGCGCTTCAGCTGGATCAGTCTTGAATCAAGCAGTCCGCCGCGTCAACAGCAGCAGCCCGCCCATCAAGGTGAACAATCCACCACACACGCGATTGGCCCAGCGTAGCGGCCCGCTCCGGCGCAGCAGTGGGGCCAAGCGCGACACGCTGAGCGCACAGGTCGTGAGCACCGTGAACTCCAAGACCATGAAGGTCAGCGCGAGGATCGCGAACTGCGGCGCCATCGGCGCAGACGGGTTCAAAAATTGCGGGAAAAACGCCGCGAAGAACAGCACGGCCTTGGGGTTGCTCGCGCCGACCAGCAAGCCCTGCAGGTAGAACGACCGGCGCGGCACGCTGGCCGCGCCCTTGTCGACGCTCAGCACCGACGCGTCGCTCCGGAAGGTCTTGATGCCGAGCCAGACGAGATAGGCCGCGCCGATGAGCTTGGCCGTCGTGAAGGCGGTTTCCGATGCGGCCAGCAGCGCGCCCAAGCCGGCTGCCGAGAGCAGCATGACCATCAGCACGGCTGTCACCGACCCTGCCACGGAAGTCATCGCGCGCCGCGTGCCATGGTTCAGCGCGTTGGTCATGCACATGAGCATGGTGGGGCCGGGGGTTGCGATGAGCAGCGCGACCGCTGCGACATACAGGAGGTAAGTGGAGAGCGTCATGGGCCAAAGTATGCGGGAGCCGGGTCGATGTCTGGCGCTGCGAACCGCTTCCGGCAATCCCGCAGCGTTACGCCCAGGTGACGCTAAAAAGTCCTGCGCATGCGCTCCTCGAGGGCTTTGCCACCGCCAGCGCACTCATCGCTCTGTTCCAACGGGCTTTCGACTTGACACCGACGCGGTTCGATACTTTGCGCCCGCCGCTGACAGCGCGGCGCGGTGACGACGATCAACATCGAACACCGTTGCTTAGCTCCACCAGTCCATGAAAGCCTTCCTCCGTCTCTACTCCGTCGTTCATGCGCTCATGGCGTTGCTCTTTGCCGGCGCCAGCATCGCGCTCATGGTCATCGCAGCGCACAACGGCTGGATGGCCATGACCGGCGGCGTCGACACGACTGCGGGCGAAGCGGTGATCGAGGCGATCGGCCTGCTGGCCGCTGCGGTGGTGGCGCTTCAGATTTCGCAGACCATCACGGAGGAAGAGGTCATTCGCGACGCGCACATCGGCGCACCGACACGCGTGCGGCGCTTCCTCTCGCGCTTCATGGTGGTGATCGTGGTCGCCATCGCAGTCGAGGCACTGGTCGCCACCTTCAAGTCGCGCGAGAAGCCCGAGCTCATGCTCCACGCCGCCGCGATGTTCTGTGCGGTGGGGATCGTGCTGGCTGGCTGGGGCGTGTTCATTCGGCTCAATCGCTATGCTGAAGAATTGGAGCCGGAAGCGATGGCGGAGGCGAAGAAAGAGGACGCGAAGCTCGAGTAGCCCTCGCGAAGCCAATGGTGTCCTGGCTTGCCGTCTATCGGATCTCCGCAATGCCCGTCCCGGCCGTGATGTAGGCGCCCTGCTCCACCTTGAGCGCGATGCGACCCGCGCGATGTGCAGCCACCTGCATCTCCATCTTCATGGCCTCCATCGACGCGATGGGGTCGCCTGCAGCGACGGTGTCTCCATCGGCGACTTTCCAAGATTGAAGCGTGCCGGTGATCGGCGCGGCGACCGTTGCGGGGTCGATCTCTATGGCGATGGCGAGCGCTTTTGCTGCCGAAGTCCCGCCGCCAGAAGAACCCGACTGCAATCCACGGAGCAACTCGGCCGGCAACCCGAGCGCCATGCGGCGCCCATCGATCTCGATGGCGGTACGAGTCAACGGCGCGGCAGACACGCCAGGCTCGGAGCGCACTGCCGCAGCGAGCGTGTTCGCAAAGTCCGTTTCGATCCAGCGCGTGTGCACCTTGAATTCGTCCGCCGAGGTGAAGTCCCCGTGCGCCATGACCGCGCGGTGGAACGGCAGGACCGATGCCACGCCTTCGATGCGAAATTCCTTCAGCGCCCGACGTGCGCGCGCAATGGCTTGCGCGCGCGTGGCGCCGGTGACGATGAGCTTGGCCATCAACGAATCGAAGGTGCCGGGCACCATCGATCCCGACACCACGCCGGTGTCGACGCGCACGCCCGGACCTGAAGGCGCATCGAACACACGCACCGTACCCGGCGCCGGCAGGAAGCCACGACCGACGTCCTCCGCGTTGATACGAAACTCGAAGGCATGGCCGCGCGGCACAGGCGTTTCGGTGATCGACAACGGCAGGCCATCGGCCACGCGCAATTGCTCGACCACGAGATCGATGCCCGACGTCTCTTCAGTGACCGGGTGCTCGACCTGCAGCCGCGTGTTCACTTCGAGGAACGAGATCGTGCCCGACGGACTCAGCAAAAACTCAACCGTGCCAGCGCCAACATAGCCCGCCTTCGCACAGATGTCCCGTGCCGACGCATGGATGCGCTCGCGTTGCGCATCGGTGAGGAACGGCGCGGGCGCCTCCTCGACCAGCTTCTGGTTGCGGCGTTGCAGCGAGCAATCGCGCGTGCCGAGCACCACGACGCGACCGTGCGTGTCGGCGATGACTTGCGCCTCGATATGGCGCGGGCGATCGAGGAACTGCTCGACGAAACACTCGCCACGACCGAAGGCGGTGATGGCTTCGCGCACCGCGGATTCGAAGCAATCGGCGACCTCGTCCATGCGCCATGCCACCTTGAGCCCACGACCGCCGCCACCGAAAGCGGCCTTGATCGCGATCGGCAAGCCATGCTGCTCGGCAAAGGCGACGACCTCCTGCGCGTTGTTCACCGGGCCCGGCGTTCCGGCGACCAGCGGTGCGCCGACTTCGAGCGCGATCTTGCGTGCCTGCACCTTGTCGCCGAGCGCGTCGATGGCTTCCGGCGGTGGGCCGACCCAGATCAGCCCCGCGCCGATCACGGCGCGTGCGAAGCCCGCGTTCTCCGACAGAAAGCCGTAACCGGGATGTACCGCGTCCGCACCCGACCGTGCCGCCACGGCCAGCAGCTTCTCGATGTGCAGATAGGTGTCGGCGGGCCGCTGGCCGTCGAGTCCGTAGGCTTCATCGGCCATGCGCGTATGCAGCGCGTCGAGGTCGGCGTCGGCATAGACCGCCACCGATTTCGCACCGTAGTCGGCACAGGCGCGCACGATGCGCACGGCGATTTCGCCACGGTTGGCAATGAGGACTTTTTTCATGGCGTGATGTCGAATTCGAAAGGCTGGATCGGGTTGAAGCGCACGCGGGCGCCAATGGGGATTTGCCCAGCGCGGTCGAGGTGATGGGTCGCGACAGCACCGATGACCGGATAGCCACCGGTGAGCGGATGGTCGGCCAGGAACAGCACAGGCTGTCCGCTCGGCGGCACCTGGATGGCGCCGAGCGCAGTGCCTTCGCTCGGGAGTTCGGCCGGGTTCGAACGCGTCAGCGACTGCGCGCCCGCAAGCCGCAAGCCGACGCGGTTGGACTGCGGTGTGACGGTCCAGGTCTGGCTTGCCAGCAGCGCGACCGCCTCGGGCGTGAACCAGTCGGTGCGCGGACCCATCACCACGTCGAGCGTGACGACCTCGTGTGTCGTAGGCAGGTCGTGCGGCGGCTGCTCGGGGGCACCGACGATGGCGCCGACCGTCGAGCGGTGGATCGGCAGCGTGTCGCCTGCGGCGACAGGTGCAGGGCCGACGTTGGCCAGCGTGTCGGTGGACCGACTGCCGAGCACCGGCGCGGCCGTGAAGCCGCCGCGCACTGCAAGGTAGCTGCGAATGCCTGCGCGCGGTTCGCCGAGCACGACGCTGTCGCCATCCGAAAGTGCGATGGCCTGGTAACCCGAAGCTGCGAGCCGCAGACCGCTCGCGGTCGTTACTTCGATTGGTGCCTCGGCGCCGGTGAACGCCACGACAGCGTCGCCATGGCACACCGCATGAAAGCCGCCGTAGACGATCTCCACGCAAGCCGCATCGCTGGGATTGCCGACGAGTCGGTTCGCCGCGCGCAAGGCGCCCTGGTCCATCGCACCCGAGGCCGACACGCCCTGCCCGGCCTGGCCGTGACGGCCCAGGTCCTGGAAGAGTGCCTGCAGGCCGGTGCTGCGGATTTCGAGTGACGAACCTTCGTGTGCTGCGCCCGGCGCTGCTGGCGATGCCGTTGATGTTGTTGTGGCTGTCGATGGCCCGGCAACCAGGGCTGGCGGCGCCAGCGCAACGGCAGCCCGTTGCGTCACATCGACGAAGCGAACGCGAAAGCCTGGCTGCAACAACGCTGGCACGTCGCGCGACAGATCCCACATCGGTGTTGCCGTCACGCCGATGATCTGCCAGCCACCGGGGCTGGCCTGCGGATAGACACCGCTGAACTGCCCCGCGAGCCCAACCGCGCCGGCCGGGATGCGCGTGCGCGGCGTGGTGCGGCGCGGCACGTCGAGGCCAGGATCACCGCCGCTCAGATAAGCGAAGCCGGGTGCGAAGCCGGTGAACGCCACCGTGTACTCGCTGCCGGTATGGCGCCGGATGACCTCCTCCCGCGTGATACCGAGCATCTGCGCGACCTCGTCGAGATCCTCGCCGCTGTAGCTGACCGGAATCTGGATCAACGTCGACGTCCGCTCGACGGTCGCGTCCAGGCTGCGTGCGCCGATCGCAGCGACCAGCGCCGCGCGCGACACCATCGACGGGCGATAGCGAACCAGCAACGTGCGCGCCGCCGGCACCAGCTCTTCGATGCCACGGAGGGGCTCGGAGTGCAGCGAGGCCAGCAGGGCCAGCGTCTGCGGCAGATCGTCGAGCTCGACCAGCAGCGCATCCAGGTTGACGGGCAGAAAACGCATCGTCGATCGCTTGATCGACGCCTTCATCGATCGGCCTCGACGAATGACCGGATCACCACGCCGGAGCGCTCCAGCAGCGCCCTCACTTCGCGCGCCATCTCCACCGCGCCGGGACTGTCGCCGTGCACGCAGACCGAGTCCGCCTCGATGCGCACGGTACTGCCGTCGATGGCCGTCACGACGCCTTCGGTCGCCAGCGTCAACATGCGTGCCGCAACCTCGTGCGGATCGTGCAGCACCGCGCCTTTTTCACGCCGCGACACCAGTGCGCCGTCCGGCATGTACGCGCGATCGGCGAAGGCCTCGGCGATGGTGCGCAAGCCGCTGGCACGGGCCCATCCGATCAACGGCGAGCCGGCCAGCGCGACGAGACAGAGCGATGAATCGATCGCGCGGATGGCCGCGATCACGTCGCGCGCCTGCCGTTCGTCGTGCGCGATGGTGTTGTACAGCGCGCCGTGCGGCTTGACGTAGCGCACCGTCGTGCCGGCCGCTGTCGCCATGCCCTTCAGCGCACCGATCTGGTAGATCACATCGGCCTGCAGGTCGGCGCTCGCCACGTCCATGTTGCGGCGGCCGAAGCCGGCGAGATCCGGGTACGCCACATGCGCGCCGACCGCCACGCCTCGCTCCTTCGCGCGTTTCAGCGTCTGCAGGATGCCGGCCGCATCGCCTGCATGAAAACCGCATGCCACGTTGGCACTGCTCACGATGCCGAGCATCGCATCGTCGTCGCCCATGCGCCAGGCACCGAGGCTTTCGCCGAGGTCGCTGTTCAGGTCCATCTGCATACCGAACTCAGCGGAACATGAGGAAGTACAACAGGAAGACGTTGCACGCCAGCAGCGTGAGCGCCGTGGGTACCTGCGCGCGAATCACCGCGTTCTTGTCCGGCAACTCCAGCAGCGCGGCGGGCACGATGTTGAAGTTGGCGGCCATCGGCGTGAGCAAGGTGCCGCAATAGCCCGAGAGCATGCCGATCGCGGCCATTACCGCCGGGTTGCCGTGGTAGACGCCGACCAGGATCGGCACGCCGACGCCGCCTGCCATCACGGGGAAGGCCGCGAAGCCGTTGCCCATGATCACCGTGAAGAGCGCCATACCGATCACGTAGACCGCCACCGCGAAGAAGCGCACGTCCATGTTGATGTAGGTGGTGGTGATGTGCGCGACGGCCTTGCCTACACCAGCGTCGGCGAACACGAGCCCCAGCATGCCCAGCATCTGCGGCAGCACCAGCGCCCAGCCGAGCGCATCGGTCAGGCGGCGCGATTCACGGATGCCCTGCATGGGCGTTTCGTGTGTGAGCTTGCAGGCCAAAGCCAACGCGACGATGCAACCGACACCCAGGCTCACCAGCGTGGTGTTCTTCGGGTCGAGCAGTGGCACGCCGCCAAAGATCAGGTGGCTCGCGGAGAGCGTGCCGATCATGGTGACCACGGGAATCGCCAACGCCGGAATGAAGAGCTTGTTGCCGAGGCGTTTGGCGCTCTCCAGATATTGCGCTGGCGTGCGCGCCGCGTGATGGCCGATGCCCACACCGCCGAAGGCCGCGATCAGCGCCATGACGATGACGCCGACGCCGACCCACACCGGCGGAATGAAATCGCCGATGAGGAACACCAGCGCATAGAGCGCCCAGAAGAACGCGCTGGAGTAGCGCTTGGAATGATGCTTGTCCATCAGCGTCATCACGGCCGTGATGGCCAGGATGATGCCGACGAGGTCGTAGAGGTGGGTGATGGTGAGCGTCATGATCAGGCTCCCTTCACCGCGGCAGTGGCAGTGGCCGCGAGACTGGCCGTGACGTTGTCAGGGCCGACGTCCGATGGCGTCTGCCCACTCATCTCCTTGTTCAGCCACTTGTCGAGCCGCCGCAGGCGCCAGGCGTGGATCACGAAGGCGCACACGGCGGTCGGGATGCCCCACAGCGCCACATGGATCGGCTCGATTTCGATGCCCAATTCGCGCAGGATGGTGGTCATCAGCACGATGGCGCCAAAGGCCACGAAGATGTCTTCGCCGAAGAACAGGCCAACGTTGTCCGTCGCCGCCGAGAAGGCTCGCAACTTGTGGCGGACGCGATCGGGCAGCGCACCGAAACGGGCTTCGGCTGCACCTTCGGCCATCGGCGCGAGCAACGGCCGCACCATTTGCGGATGGCCGCCGAGGCTGGTGAGGCCGACGGCTGCGGTCAGCTGACGCGCCGCCAGGTAGACGATCAACAAGCGGCCCGAGGTGGCCGACTTGATGCTGCTGATCCAGCGCTGCGCGTGCTGCCGCAGCCCGTGCCGCTCGAGCAAACCGATGACCGCGAGCGGCAGCAGGATGATCAGCGGCAGGTTACGCGTCTTGATGAACCCGGTGCCGATGGTGGCGAGGATCTTGTCGACCGGAAAGTTCGCGGCAAAGGCGGTGACGATAGCCGTGACGATCACGACCAGCATCGGGTTGAAGCGCAGGATGAACCCCACGATGATGACGGCGACCCCGAGCAGGGGCCAGAGATTGATAGCAGTGGGCACGGCGGATACTCCTGAAAGTGATCGTGGGTGACTCAAGCACCCGGATGTTTGAATGAGTCAGTAGCTATTTATTGTTCAACAATTACAGAAGAATCGTTCGCAAGTTACGTGCCAATTCCTAGGGAATAACCCGACACTCGTTGAGCAATTGAACGCAGATGTGGCAACTCATCTGCTAAAACGCGGGGAATATGAGCCTGCCCGCTTCACCTTCCCCCGCGGTCCGGACGCTGAGCGAGCGCATGGCTGAAGAGCTCCGTCAGCGGATCACCCGCGGCGAGTTTTCACCCGGCCAGCGGCTCTCGGAGCAGACGTTGAGCGACAGTCTCGGCATTTCGCGCAACACGTTGCGCGAGGTGTTTCGCATGC
Source organism: Variovorax sp. LG9.2 (assembly GCF_035018885.1). NCBI lineage: Bacteria > Pseudomonadati > Pseudomonadota > Betaproteobacteria > Burkholderiales > Comamonadaceae > Variovorax > Variovorax sp. LG9.2. The sequence goes on along the minus strand of NZ_JASJXB010000031.1, from coordinate 29,102 downwards.
TGACCAAGGACGGCCTGGTCAAGCACTCTCCGAACCGCGGCGTGTTCGTGGCGATTCCGAGCATTGCGTCGATCATCGACATCTATCGGGTGCGGCGCCTTATCGAATGCCAGGCGCTGGGCCAGGCCTACCCTCGGCATCCGGCCAAGAAGAAGATGCGCGACGCCGTCGAAACCGCGCTGCGCTGCCGCGCCGACAGCGACTGGCTCGGCGCGGGTACCGCCAACATGGCATTCCACATGGCCATCGTGGAGTTGGCCGACAGCGAGCGCCTCAACTTGCTCTTCGCGCAAGTGCTGGCCGAGTTGCGGCTGGCCTTCGGTTTGCTGCAAGACCCGGAGTTCCTGCACGCGCCGTATGTCGACATGAACATTAATATCCTCGAACTGGCCGAGAGCGGCGAATTCGCCCGCGCCGCTGCAGCGCTCAACGACTACCTGGTGCACTCCGAACGCATCGTGCTCGCGGTGTATGCGCGGCACATCAGCGATTCCGGCTGGGGCATTTGAGGCCGCGGCTATGCTGCCGCTCAATGTCTCCGCCTGTGTCGATGCCCCGCCTCATCTGCTTCAACAAGCCCTACGGCGTCCTCAGCCAATTCACCGCTGAAGGTCGCTGGCGAGGCCTGAAAGACTTCATCGACATCCCCGGCGTCTATGTGGCGGGCCGGCTCGATGCCGACAGCGAAGGGCTGTTGCTGCTCACCGACGACGGCCAGTTGCAGGCGCGCATCGCCGATCCGCGTTTCAAGATGGAGAAGACCTATTGGGTGCAGGTCGAAGGCGTGCCGACGGAGGCCACGCTGGCATCACTGCGCGCGGGTGTGCATTTGAACGACGGCATCACCCGCCCGGCCCGTGCGCGCCTGCTCGACCCGGCACCCGACGTGTGGGACCGGCAACCGCCGATCCGCGTCCGACAGGCGATTCCGACCGCATGGATCGAGCTGGCGATCAGCGAGGGCCGCAACCGGCAGGTGCGGCGCATGACGGCGGCCGTGGGCTTGCCGACACTGCGGCTGATTCGCGCCGCGATCGGGCCGTACACGCTCGACGGTCTTGCACCGGGAAGCATGAAGACGGCCACTGTCGCTGTGTGAGCGTCCGAGCGCGAGTGGCTCAGCGCTCGCCCAGGAACGCACCGTCGACCGGCTTTTTCATCCACTTGATGATGTCGCTGCCCAGCGTGTACGCCACGCTTCCGACCATGCTGCAGGTCGAGCGCGGCACGCCGAAGTAGATGAACATCTGACGCCGCGCGGTGAACTGCGTGGGTGCCATGCCCGGACGTTCGAGCGTGCCGTGGATGTCGACAATCTTGGGGCCGCCATAGATGCCGCCCGCGTTCGCCAGCAAGTCGGTGATTTCAATCTTCAACACCGGTGCCGCCTCGGCGCCTGCGGTCGCTGCAGGCAACAGATACAAAAGCGGTTCTTCGAGCTGGTCTTGCACGTTCTGGCGCAGCAATGCGGGCACGTCGCAGTTGTCGTCCGACTTCAAGATTTTTACGCCCTTGGGTGTGCTGCCATAGGTGATGCGCGGCATGACGATGCTGTTGCTCGCAGTGGCCGATGGTGGCGGCGGCTCCGGCGCGACCGGTCCGCGTGTGCCGCAAGCGCCGAGCAAACCGGCCGTGGCCAGTGCAGCAGCCAGCACGGTAAGCGCACGCGCAGCGCGGCCAACATTCTTCGAATGGATCAATCTGAACTCCCTGATTTTGTAAGCCGCGTTCAAGACGAAGCGGCCCGATTGTCATGGCGCCAAGCTGCCCGTTCGACGTCGCAGCCTTCGCTTGGCCGCGTGCAGTGTGACTTTGATGGCGGTTCGGTAACGCATGCGCTGGGCATCCTCCGGACACGAGGCGGTGGCTAGACTGGCGGCATGCCTTCACATCACACTTTTGTACTGCATCGGCGCTCGGCCATGCTCGGCGCGCTGGGGCTGGTTGCCCTGCCTGCCATTGCGGCGGTTACGGTCGGTAGTGCCGTCGCGGCGACGAAGATGCCTCATTCGCCCTCGCAAACCACACCATCGGCTGCAGATGTCTGGCCCAGCGCATCGCAGGTGCCGGGTGGCGTCGCGCGTCTGTCGCTCGGCCCGGCCGCCACGCGACCTCGGGCGACGACGACCAGCGACGTGCCCTTGCTGGTGCTAGGCGATCCGATCGAATGGACGGCGATGGTCGGCATTCCGTTGGCCGCTTTACCCGGCGAAGGTCGCATCACGGTGCAAGTCAAAGACGATGCAGCGACGCGCGACATCCTCTACGCCATCGCGCCCAAGCAATATCGCGAGCAACGCCTCAATGTTGCCCCCGGCACGGTCGATCTCTCGCCCGCCGACCAGGCCCGCTACGAGCGCGAACGCGATCATCTGGCAATCGTCATGGCGACCTTCACCGAGCCCTTGCCGCAAGCGCAGTCGCTGCACATGCGCGTGCCGGTGCCGGGGCGTCGCTCCAGTTCGTTCGGACTGCGCCGCGTCTTCAACGGGCAGTCGCGCAATCCTCACAGCGGCATGGACATCGCCGCGGGCACCGGCACGCCGGTGCTGACGCCGATGCCGGGTCGCGTCATCGACACTGGCGACTACTTCTTCAACGGCAATACGGTCTGGCTCGACCATGGCGGCGGTCTGCTCACGATGTATTGCCATCTCAGCGCGATCGACGTGAAGCCCGGTGACGTGCTGAAAACGAGCGAGCGCTTTGCAGCCGTCGGAGCAACCGGCCGCGTGACCGGGCCGCATCTGCATTGGTCGGTGATGCTCAACCGCGCGATGGTCGACCCGGCGCTGTTCGTGTTTTCGCCTGACGCCAAGCTTTAATCCGCATTTTCGTGAACTGGTTCGCGTGCGGTTTCGCTACGTTTTTGCTAGCGACTTCCAAGCGTGCGCATTGCGCTGTAAGCAGTTTTGCCTCATAAAGTCGGCGCGCCTCCCCATTTACGAAAGCACCGCCGGTCATGACAACGCAAATTACAGACGATCGCGCCAGCCCCGCCGCCCCGGTCATTCGTGCCCGCACGGGCAACGCGCTATTGGGAACCGGCCTGATGACGTTGGTTGCCGGCGTCGTGCTGCTGACCGTGATTCCGGCCCTGGTGCATGGCTCCATCGCCGAGCGCGTTGAACAGGCGCTGCGCCCGGCGGGCTGGGCCGCCTTGATTTTGGGTGCGGTGTTGTTGGGTTTGCACTACACGATGCGGCGCGGCAATGCGGCAGCAGAATGGGGTGGCTACAGCGAAGAGGCGCCGAAAGACGGTGGCGGCCGGTTGATGGACTCGTCATCGACATTCAAGCGAGAGCCCGTCCTCGAATTCGAGGAGACCTATCCTGCGCCCTCCCCATCCCTTTCGACGACCGAGGCGCTGTACGCGCTGCGCATGCCCGCCGCAACGCCATTCCAGCACCGTGAGCAGGCTTGGAGCCCACGGGTGCTGGCCACCATGCAATGGCAGCGCTTCGAGGCTTTGTCCGAAGCCTTCTTTGCGCAGGTCGGCTTTGCGACGCATGCCAAGTCGCACGGCGAGCAAGGCGGCGTCCACCTCTGGCTTCAATCGAAACGCATGGACGCGCCGCGCATCGTCCAGTGCAAGCATCGGCCCTCTAAGCCAGTCGGCCTGAAAGACCTGCGCGACTTCTTCGGCGTGATGAGGGCAAACCAGCTCAAGCACGGCAGCTACGTCACCAGCTCGACCTTCACGCCCGATGCGCTGGCCTTTGCCAAGGAGCACGGCATTCAGGCGCAAGACGGCGCGGCGCTGCTGAAGCTGATCGCCCTTCGCACGCCGGAGCAGCAGGCGGCGTTGCTCGCGGTGGCATACGGCGGCACGCCGGTTTGACCTAGGCGGATCAACGCGGCGGCGGCTCTGCTGTGATCCAGGCTATGAGCGCCAGCAGCGCGACCTGAATCGGCAGCCGCAAGATCAGCGCCCAGTACGGAATCGACTGAAACAAATCCGGCCGTTGCAGCATGTAGAAGTGCGCTGGCGTCACCGCAAGAGTCAGCAGAAAAAGCCCCATGCCGGCAGCACGACGCGTCGGTTGCCAGAGCAAGCCGGCGGCTCCAAGCAGTTCGAAGACGCCGCTGATCAACACCGCAGCGCGCCGCCATGGAATGTACGGCGGCACGATGCGCATCTCTGTGTCGGTCGCGACGAAGTGCGCGATGCCGCCAAGCGCAAACCAGAGAAAAACGAAGGCCACGCCGGCCCAGCGCGCGCGAGTCATTCGCTTCAGGTCAATCGCTTTAGGAAATCGGCTTGGTCAAGTACACCGCTTCACGCCCGATGATCGGCGCGCGCGTCGGCATGAACACAGTGCAGTTGTCGCAAGGCGAGCGGATTTCGATGGCATCGCCATCGGTCGCGATGAGCTCGCCTTTGGCAAAGGTCTCGAAGCCGATGAGCGGCCGCGTGAAAGCGAAATGGTCGGTCATGACCATGCGCGTTTCGAGCAGTTCGAAGCGCCGCTGCGCATCGAGCAAGGGCGCCGGTCCCGAACGCTCGACAACGCCGAAATACGCGAGGAACCGCGCGGTCACTTCAACCGCGACATCCGCCGTCTTTTGCATGAAATGCTGGCCGCATTCCGCGACCATCGCAGCGCCGGGCGCGTCCGCGCCGGCATGCAAGCCATGCTGGATCAACGGCGTGCCGGAGCCTAAGCCGTTGGGCATGACGAGGTGAACCGAGGGCAGTCCGATGGCGAGCGCGGTATCGGCGTTGCGGGCGAAGTCGGGATACACCCAGAACGGCACGACGTCCTGGCTGGTCGAATGGATGTCGAGGATGTGATCGGCAGCCGCGACCACCGGCCGCAGTGCGCGGGCCCGACGAAGCTCGGGGCTGTCTTCGGTGCCGCCCAGCAATTCGTCGGACCAGATGCGGTTGAGGTTATGGACGATCTGCCGGTTCTCGTACGGCTTCGACGGATCGAAAGCGTTGTAGGCCTCGACATGGGCAAAGCTGAGTGTGAGCGTGCCGATCTTCGGACGCACACCCGCGTCGAGCAGTTGCTTCACCGCGACCATGCCGCAAATCTCATTGCCATGCGTAAGCGCATTGACGAGCACGTGCGGGCCGGGCTTGCCCGATTCAAAACGGTGCACGTAGTCGACGCCCGTGTTGCCTTGGCGGTAGGCGGAGAGATCGCCCTGGGTCACTTCGATGGGCGGCTCGACCGATGGTTGTGTTGTGGTTGTCATGACGCGAAGTTTGCCCAAGTTCGCCGAAGTCCGCTGACACTCCGCACCGTCACGATTGCATGTAATGATTGCCTGTCATACGCAGAGTCCACCAGAGTCCAGGAGCACCCAGGAGAACCCATGACACACCATGCAACCATTCAAGGCCATGTGACCTATACCCCCGGCGACGGCGTGCCGTTGACGATTCCCGAGGGCCTGGTCGAAGTGGACCTGGCCGCCGACAGTGCAACCATCAGCTGGGACGCAGGCGACAACACCGCTGGCCTGACCGCCATTCCGCGCGACGAGTACGACCGCTACGTGCGCGAGGGAAAGATCAAGCTGAAAGAGTGACAAGCGTCAGCGCACTGCACCGGGCACGGGTGATCGGCCCTGCCCTTTTTCATAAAAATAACGGAGACAACCGAACATGAAAAAACACCGGCGTCTCGCTGCCGTTCAAAACTGGAAGTAGATGAACTCGCGGCGGCCAAACACGCCGAACAGCAAGATCACATAGGTCAGTGCCACGCCGAGCACGATCGACATGCGCGGCCCGACCAGCTGGTCGATGTCCTGGTAACGGTCTTTGCTCACGACCCATTCGACGATGAAGGTGAAAGGAATGAACAGGGCCGCCAGCAAGATCTCGAAGCTCGCGAAACCCAGTACCTTGAACGTGCCGTAGTCGAGTGCGGTGAGGTGCTGAAAGCCCTTGAGCACGGTCCACGCATCACCCAACGTGGACGCACGAAAAAAGACCCAGCCGACCAGCACCACGACCATGGTCGCAGCCCAGCCGAAAGCACCACGGGCAAAGCGCGCTGCGATGGTTGCGCCGCCGACGGTGTCTAGCCCCTTCCAGCGAACGATGCGTTCGACCACCAGCCCCATGCCGTGCATCAGGCCCCAGACCGCGAAGCACCACGACGCACCGTGCCAGATGCCGCTGATGACGAAAACGATGAGCACGTTGCGCAGCGTGTTCGAGTGCGTGCCGCGGCTGCCACCCAGCGGCTTGTAGAGATAGTCGCGGAACCAGGTCGAGAGCGAGATGTGCCAGCGGCCCCAGAACTCCGACAGCGAGCGGGAAAAATACGGCTGCCTGAAATTGATCATCAGCTCGAAGTCGAACAGCTTGGCAACGCCGCGCGCGATGCTCGAATAGCCTGAAAAATCGCAATAGATCTGGATGGCGAACAGCACCGTCGCCAACAGCGTGTAGCTACCCGAATAGTTGCCCGGGTCGCTGTAGATCGCATTGACGAACGGCGCTATCTGGTCGGCGACGCACATCTTCTTGAACAGGCCCCAGCCGATGAGCCACATCGCCGGCGAGACGTTCTCTGCCTTGAAATAGTGGCGCGCCTTGAACTGCCCAAGCATGTGGCTGGCACGCTCGATCGGTCCTGCCACCAGTTGCGGAAAGAACGCGACGTACTGTGCGTAGGTCAGCAAATTTCGCTCTGCCGGCGTGCGCTTGAAGTAGACGTCGAGCGTGTAGCCGACCGACTGGAACGTGTAGAAAGAAATACCCACCGGCAACACGAACTGCACCATGTTCCAGTGACCGCCAACGCCGGCGGAATGTGCCACCGCCTCTGCGTTTGCAACCAGGAACCTGCCGTACTTCAGCACGATGAGAATGCCGAAGTTGAGCACGAGCGCAGTCACCATCGCGAGCTTGCGCACATGCGGCTTGCCGCTGTTGGCCATGACCAGTGCAGTCGAAAAATCGACCAGTGTCGTGAACAGCAACAGCAGCACGAACTTCGGCTCCCAGCTCATGTAGAACACGTAGCTGGCGACCAGCAAAATCCATGGCCGGTAGCGAAACGGGCTCGAAAAATAGACGAGCAGGAAAATGCCGAAAAATCCGAAGAACTCGAAGGAATTGAACAGCATTACTTCAACTCCCCAGCGTCCTTGAGAAATGCGGCGAGACGCTTCGTGTAGGCCTCGGCACCGCCCGAATTCATATGGACCGGGTCGGAAAAGGACGGTGGCGGATACAGCCAGTAGTTGGGCCCGCGCTCCGCGATGTACGGCGACTGCGACACCACTTTGGCGGCGCCGCTGCCGCTGTTCTCAGCGGGTGCGTACTCACCGGTGCGCGCAGACCACGGAACAAGCACCACCTTGAATTCGTATTGTTTTGCAAGCGCCAGCAAGGCGGCGTAGTCGTCGCCCGAGGGGGCCAGTGCGCGCACCGGCGTCGCCTGTGCGTTGTCCGAGGCCAATGCAAAGTCATCTGGTAACTGCCCATTCGGATAGCGGCTCTGCCCGCTGATGAAGTACCAGCCCCGGTTTTTTTCCACCGAGTCGATCTCGCCCTTGATGCGCATCCACTCGGCCCCGACGCCGGTGTGAAGCGACTGAAAGACGAACAGCGTCAGGTCGCGGAAGAAGCGCCGAAACGGGATCAGCGTCATCAGGATGCGGTTGTCGTCCTTGAGCAGCGGCAATGCCTTGGCAGCGGCATCGGGAGGCGCCCAGGGCAGCTGCAGCAGCAGGTGCGTAGGCCGGTTGCCGCTCGCCAGGATCGATCGCAACACCGGCAGGAACTGCGACTCGCCCGGCAAGCCGAAGTTGTACGAGCGCACGTCGCTGGGGAAGGCGGCATCGAAGACGTCGGGCTTGAAGCTGCTGAGCGTCTTGCTGTTGCCCATCGCGATCACGCGGTACTTCTCCTGGCCCGAAAAAAGCGCTTGTTTGGAGAGCTTGTCGTACTTTTCTTCCAGAACCAGATCGGAGCCGGCCTGTACGTATCGCAGCTTCTGATGGGCGAAGTCGAGTGCCACCCAAACCAATGCGAACAAACCGATGAAAAGGAGAACGCCCCGGAGCAGCCGGCGCAACGACTGAGGACTGTCGGATGGCATTTTTGAGAAAACGATGATTGGATGACGAGTGTATCCAAAGGTAAACACTGCACAGGCGCGACCCTCTCGCTACCTGAGTTCGTTTGCTGTGGGTTGCGTGAATTAACTCCGCTTTAACCCTGCTTGCCGAGCTCGGCCGTATGAGCAAGGGTCGACGAATCCGATCCATCACATCCGAAAGCCTTGCTCATGAAGCCGACCTTGCCTTTGTCCTCTGCAATACGCGCCCGTCCCTTCAAGATCGCTGGTATCGGCCTTGCCGTGCTCCTGCTCGCCGTCGGCGCCGAGGCGCAGGCAAATGCGGCCAGCCCCGACTCCCGCATCACCCAGGTCAAGGTCTACCCCGGCAGCGCGACTGTCGAACGCGTGGCACGCGTCGTGGCCGGTAGCCGGACGATCACCTTCGCCTGCTTGCCCGCAACGCTCGACGTGCAGAGCCTGCAGGTGTCGGCGGATGCATCGGTGCGGCTGGGCGAGACGTCGGTGCTCACGGAACCGCGTGCGCTGTCGGCACGGTGCAGCGGCAACGCGCTGGATGCGCGCATCCGCGAACTTGAAGATCAGAAGGCGTCGCTACAAGCCGAAACCGACGCGCTCGGACTGGTCACGGGCTACCTCAAAGGCTTTGCCGGCACGGGTGACGGACCCGGTGTGGACGCCGCGAGCAAGCGTGTCGCGATGGATGCCAGGAACCTCGCATCCGTTGCCGACGCATTGCGTCGCACGGGCCAGGACGCCCTGCAAAAGCAGCACCTCATCGAACGCCGTCAATCCGATGTCGATCGCCAACTGAGCCCTCTCGTGGCCGAACGTGCCAGAACGCAGGGCGGTGAAGGCGCCAACGTCGTGGCTGTCACGGTCAACCTCGCCGCGGGCTCCGATGCAGACATCCGCCTCAGCTACCAGGTCGCCGGACCGGGCTGGACGCCCGCGTACCGCGCGCTGCTCGACACCACGACACGCAAGTTGCGCATCGAACGCCAGGCACTCGTGGCGCAATCGACCGGCGAAGACTGGCGCGGCGTCAAACTCGTGCTGTCGACCGGTCAACCGCGGCGCGAAACCAGTGGCCGGTTGCCTTCGCCGTGGCGCATCGGTGTCGAGCCGCCACCACGCGCCACGGCCAACGAATCAACGCGCTTTGCAGCCGGCGCCCCTGCCCCGGCGTCGCCGGCCATGATGGCGAAAAGGCAGTCGCTGCAAGATGCGCCACTTGCACCGCTCTTCGACGTGAGCGTGTTCGAGGGCAGCTTTGCGACCGAGTTCAACGTCGCACAACCTATCGACGTGCCATCCAACGGCCAGCGTGTCGCCATGGCGCTAGGGCAGCATGAAGACACCGCCAGGCTTGCCGCGCGCACGAGCCCGCGTGTCGATGCAAGCGCCTATCTTGTCGCGGACCTGGTTCGCCCTGCTGGCGTCTGGCCGGCAGGCCCGGTACAGCTCTATCGCGATGGGGCGTTCGTCGGCAATGGTCAGTGGCCGACGGCCAGCGACGCTCGACTCAACCTCTCCTTCGGACGTGACGAACTTGTGCGCGTTCAGGTAGAGCCCGAGCGCGACAGCCAAGGCAGCGGTGGCTTCGTCGGCACGCGCGCCGAGCGCAAGGTGCAGCGCGGCTACGTGATCGAGAACCGCCACAAGACGCCGATAGCAGTGCAGGTGCTCGAGGCGGCACCAGTGTCTGTCGACGAGCAAGTTCGCGTGGCTGCGACCTTCGCGCCGCAGCCATCGGACTTCGCCTGGAACAAGCAGCCCGGCATGGCGATGTGGACCGCCGACCTCGACGCGGGCAAGAGCTTGAGCGTGGCGGCGGACTACACCATCAGCTACCCGAAAGAAGCGCGGTTGCAGGAGCGTTGAAGGACGTCGTCGTCAGTCGCGACCCGTGCCGACAGGTTGCGGTAGGGTCCGACAGGGTCAGCTCGATTCGGCAGGCGCGTCGGCATCCGGTGCGCGTCCACCAGCGCCTCTCTTGCTGCCACGCGCCTCTTTTTTCATCTGGCGTTCGGCATCGAGTTGCTGCCCGGCCGCCAGCCATTGCGCGAACTCTTCGGGTGTTTCCAGCGTGATGCGACCGAAGTTGCCGGCACGGAATTCATGCATCACGATCTCCGACGCCTTCTGCAAATTGACGCGCCCTTTGCCCAAAATGGCGCCGCGTTTCCGCGCGATGGCTTCCAGCAAATCTTCATCCTTCATGGCCGCGATATCGTGCGCGGTCATGTCGAGCTTGAAGCGCGTCGCGACGGCCGCTGGATAGTGCGTCTTCAGGTAGGCCAGCAGTTCGAGCGCGACCTCTTCGTCGTCGAAGGCATTGCGGCCGATGGCGCCGCTGGCGGCCAGGTTGTAGCCGCTCTTGGCCACGATGATGCGCGGCCACAGCATGCCGGGCGTGTCGTACAGATAGAAATCGTCGGTCAGCGTGATGCGCTGTTCCAGCTTGGTGATGCCGGCTTCGTCGCCGGTCTTGGCCTTCTTGCTGCCGGTGAGCGTGTTGATGAGGGTCGACTTGCCGACGTTGGGAATGCCGCAGATCAGCACGCGCATCGGCTTGGCGAGACCACCGCGATTCGGCGCCAGTTCATGACATGCCTTGACCAGTTGCTGTGCCGGCGTGCTCTGGCTCGCATCGAGGCCGATCGCGCGCGTGGCCGGTTGCGCGTTGAAGTGCGCGAGCCATTGCGCCGTGCGTGCCGGGTCGGCCAGGTCCTGCTTGTTGAGAACCTTGAGCGTGGGCCGCGACGACGTGAGCTGCGACAGCATTGGGTTGGCGCTGGAAGCAGGCAAGCGCGCATCGAGCAACTCGATGACGACATCGGTGTCCTTGACACGTTCGGCAATGGCCTTTTGCGTCAAATGCATATGGCCGGGAAACCACTGAATGGCCATGGGGACTAACTTCTTTCTCGGTGCGCAGTGCGCCCGTTGCGTGAATCTGAAGTGACCAATTGTGATGTGCCCCGAGACCTACATTCGCCTTTCCGATTTTGGGAGCACAGTAGGGGTTCGCATATTCGCGTGCACTCAGAGAGACACAAACATGCAAATTCAGGTCAATACAAGCAATGGCGTCGAAAACAAGGAAACGCTGGAACGCTGGGCCGACGCCGAAATCAGGCAGCACCTCAGCCGTTTCGCAGAAGACGTGATGCGGGTCGAGATCCACCTGAGCGACGAGAACCATGGCAAGGCCGGGGCCGACGACAAGTGCTGCGTCATGGAGGCCCGTCTGGCCCACCACCAGCCACTGGCGGTCACACAGCATGGCCACACCATGGATGAGGCGTTCCGCGGCGCTACCGGCAAGCTCAAGCGCCTGCTCGACAGCACGTTGGGCCGCCTGAACAGCCACCGCGATCACGACTCCATCCGTAAGGACGACAGCCTGATACCGGATTAACTCAGCGTGCGCTCAACGCGCGGCGGCTAGCGCTTTGCCGACTTCGTTGCCGCCCTGTGCCGACCCGCTTTGCGGCACGATCTCGCCAGCGCGGTCGGTGACTTCGGCGAGGCGTGCTGCCAACTGCTCCGGCGCATCGCCACCAATGCCGATGAAGGCACCCGCGGTGAGCGTGATGTGGGCAGCTTCGAAGGTACCCGCACCGGCACACAAAATCGTCCGCGTCGGCGCATCCTGCGCCGCAAGCACCAACATCGCCGGCACCACCGCTTCAGGCTTGAGCGCATCCAGCACTTCTTTCGACATCAGGCCCTCTGTCATGCGCGTGGCCGCCGTCGGCGCCAGGCAGTTCACGCGGATGTCATTCTTTGCGCCTTCGATGCTCAGCGTCTGCATCAGGCCGACGAGCGCCATCTTGGCTGCGCCGTAGTTGCTTTGGCCGAAGTTGCCATAGAGGCCGGAAGACGAAGTCGTCATCACGATGCGGCCGTATTTCTGCGCGTTCATGATGGCCCACACCGCCTTGCTGCAATGCACTGCGCCCATCAGGTGAACGTCGACCACCAGCCTGAAATCCTCGAGTTCCATCTTGCTGAAGCTCTTGTCGCGCAGGATGCCGGCGTTGTTCACGAGGATGTCGACGCGGCCCCAGGCGTCCATCGCCTGCTGCACCATCGCCTGTACCGCCTCGAAATCGGTCACCGAGGCGCCATTGGCGATGGCCTCGCCACCCGCAGCCTTGATTTCGTCGACCACCCGCTGCGCCGCACTGGTCGATCCACCTGCCCCGTCGAGCGCACCGCCGAGGTCGTTGACGAGCACTTTGGCGCCGCGCTGCGCCAGCGCCAACGCGTGCTGACGACCAAGGCCGCCGCCCGCGCCCGTCACGATCGCGACGCGGCCCCCGAAGTCGATCTTGCCAGTCTTGTCTATGGTGTTGCTGATGTTGCTCATGCGTAGCGTTCCGTTGTCGATAACGGAAGCAGTTTTACCGCAAGAGATACCACTGCACGACGCACCGTCGTGACACGACACGACTTCTGCTCGGCTTAGGGCGAGCTAACGCCGCGTGGCGCCAAGCCGTTCGCAGTACTCGACCAACTCGTCGATCTCCGCGGACTTGTCGAAGAACGCATCGGCACCCAGGGCCTTGGCCCGCGCACGCATCGCTGGCGTCGCATAGTTCGTCAGCACCACGACCTTTTGGTCCAACGACCTGCCGCGGCAAGCTCCGACGACCTCCAGACCGTTTCCCTGCTCGAGAAACAGATCGATGATCGCGATGTCCCACTGGTCGTGATGCGACTTCAGCCAAGCAACCGCTTCGTCTTCACTGCTGGCATGGGCAACGACTTCGGCGTGAGCGATGTCTTCGAGAAACCCGACGAGGTTGTCCCGGATCACCGGGCTGTCTTCGACCAGGTAGGTCTTGAAAGTCATGGGATCGTCAGGTAGCGGCTGTGTGTGGAACGAATGCTGGAGCACGATTGCATCATGCGTGCGTCTCGCACCACGAAGGTGAGCCATGCAGGCCAATGCGAGTAGGTCGGCACCTACCACGCACCTTCATGGACTGTGCGGTTGTTCCGCTCAGGCCGTCATGGCCGTCCGCCCACGCAACCCCAGGCGCGCCGGCGAAACGTACTGCTCGCGATAGATTTCGAACGGCAAGGTGTCGGCTGCCTCTATGCGTTTTTGCTCCTCGATCGAAGTCTGCGTCATGCGCTCGAAGGTCGCTTGCTGCCCCGCTGTCCACGGCGAGGCGAGCAACGCAACGCGCGTCGATTCGGACTGCGCCCTGATGAAGCCGGTGAACGAATCGGCGTGCGATGCCTTCATCGCGGCCAGCACGCGTGCCGACGGCAGACTGCCGGAATTCCGCAGGGCATCGGCGGCCGCATGCACGGCGTCGCTATGCAACGTGTCGCCGTGCACCGCATCGAGCGCGGCTGCGATCGGCAGGCACTCCGCCACCAGCTCCGCGCCCCACTCCACCAAAGGCACTTCGCGGCCACCACGCTGCAGGGTGAGTCCTGGCTCGCGGCCGCGCGCTGCTGTCAGATGCTGGTTGTGCGCAAGCTCGGCAATTTCTTGCGGCGTGTCGTCGGGGCTGTTGCTCAAAAGGCAATGCAGCAGGAATACGTCGATGAAGCGCATGGTCTGCGCGTTGATGCCGACCGGCTCGAACGGATCGAGGTCCATAAGCCGCACCTCGACGTACTCGACGCCGCGCTCGCGCAACGCATGCAGCGGACGCTCGCCGGGGTAGATCACCCGTTTGGGCCGGATGGTGCCGTAGAACTCGTTCTCGATCTGCAGCAGGCTGGTCGCGAGCTGGTTGTAGTCGCCGCCCAGGTTCTGGATGCCGATGGCCTGGTAAGCCGGCCACGGACGCGTCAACGCGTCTTGCAGCGAGGCGCCATAACCGTCGAGGCTGTTGTAGCTCACCGCCAGCGAGGCCTGTGCATCGCTCTGGTAGCCGAGCCGGCCCATGCGCAACGACGTGCCGTGCGGCATGTGCACGCTGCCCTCGCCAAGCGGCTGAAGCTCGTGCGGCCGGCCGGCGACGAAGCTGCTGCACAGTGCCGGTGACGCGCCGAAAAGGTACAGAAGCAAGAACGCATGGCGCCTGAAGTTTCGGATCAGCCCGAAGTACTGGTCGCTACCGACACCCGGCAGAGACCAGTTGTAGTGAATGCCGGAAATAGTCTGCATGCGCCGGCCGTAGCGATGGCTCAGCCCCATGCGGTAGACGCTCTTGGCGCGCCCGACGTTCGAGGAGCCGTAACGCCCGATCGGAATCGTCTCGTCGGTCGGCAAGCCGCACGGCATGCTCGACACCCAAAGCCGCTCGTCGCCAGCGGCATCGAGCACGCGGTAAGTGAATTGGTGAACACGGGTCAGCTCGTCGAGCGCCGCGTCGACATCGCCATGCACGCCGGTGATGAGTTCGACCTGCGATTCGCTGAAATCCGTGGTGATGTGCGGGTGCGTGAGCGCAGAACCCAATGCCGACGGATGCGGCGTCAAAGCCAGCGCGCCGTCGGCCGCAGAACGCAAGCTTTCTTTCTCGATGCCGCGGCGCATGCCCTTCAGGCGCCCCGGCGAAAGCGAAGCCAAACGCTTCTGCAATATGCTGCTCATATAGTTATGCCCCTCAATCTTGGGGCTGGAAGGTAGCACGGTCAGGCCGTCGCTGCTGGCTGGGGGCCATGGCGTTTCAGGTAGAAAGTGCTGCTTGTCCGGGTAACAGGGTCATGAGGCGGCTCCCGTGTCTTCCTCGTCCCGCAGCACGCGCAGCAGGAATGCGTTGATATCGGCGATCTCCTCCATGCAGACCGAATGTTCCATCGGGTAGCTGTGCCACTCGACCTCGTATCCCATGGCGGTGAGTGCGTTCCGGGACTCGATGGCGCGCGCCATCGGCACCACACCGTCGCGCGTGCCATGGCCCATGAAAACGGGCGTGTCGTGGTTGGCGGCGTGTCGCTCAGCGGCGGTGGTCGAGGCGATCGGCAGGTAGCCAGACAGGCCGACGATGCCGGCCAGCCGCTCGCCGTGGCGCAGGCCGGTCATGAGCGCCATGGCACAGCCTTGCGAAAAGCCGGCGACGACGATGCGATCGGCCGGAATACCACGGGATTTTTCGTGCGCGATCAGCGCCTCGATGGCGATGCGCGAGCGCCGCAAGCCGGCTTCGTCTTCACGCGACCCGAGATCGGCCACGGCGATGTCGTACCACGCCGGCATGGCATAGCCGCCGTTGATAGTGACCGGGATGACCGGCGCGTTGGGAAAGACGAAGCGCACCGCACCGACGGCCGACAGGTCGAGCTCGTTGACGATCGACACGAAGTCGTTGCCGTCGGCGCCGAGTCCGTGCATGAGGATAACAGTGGCGACCGGATGGGGCGCGGTCTCGATTTCGACCGGGGGGCGTGGGGGGGCGGATGACATGGCGAGACGATATCGCATTCAGGCGCCGTCGGACGGCAGGTTCGCTGACGACGCGCACGGCCGATCCCGAGGATGATCGTCTCTCAACAGGACAACCCGTGAGCCATCCCCACATCGCAGCCGCACCCGACGATTCGCTGCTCGTCAAAGTCAAGTTCGCTGGCGTCGTGCTGGTCTGTCGCGATTGCGAAGAACGCAGCAACGGACCATCGAAGTTCAAAGCCAGGTCGGCACGCAAGGAGCTCAAGCGCGGCTTGGTGCAGTCGCCTGTGCGCCTGCGCATCGTGGAGTCGACCTGCCTCGGGCTGTGCCCGAAGAAAGCCATTGCGGCCACGGCAGTGGCGCCGGCGCACAAGTTGCTGGCGGCCGAGCTGTGCGACGAAGAAGACGCCCAAGCCTTTGCAGCCACCATCGCATCACACTTCGGGACATGACCCGTCCGCGCCTTTCGCCACAACCTCTCCCAGTCCTCTATTCATTTCGCCGCTGCCCGTACGCGATGCGGGCACGGCTCGCACTGCTGGCATGTGGTGAACGATGCGAGTTGCGCGAGGTTTTGCTGCGCGACAAGCCGGCCGATATGCTCGCCGCCTCACCCAAAGGCACCGTGCCGGTGCTGACACTCGACGACGGCACGGTGATCGACCAGAGCCTGGACATCATGCTGTGGACGCTCAGTCGCAACGACCCCGGCGGTTGGCTGCGGCCGTCTCACGGCACGCTCGACGATGCACTTGCGCTCATTGCCGAATGCGACGGGGATTTCAAGGCGCAACTCGATCGCTACAAATACCCGGCCCGCTACGACGCGGCGGAGGGCTTGGCCGATGGCGCGGCGCATCGCGATCGCACCATGCCGTTCCTTGACCACCTCGAAGACCGCCTTACTCGCGCACCTAATCTGGGGGGCGACAACGCGAGCCTGGCGGATGCGGCGCTCATGCCGTTCGTGCGGCAGTTCGCGGCGGTCGATCCGATATGGTTCGGTTCGCAGCCTCGCCCACGCCTTCGCGCATGGCTCAACGAATGGACCGGTTCCGCGCTGTTTATCCAGGCCATGCACCGCTATCCGCGCTGGACAGCCGGCACGACGGGCGAAGAGTTTCCACCGCGGTAACCATTCGGTGCCCGCACGCAGCCAAAACATCGACGGAGGCGTCTTGTGGCCCCCGTCCACCAAAGGCGACAAACAGGCAGTGCTTGGCCCCGAAAGGGAGGGGAAACCCGCAAGGCGACGCGGGTAATATCCGACCCCTCGAACCTTCGGCAGCCACATGCAATCTCCACTCAAAGTCGGTGTCATCGGTGTCGGTGCCATGGGCTTGGCGATGGCGACCAACCTGCATGGCAAAGGGTACGCAGTGCAAGCGCGTGACGTTGCCGACACGGCGATAGATGCTGCTGCCGCTGCCGGCATCGGCACCTGCAAATCGCCACGCGAACTTGCCGACTGGGCCGACCTGCTGGTCGTGGTCGTCGTCAACGCGAAGCAGATCGAAGAGGTGCTCTTCGGCGTCGACGGTGTCGTGAAATGCAGCCGCGGCGACAGTCACATCGATCGCGACAACGGCAACGGGAACGCACCGGTCGTGATGCTCTGTTCCACCGTATCTCCAATCGACAGCGCACAGTTCGGACACCGCCTCGCCGCCGTTGGCATCGCGACGCTCGACGCACCGATCTCCGGTGGCCCGGTGCGCGCAGCCAACGGCACGATGACCCTCATGCTGGCTGGCGACCAGCGCATCGTCAAGCGGCTCGACGGCGTACTGAACGACCTCGCATCGAAGGTCTTTTTCATTAGCGAAACGATCGGCGATGGCGCGAAGACCAAGCTGGTCAACAACATGCTCGCCGGCATCAACCTCACCGCGGGTGCCGAGGCATTGGCGCTGGGTCATCGGCTGGGGCTCGACCGCCAGCAGCTGTTCGACGTCATCTGCGCATCGAGCGGGGCCTCGTGGATTTTCGAAGACCGCATGGCGCGTGCCTTGCGCGACGACTATGCGCCGCGCGCACAGGCGCACATCCTGACCAAAGACGTCGGCCTCGCGGTCGACATGGCGGCAGGCGCAAGCATCGAGACGCCGCTGGGCGCTGCTGCATTGCAGATCTTCAAGGCGACGATCGCGGCCGGTTTGTCAGACGAAGACGACGCGGCCGTTATCAAGACGATAGACCCGGACTTCAACCGCGCAAAACAACGAGAGACGTCGCATGACTGAAGCCTCAGCATCTGCCGTCGAAGCGCGACCCGTCGCGGTTGTCACCGGGGCTGCCAGCGGCATCGGCGCTGCGACGATGGCTTTGTTGGTCAGCCGCGGCTGGCGCGTCGCGGGCATCGACATTGACGGCGCGACATTGAAGTCGACCGTTGATCGCATCAACGGCAAAACACCATCCGGCACCGACGTCTCCTCGATCGCGAGTGCCTTCGTCGCCGACGTTGCAGACGAGGCCGCCGTCGTCTCCGCCTTCAAGGAAATCGAATCGGCTTTCGGCACGATCCATGGCCTTGTCACCAGCGCGGGCATGGCCGACACGACGCCGTTCATGGATCTGACCGTCGACATCTTTCGCCGTGCCCACGACGTCAACGTCATCGGCACCTGGCTTTGCATGCGCGAAGCCGCGTTGCGCATGAAGCCGGGCGGTCGCATCTGCACTGTAGCCAGCGTGGCGGGCATTCGCGGCGGCGGCCTGTCGGGCACGGCAGCGTATGCAGCCTCCAAAGGGGCGGTGCTGGCGCTGACAAAGAACGCAGCACGCGCGCTGGGCGAACGCGGCATCAGCGTGAACACGGTCGCTCCCGGGGCAACAGAGACACCGATGATCGCGGCGCCGCTCGCCATCCCCGGCAACCGCCAGCGCCTCGAATCGATGAGCGTGCAGCAGCGCATCGCGAGCCCTGAGCAGATCGCCAACGCCATCGCGTTTTTGATCTCGCCCGAATCGTCGATCGTCACCGGCTCCACGCTGGTGGCCGACGGCGGCTTGCTGATGTATTGAGTGTCGAGTCCGCTTCAAGTGCCATCGTTTTTCACAAACCCATCAACAAAACCAGGAGACAAGCCATGACCATTTCCCGCCGTAAGTTTGTACAAGGGACCGCCGCAGCCAGCGGAATTGCGCTCGCCGCCACCCATCAAATCGCGAGCGCGCAGACCGCCGAGTTCCAGATGAAGTGGGCCAGCAACATCCCCGTCACGCACCCGACCAACGTGCGCGTGAAAGAAGCGCTCGACCTCATCCGCAAGGACACCAACGGCAAGGTCGACATCCAGTTGTTTCCCAACAACCAACTGGGCGGCGACACCGACATGCTTTCGCAGGTGCGCTCGGGTGCCATCGACTTCTTTCCGCTGTCGGGCCTGATCCTGCAGACTCTGGTGCCGGTGGCCGGCATCAACGGCGTGGCCTTCGCCTTCAAGGACTACGCCACCGTGTGGGCCGCGATGGACGGCGACCTCGGCGCGCATGTGCGTGCAGCCATCACCAAGGCCAACCTGTATGTCTTCGACAAGCCGCTGGACAACGGCTACCGCGACATCACCAGCTCGACGCGCCCTATCGTCGTGCCTGAAGACTTGAAAGGCTTCAAGATCCGCGTGCCTGTGAGCCCGCTGTGGACCTCGCTGTTCAAGGCTTTCGGTGCATCGCCGACCAGCATCAACTTCGCCGAGGTTTATTCCGCCCTGCAGACCAAGGTGGTCGAAGGACAGGAGAACCCGCTGGCCATCATCGAGATCGCCAAGCTGTACGAAGTGCAGAAGTATTGCTCGATGACCAACCACATGTGGGACGGCCAGTGGATTTTGTCCAATACCAAGAAGTGGGCCGCGCTGCCAGCCGACATCCAGGCCATCATCACCAAGCACATCACCGAGAAGGTTGTGGCACAGCGCGACGATCTGCGCCGGCTCAACAACAACGTCGAGGTCACGCTGAAGGCCAAGGGCATGACCTTCAACACGCCCGACGTCGAACCGTTCCGCGCAACGCTGAGCAAGGCCGGCTTCTACAAAGAGTGGAAGGGCAAGTTCGGCGACGAGGCCTGGGGCAAGCTCGAAAAATACGCCGGCAAGCTCGTCTGAAGTCGTTCCATGCACCTTGAAGACGAGGCAGGCGCGGCCCCGGTCGCGCTGCGCCGCTTTCCTCGACTGGACCGGGGACTCGCGCTCCTGACGGAAATTCCGGCGGCGGCGCTGGTCGTGCTCGAAGTGGTCATCCTGCTGGCGGGCGTGATATCGCGCTATGTGTTCAACCAGCCGCTCACCTGGTCGGACGAACTGGCATCGATCCTGTTCCTGTGGCTGGCGATGCTGGGTGCGGTGATCGCACTGCGGCGCGGCGAGCACATGCGCCTCAGCACTTTTGTCGGACGCATGTCCCCCGCGGTTCGACCGTGGGTCGAGTCGCTGGCCTTGATGCTGGTCATCGTCTTTCTCGTCATGTTCCTGCCGGCTGCGCTCGAGCACATGGAACAGCAGTGGCCGGTGGTCACGCCAGCGCTCGAAATCCCGGACGGCATGCGCGTCGCGGCTATTGCCTGCGGCGCTGTGCTGATGCTGCTGATCGCGATCATCAAGCTGATCGAAAAATGCACATGGCGGCAGGTCGCGCTGGTGGTCGGCACCACGCTCGTGGTCGCGCTGGTGTTGTGGCTCGCAAAGCCGCTGTTCAGGCAACTGGGCAACCTGAACCTCGTGATCTTTTTCGTGATCGGCGTCGGCGCAGCCGTGGTCATGGGAACGCCGATCGCGTTCGCCTTTGGCGCGGGCACGGTGAGCTATCTGGCGCTGGCGACCAACACGCCGATGTCGATCGTCGCCGGGCGCATCGACGAGGGCATGTCGTCGCTCATTCTTCTCTCCGTGCCACTGTTCGTCTTTCTCGGCGCGCTGATCGAAATGACCGGGCTGGCGCGCGCGATGATTGAATTTTTGTCGTCGCTGCTCGGGCATGTTCGCGGCGGACTGCAATACGTGTTGCTCGGCGCGATGTATCTGGTTTCGGGCATCTCCGGCTCCAAGGCGGCCGACATGGCGGCGGTCGCACCGGCCCTCTTCCCCGAAATGAAGAAGAGAGGCAGCAAGGACGGCGACCTCATCGCGCTGCTCTCGGCCTCGGGCGCCATGTCGGAGACCATACCGCCGAGTCTCGTGCTCATCACCATCGGGTCGGTGACTGGCGTTTCGATTGCTGCGCTGTTCACGGGCGGCCTGTTGCCTGCGCTGGTCGGCATGCTGGCCCTTTGCGTGGTGGTCGCGTGGCAGACGCGCGGCGAGGACATGCGCGGCGTGCAGCGCGCCAGCAGGCGACAGATCGGCCGTGCGCTGCTGATCGCACTCCCGGCCCTCGCATTGCCTTTCGTGATCCGTACGGTAGTGGTCGAAGGCGTCGCCACGGCCACCGAGGTGTCGACCGTCGGCGTGGTCTACACGCTGCTCGCCGGCCTGTTGATCTACCGCCAGTTCGACTGGCGGCGCGTCTATCCGATGCTGGTCGAAACGGCTTCGCTGTCCGGCGCGATCCTGCTCATCATCGGCTGCGCAACCGCGATGGCCTGGGCGCTGACGCAATCGGGCTTCTCGCACCAGCTGGTGGATGCGATGCAGAGCATGCCGGGCGGCAAAGCCGGCTTCATGGCGGCGTCGGTCGTAGCCTTTGTCATTCTGGGCAGCGTTCTCGAAGGCATTCCTGCCATCGTGCTGTTCGGGCCGCTGCTGTTTCCGGCGGCGCGTGCGCTCGGCGTGAACGAAGTGCACTACGCGATGGTGGTGGTGTTCGCGATGGGCCTCGGGCTGTTCGCGCCGCCTTTCGGCGTCGGTTTCTACGCTGCCTGCGCCATCGGTCGCGTGGCACCCGACGAGGCGTTCAACCGCGTGTGGCCGCACCTTGCGGCGCTGCTGGTGGCGCTGATCGTCATCGCCGCGGTGCCCTGGATTTCGATCGGCTTCCTCTGAGCTTTCTGTAGCGTTCAGCCACCGGACGCGAGTTCCCGGCAGCGCTTCAGATTGCTATCGAAGCGCGGCGCAAGCCGCGGTTCGCACACGTCGCCGTTCGGAATGAGCCGGCACAGCCCGACCACCAGGAAGTCAGACACCGCTTCGGTACATGTCGCATAGCGAGTGAGCGCCGGGTTGTCCGTCGACTTGAAGCCCCACTGCTGCGAGAAGTCGAGCATGCGACCCATCGCGTCTTCGAAATAGTCGCGGTCGCGCTCGGACACGGCGCCTTCCATCTTGGGCAGCTCTTCATTCAAAAAGCCCATGGCTGCGCGTGGAAATTCGGCGGACGCTGCAGAACTCGACGGAGGCAACGGCTGGGCCCAGGCGAGCGGCGCAACCGAAGCGGCGAGCCAGAGCGCCGAGGCGGACAGCAGCCGCGGGAACACAAGGCGGACGGTCGATGATTTGATTCGCATGACGACGGATTTTGCTACGAGCACTCGCTACCATGCGCAACCGGCGCTCGACGCCGGATCAACGAAAAACATTGGAGACAAACCATGACATCTCTCACCCGGGTTCGCGCGGCCGCTGCGCTCGCAACCATGGCCGCACTCGCGACGCTGGCTGGCTGTACCGGCATGTCCACCACCACGCCGCAGCGACAACTCATGCTCGTCGCCAACGACGAAAAGCAGTCGTGGAACGATGCCGGCGCCGCGATCCTCGGCGCACCGGGCCGCGACACCGTGCAGGTGCTCGACATCGGCACCGACCCGCTGGCACCCATGTCACTGGTCTCGCTGCAGCTCGACAACACCGTGGTCGGCCCGCCCACCAACCTGGCGATCAACCCGACCGAGACGCTGGCGCTCATCGCCAACTCCGTCAACGTGGTGGAAGAGAACGGCGTCAAGAAGCAGGTGCCCGACAATCGCCTCTTCGTCATCGACCTGACGACGAACCCGCCCAAGCTCATCGACACGCTCGCCATCGGCAAGCAGCCTTCGGGGCTGACGATCAATCGCGCCGGCACGCTCGCACTGGTCGCCAACCGCGCCGACAACTCGGTGAGCGTGCTGCGCATCGCGGGCAAGCAGGTGACGCTGATCGACACCGTCGCGATGGGCGATTCGGTCGCGCACGTGCGCTTCACGCCCGATGGCCGGCGCGCGCTGGCGGCCAAGTTTCCAAGCCACAAGATCGCGCTGCTCGATGTCGCGGGTGAAAAGGTCAGCTACAACAAGGTCGACCTCGCGGCCGGTCTGTGGCCGTACAACGTCGACGTGACGCCTGACGGCAAGATCGCACTCACTGCGGACAACGGCAACTCCGGCGCGTCCGACGGCCAGATAGACACGGTGAGCGTGATCGACATGGAAGCCCAACCACCGCGCGTGATCGACAAGGTGGTGGTCGGCGATGGCCCCGAGGGGCTTGCCATCAGCCCGACCGGCCGGCACGCGGTGGCGGTGATCCTGCGCGGCAGCAATGCATCGAAGAGCGCATATTTCTACAACCGCAACGGTTCGGTCGTGCTGCTCAAGATCGACGGCAAGAAGGTGACGCGCGGCAACGAGGTCGAAGTCCGCGGCCTGCCCGAGGCGGCCGTGTGGAGCGCAGACGGCAAGTACCTCTACGTCGGCAACTTCATCGATCAGGACATCAGCATCTTGCGCATGGACGGCGACACGCTGGTACCGACGGGCAGGTCGTTCGCACTGCAGGGCCATCCGGCCGCGATGAGGAGCAAGACCAACTGATGGCACGAAACAAGGCCGCGGAGCGCGCGCCGCGGATGGTCGAGCGCGGCATTTTGTGCGTGCTGATCGGGGCTGCGGTGCTGCTGGCGCCGCGCTTTTTGCCGCCGTCGAATCTCATGAATACCGTGGCCGGCGCTTCGGTGGTCGGCTGGTTCGCGGTTGTGCTGGGCGCGACACTCATCGTGGTTGACCTGATATCGCGCAGCCGACATCGCAAGTAAGCTCCCGTTCTCCAAAAATCAGTCCAACAGGAGACATCCGATGGAAAAAACCCTCCCAATATCGAAGCAACCGGCGCAACCGGCGCAGCCGGCGGGGCTCGCTTCAGCGAGCGAAGAATCCACGTACCACAAGGTCACGGTCCGCCTCGTCCCGTTTCTTTTTCTTTGCTACGTGGCGGCGTATCTCGACCGGGTGAATGTCGGCTTTGCCAAGCTCGGCATGTTGGCCGACCTGCAGTTCAGCGAGACGGTCTACGGCCTCGGCGCCGGCATATTCTTCATCGGCTATTTCATCTTCGAGATACCGAGCAATCTCATCCTGCATCGCGTCGGTGCCCGCATGTGGATCGCACGCATCATGATTTCGTGGGGCGTCATTTCGTCCGCGATGATGTTCGTGCAGACGCCCACGCAGTTCTACATCGCGCGCTTTTTGCTGGGCGTATCGGAAGCAGGCTTCTTCCCCGGCATCATTCTTTATCTCACCTACTGGTACCCGGCAGCGCGGCGCGGCCAGATCATCTCGATGTTCATGACGGCAGTGGCCGTCGCGGGCGTCATCGGCAGCCCGCTCTCTGGCTGGATCCTGCAGACCATGGGCGGCGTGAGCGGCCTTGCGGCCTGGCAGTGGCTCTTCTTGCTCGAAGGCATCCCGTCGGTGCTGATCGGCATCTGGGTCATCTTCTATCTCGACGACTCGATCGAGAAGAGCAAATGGCTCGACGCTGGTGAAAAGGCCATGCTGGCGCGTAACGTCGCAGCCGACAACATCGGCAAGGTCGCCACGTCGGCCGCCGAAGGGTTGAAGAATCCGAAGATCTGGCTCATGGCGCTGATCTACTTTTCGTTCGTGATGGGCCTCTACGGCGTCAGCTTCTGGCTGCCCAGCATCATCAAGGCGATGGGCGTGAAGAGTGCGCTCGACATCGGTTTGCTGACGGCCATCCCATGGATTGCCGGGGCTGTCTGCATGGTGCTGGTCGGACGTCGGTCTGACCGCACCGGCGAGCGCCGCTGGCACATCATCGTGCCGGCGTTCCTGGGCTGCATCGGCTTCATCCTGAGCGTGCAGTTGGCGTCGAACACCGTGCTTGCCATGGCATCGCTGACGCTGGCCACGGCCGGCATCCTGGCGACGCTGCCGCTGTTCTGGAGCTTGCCCACCGCCCTGCTCGGCGGCACGGCGGCAGCAGCGGGCATCGCGCTCATCAACTCCTTCGGCAACCTGGCGGGCTTTGTCAGCCCTTACATGATCGGCTGGATCAAGGACATGACGAAGAGCACCGACAACGGCATGTACATGCTGGCCGGCGCAATGCTGATCGGTGGTTTGCTGGTTTGGTTTGGCGTGTCCGCGCGCGAGGTCGAAAGAAAATAGCCCGGGCTTTCAGCCCTTGCGTCGAACCCGCTTGAAGAGTTCGACGCCCGCCAGCACGATGGCGCCAGCAACGAGGCCGATGCCGGCGTTCACCAGCATCGAGCCGATCGTGCCCAGCACGCCCGCAGTGGCAGCCCAGGCCTCGACCGCATGGCCGAACGCCGGTACGCCGTGCACCAAAATGCCGCCGCCGACCAAAAACATCGCGACGGTACCTGCGACGGACAAGGCCTTCATGAGCCACGGCGCTGCGACCAGAATGCCGCGTCCCAGGGCCTGCGCACCGGAACCCGGGCGCTGCGTCAGGTAAAGCCCCGCATCGTCGAGCTTGACGATGCCGGCGACCAGGCCGTACACGCCGATGGTCATGATCAGCGCGATGCCCACGAGCACCGTCAACTGCGTGACGAAAGGCTGACCCTGCACCGTGCCGAGAGTGATCGCGATGATTTCTGCAGACAGGATGAAGTCGGTGCGAACGGCGCCCTTGATCTTGTCTTTCTCCACCGCCACGACATCGACGGACGTGTCCGCGACGGCCTTCTCGTGGCGCGATGTGTCGGCAGCGTGTTCGTCCTTGTGCAGGAACTTGTGGGCGAGCTTTTCGCAGCCCTCGAAGCACAGGAAAGCCCCGCCCACCATCAGCAGCGGCGTGACCAGCCATGGCAACCAGGTGCCGATCGCCAATGCCGCCGGCACCAGGATCGCCTTGTTGATTAACGAGCCCTTGCACACGGCCCACACCACCGGCAATTCGCGATCGGCCTTCACGCCGGACACCTGCTGCGCATTGAGCGCGAGGTCATCGCCCAGCACGCCAGCCGTTTTTTTGGCGGCGACTTTGGTCAGTAGCGAAACGTCGTCGAGCACCGATGCGATGTCGTCGATCAGCAGGAAAAGACTGGTGGCCATGGCGCGCCTTAAAAGCTGCTCAATGCAATGCCGGCCACCGCTGCCAACGACGCGCCGAAGATGGTCAGTCCGAGAGCCCGTCGGCGCGTGGTCAGAACCCACAGCGTGACGCCCGAGAGCGACAAGAAGATCAGGCTGCCAGCCAGCGTGTCGATCAGCAGAATCCATGCGATCGGCATGCCGCTGCCCTTGTGCATGCTGGTCAACGTCGCGACGATGCCATTGCGCGTGGTGTTGATGCCGATCGACCGATTGCCCTGCCAATAGTCGGCCTGAGTGGTCTCGTTCGGGCCGCCAAAATTGAAGACCCAGTGCGCGGGCTGAGTCAGCGCGGGTGCCGACTTGTCGCTCTTGTCGGCCCACGGCACCGGGCGAGCGTCCTCGATGCGGCTGGAGCTGGGCGGCCCGTCGGTGCGCAGCGCGGTCACGAGCCAGGCGCTCATTGCCTCGGGCGTGTCGGGCACCGGATCGGGAAGCGCCAATTGCGCACGTGAGCGCTCCTGCGCCTGCGGCAGCTTCAGCACGTTGCGGTGATTCAGGAAGATGCCGCTGAACCCCATCAACAGGCCCAGCACGGCACCCCACAGGCCGAACCAGCCATGCGTTCGACGAATCCAGCGAACGACGTCGGCCCGGCGCTGGTGGTCTGCAGCAGCGGCGGTGGCGGCCATCAGACGACCGGGCGCTTCAACCGAATTTCTTCGATCTTTACCGCGCCGAGCGCGGTGGTCTTGAGCGTTTTCATCTCGCGCTTGAAGCCGGCGAGTTCGTGGAAGCGCATTGCACGTTCGTTGCGGACCGGCACCCATATCGTGACGACCGTGCAGCCCTCTTCTTCCAGGCCGTCGCGGGCCGCATCCCACAGCATGACGCCAACGCCTTCGTCCCAATGGCCGGGCTTGACGTAGATCGACCAGATCTCACCGGTGGTCGAAGGCGTCTTGGCGTCGCGTGAGCGGTCGTAGCCGACGAAGCCGACGATTTCTTCGCCATCGTCGGTCGTGCTCACCGCGACCTGCACTTGCGGCTCGCTGAACTCGATGGCTTCACGCCACTTGGCTTCGCGTGTGGTGGGCGCCAGGGCGCGCAACTGGTCTTCCGGCAGGATGCCTTCGTAGGCGGCCTTGGCGGACAGGGCATGGACTTCGGCGATGGCTTTGGCATCGGCCATGACGGCGGGACGAACTTCGTAATCGGACATGGATCGGGGCAGTGACTGGTAGACCCGCTATTGTCGCCGCGCCGCTAAACTCCTCAGTCGCATCCGCATTACCAGGAGAGTCAGATGGCTAAAAGTCAGCAGCGCAGCAGCAAGGAAACCAAGAAACCGAAGAAGGACACCTCGCCTCCCAAGCCACCGGCAGTGGGCGGCGAACCCGTGCGCGCAACCGTCACCACCGCGGTGATTCCGCGCGGCAAGCTCAAGAACAAGTGACCGACGAGGCGGCACCGCCGGAGTCGCTGCCTGCGGAAGCGGCGGTGCCCGTCAAGAAGTCAGCGCAGCCGCACAACCCGCTGCACGGGTTGACGCTCGAGGCCATCGTGACCGCACTGGCCGACTACTACGGCTGGGAAAGCTTGGGGCAGCAGGTTCCAGTGCGTTGCTTCACCGTCGACCCGAGCGTCGGGTCGAGTCTCAAGTTTCTGCGCAAGACACCGTGGGCGCGCGACAAGGTCGAAAGCCTCTATCTCTTCATGTTGCGCGACCAGAAGCGCGAGCAAAAGCTCGAGCAGGAGCGCTCCCGGCCGCCCGGCTGAGGCTTGCTAGATGAAGGTGCGCATCGAGCCTGACGGGTTCGGCTTCGACGCCGATGGCGAGTCGACGCTGCTTCAGTCGGCCGATGCGGCCGGCATCGAGTTGCCGAGTTCATGCCGCAACGGCACCTGCCGGACCTGCATCTGCAAACTGCTGGCGGGCCGGGTGCGCTACCGGATCGAATGGCCTGGCGTCAGTGTCGAAGAAAAAGCCGAGGGCTGGATCTTGCCTTGCGTGGCGGAGCCGCTGAGCGACGTCAGCCTCGACGTGCCGTTTGCGGTGCTGGCCGTTTCGCCTCGCTGAATCGCTGCCCTGTTCAGTTCTTCGGCTCGACTTCTTCCGGCACGACCGGCGAGGCGTTTGTCGACGCGATGCGGTCGCGCTGCGCCAGCGACGGGAACAACCGGAACCACGTCAGCGCCACGAGCACCGTACCGACGCCGCCCGCCACCACCGAACCGACCGGCCCGAGCAGGGCAGCAGTTGCCCCCGACTCGAACTCGCCGAGCTGATTGCTGGCGCCGATGAAGATCGAATTGACCGCACTCACGCGGCCGCGCATGGCATCTGGCGTATCGAGTTGGACCAGCGTCTGGCGGATCACGACATTGACCATGTCGGCGCCGCCCGAAACGGCCAGCGCGATCAGCGACACGACGAAGCTCTTCGAGATGCCGAACACGATCATGCAGATGCCGAAGAGCCCGACCACCAGCAGCAACGTGCGCCCGACATGCCGCTCGATCGGCCGGCGCGTGAGCATGATCGACATCACCAGCGCACCCACCGCCGGCGCGCCGCGCAGTAGCCCGAGGCCCCACGGGCCGGTGTGCAGGATGTCGCGCGCGTAGATGGGCAGCAGTGCCACGGCACCGCCCAGCAGCACCGCGAACAGGTCGAGCGACACGGCACCGAGCACGCTCTTGCGCTTCCAGATGAAGTCGACGCCCGCCAGGACCGTGGCAACCGTGGTCGGTTCGCGCGGCGCCGGCGTGTAGGCATAGCGCAGCCGCACGACCAGCAAGCAGCCGACGACGAAGCAAAGCACGCTGGCGCCATAGACAGCGCCGACGCCGAGGATGAACAGCAGACCGCCAAGCGCAGGCCCGCCGATGATCGCGCCCTGCATGCCGGCCGAGCTGAAGGCCATCGCACGCGACAGCATCGTCGGTGGCACCAAAAGCGGCGTGAGCGCCTGCTGTGCCGGCATCTGGAACGCACGCACGGCGCCGAGCACCAGCGACAGGCCCAACAGCAACCCACGTGAATCGTGATGCGACTGATGCGCCGTCAACAGCGCCAGCGCCACCAGCCCCTGCACGGCGAAGCATGCCGCCACGATGCGCCCGCGGTGATGCCGGTCGACCACGTGGCCCGCGTAGAGCGCCAGTACCAGCGCCGGCACGAATTGATAGAGCCCGACCAGGCCCAAGTCCCAGGCGCTGGCGGTGAGGTCGTACATGTGCCAGCCGATGGCGACCAGCAGCATCTGCGACGCCGCCGTACCGAAAAGTCGCGCGACCCACATGCGCATGAACGGGCGCTGGCGCGTGAGATCGGAAAAACCGGGAGGAGAAGTCGCTGCCAAGCCTTGCGCAGGGGCGGAAGCAGGGGCGGAAGCGGTACCGGGCATGACAGCCGAGGATAGCCGAGGCGATTGAGGCTGGCGTGAGGCGGGCGGGCATGCGGGTG
>NZ_JASJXB010000030.1:0-55528 GCF_035018885.1 Variovorax sp. LG9.2 | reverse complement strand
AAGAAGGCCTGCGCTTCGCCATCCGCGAAGGTGGCAAGACCGTCGGCTCTGGCGTCGTGGCCAAGGTCCTCGCTTAATTCATACGGCTAAGGACACACATCATGGCAACCAAGCAAAAGATCCGCATTCGCCTGAAGGCGTTCGATTACAAACTCATCGACCAGTCGGCCGCTGAGATTGTCGATACCGCGAAGCGTACAGGCGCCATCGTCAAGGGCCCTGTGCCTTTGCCGACGCGCATGAAGCGTTTCGACATCCTGCGCTCGCCGCACGTCAACAAGACGTCGCGCGACCAGTTCGAGATTCGCACGCATCAGCGTCTGATGGACATCGTCGACCCGACCGACAAGACGGTTGACGCGCTCATGAAGCTCGACCTGCCGGCTGGCGTCGACGTCGAAATCAAGTTGCAATAAAATCACGGCAACGCTGAAATAAAAACCCGCCGGCAGCGATGTCGGCGGGTTTTTTGCATTCTCGATATCAGCCGTGGCATGCTTCGCACGGCGCCGATCCGGCGTGCGATGCCGTTCTCGTTAAGGCCATGAACAACGTCAAACGTCTATTGCTCTCGGGGTGGTTTGCCGCTGCAGTATTGGTTTCCGCGTGCGGTGGAGGAGGCGGGGGCGGAGGTGGCGGATTTGCCTTTCTTCCCGTTGCATCTACGCCGGAAACCCCTGCAGCTCCGCCCGCCCCTGCGCCTGTCACAGCGGCCGTGATGGTCAACGGGCTTGTCACTTTCGACTCCGTGCCCAACACCACCGGATCGCTGGCTTACGCCGCCACGATTCAAAAGCCCGTTCGAGGCGCGACGGTCCAATTAGTGAGCACAACACAAGCCGTATTGGCTACGACCACGACAGACGCTTCGGGCAACTACGCCGCTTCCGTCGCGCAAGGCTCGACGTTCTTTGTGCGCGTGCGTGCGGCCTTGCTGAACACCGGGGCGTCGTCTTGGGATGTCACTGTGCGAGACAACACCCAAGGCGAGGGCGTGTACGCGCTGGAGTCGGGCTTGGTGGTTGCCGCAGGCGCGGCCATGCAAAAAGATGTCAACGCACCATCGGGCTGGAGCGGCACATCGTACGGAACGTTGCGCGCGGCGGCTCCCTTTGCGATTTTGGACACGATATATATGACGCAGCAAAAGGTGCTGTCGGTCGCGCCATCGACAGCTTTTCCGCCTCTGAAGGTTCTTTGGAGCGTGAACAACCTGCCTGCCTCGGGCAACCCTGCGCTGGGGCAAATCGGCACCACGTTTTTTACAGCGTCAACTACCGGTGCGGCTATCTATGTGCTCGGCAAGGCGGACGTCGACACAGACGAGTACGACGCGTCGGTGATTGCACATGAATGGGGTCATTACTATCAGTCGGTTTTCAGCAGAGATGATTCACCGGGCGGCGAGCATGGGTCGAATGACTTGCTCGACCGGCGAGTCGCCTTCTCTGAAGGCTGGGGCAATGCATGGTCAGGCATTGCGTTGAATCGCGCGAACTACACCGACTCTGCCGGCCCAGGACAGAGCATCGGTCTGAATGCTAATTTGGCAGTCGGCGCTGTCGTGGCGAAGGGATGGTTCAACGAAGACTCGATCCAGTACGTGCTTTGGACGCTCAATCAGGTTGCGGGTTTCAAGCCCATTCATGCGGCGATGACCGGGCCGCTCAAAGCAAGCGCGGCGGTGACCTCCATTCATTCATTCAACGCAGCACTCAAGACGGCTTCAAATTCGGCAAGTGCCAGCATTGCTTCTCTGCTGACGTCCGAATCCATCGATCCGAACTCCGACGCCTGGGGCTCGACTGAGAGTAACAGCGGCGGTTCTGCCGTAGCCCTCCCGATGTATCGCACGCTGACTTCCGGTGCGGCATTGCCGAACGTTTGTGTGTCGAACGCGTTGGGTTCGGAGGTCGGCGACAACAAACTCGGTAACTACGCATATGTGCGTCTGAGCGTGCTGGTGGCTAAGGCGTACCAGATCTCCGTGGCGGGTGGCGGACCCGCAACCGATCCCGACTTTCGTGTCTATAACGCGAGCGGCGTCGTCGCGAAGGCCGAAGCCGTCGCACCAGGTTCCGAAAGTGCAAGCGTTGCGCTCACACCCGGCGAGTACGTGCTGGCAGTCACTGACTATCAAAACAAGGCGTCGTCGACATGCTTCACGGTTTCGGCCAATTGAGGATCGCGTCATGACAAACCTTTTCAGACTTGACCACCTTGCTGCGCGAGTCTTTGGCGCTTGCGTGGCCGCTTCATCCTCAATTTCGTGCGCTGCGGCGCTCACCGGGTTGATCGCAATTCCAGCGCAGCCGATTTCCTCCGCTGGGTATGTCACAGCCGTACAGAAGTCGAACAGTTCCAAGGTGGTTGTTCGATACAAGGTCGTTCCGCTTTCAAGCGCAGGACTTTCGGCCACGGTGAGCCTGACTTTCAGTGCAGTGACTGACGCCGCCGCGAACGTGCGCTTTACGTCCGATGCAGGCTTAAAAATGCTCGCGTCGCAAGCATTGGTGCCTTTGCCGATGGGTTCCAGTGAACTCGACATCCAGGTCGTGCCCGAGGCAGACGGGTTGTTCTACCTGAACGTCTTCACAACCCAAAACGGCGCTACCAGCGCAATATCGATCCCCATCGCAGCAGGCAGCGGAAAGCCAAAGCTCGACGCCATGGGTGAAGCCAAGCCGTCAGCGGCCGGCGAAAAAATCATCTCGATACCCGTGCGCTAAGTAGCCGGTCGCGTCGCGTGACATTGCACTAACAGCATCGGCGGGCTATAATCAAGGGCTCTGTCGCATTTTTGCGCGCCGTCTCCGGCATGCATCGTCGTTGCAGAGATTTATCAACCTTCTTTCGTGGGTCGAGTCTGGATTTCCAGATTAGGCCAAACGCTGTCGCCAATTGAAGTGGCAGAGGCGAAAGAGGATTTCCATTTTTGGAGAAAACAAAATGAGTCTAAGTAACTCCCTCGGGTTGCTGGGCCGCAAGGTGGGGATGATGCGTCTCTTCACCGATGACGGGGATGCAGTTCCCGTCACGGTGGTGGATGTGTCCAACAACCGTGTGACCCAGATCAAATCCGAAGAGACCGACGGATACGTCGCGCTTCAGGTGACTTTCGGTTCCCGCAAGGCATCTCGCGTGACGAAGCCCCTGGCTGGGCACTTGGCCAAGGCCGGTGTCGAAGCGGGTGAAATCATCCAGGAATTCCGTGTAACTGCCGATACGGCCGGTCAGCACAAAGCGGGCGGCGTCATTGCCGCCAGCAGCGTGTTCGCTGTGGGTCAAAAGGTGGATGTGCAGGGCACGTCCATCGGCAAGGGCTTTGCTGGCACCATCAAGCGTCACAACATGAAGTCGCAACGTGCGTCGCACGGCAACAGCCGCTCGCACAACGTTCCGGGCTCCATCGGCATGGCGCAAGATCCGGGTCGTGTTTTTCCAGGCAAGCGCATGACGGGCCACCTCGGCGACGTCACCTGCACGACGCAAAATCTCGATGTCTATCGCATCGACGAAGCGCGCCAACTGCTTCTTATCAGGGGTGCGATTCCGGGTTCGAAGGGTGGCTTCGTCACCGTTCGTCACGCCATCAAGACCAAGCCGCAAGCTGAAGGAGCGAAGTAATGCAACTCGAACTCCTGAACGAACAAGGCCAGGCCTCCTCGAAATTCGACGCGCCTGAGACCGTTTTCGGTCGTGACTACAACGAAGACCTGGTTCACCAGATCGTCGTCGCATTCCAGGCTAATGCCCGCCAAGGCACGCGCGCCCAGAAGGACCGCGAGCAGGTCAAGCATTCGACCAAGAAGCCATTTAAGCAAAAGGGAACGGGCCGCGCCCGCGCCGGTATGACCTCCTCGCCGTTGTGGCGCGGCGGCGGCCGGATCTTCCCGAACATGCCCGACGAAAACTTCTCGCAAAAGATCAATAAGAAGATGTACCGCGCCGGGATGGCGTCCATCTTCTCGCAGCTTGCGCGTGAAGGTCGTCTGGCGGTGATCGATTCGATCACTGTCGATTCGCCAAAGACCCAGCCGCTGGCTGCGCGCTTCAAGGCGATGAACCTTCAGTCGGTGCTGGTGATCGCTGAAGAAGTCGACGAAAACCTGTATCTCGCATCGCGCAACCTGGTCAACGTGCTCGTCGTCGAGCCACGTTACGCCGATCCGGTGTCGTTGGTGCACTACAAGAAGGTGCTCGTCACCAAGGGCGCCGTCGAAAAGCTCAAGGAGATGTTCGCATGAGCCGCATGAATCCTACGCCGGCCTTCCGAGGCCAGTTCGCCGAAGGCCGTCTTATGGCTGTGCTGGTCGCACCGATCGTGTCTGAAAAGGCAACGATGGTCGGCGAGAAGTCGAATGCAGTCACTTTCAAGGTGTTGCAGGACGCCACCAAGCCCGAAATCAAGGCCGCTGTTGAACTCATGTTCAAGGTCGAAGTTCAGGGTGTGTCGGTGCTCAACACCAAGGGTAAGGCCAAGCGCTTCGGTAAGTCGATGGGTCGTCGCGACAACATTCGCAAGGCTTACGTGACACTGAAGGCTGGGCAAGAGCTCAACCTAGTCGGGGAAGGCGCTTAATCATGGCCGTCATCAAGATGAAACCCACTTCGCCGGGCCAACGCGGCGCGGTGAAGATTTCGCGGGATCACCTGTTCAAGGGTGCCCCCCACGCTGCGCTGCTCGAGCCGCAATTCCAGAAGGCCGGCCGGAACAACAACGGTCACATCACCACCCGTCACAAGGGTGGTGGCCACAAGCATCACTACCGTGTGGTGGACTTCGTGCGCAACAAGGACGGCATCCCGGCCAAGGTCGAGCGCATCGAGTACGACCCGAACCGCACCGCCCACATCGCGCTGGTGTGCTACGCCGATGGCGAACGCCGTTACATCATCGCCCCGCGCGGTCTCGAAGCCGGTGCGACCTTGCTGAGCGGTGCCGAAGCGCCGATCCGCGCTGGTAACACGCTGCCGATTCGTAACATCCCGGTCGGATCGACGATCCACTGCATCGAATTGCAGCCAGGCAAGGGTGCGCAAATCGCGCGTTCGGCTGGTACGTCGGCAACGCTGCTGGCACGTGAAGGTGTCTACGCCCAGGTGCGCATGCGCTCCGGCGAAGTCCGCCGCGTGCACGTCGAATGCCGCGCAACCATCGGTGAAGTCGCCAACGAAGAACACAGCCTGCGCCGTCTCGGCAAGGCCGGTGCGAAGCGTCACATGGGTATCCGTCCGACCGTTCGCGGTGTGGTCATGAACCCGGTCGACCATCCGCACGGTGGTGGCGAAGGTAAGACAGGCGAAGGCCGTCATCCAGTCGACCCATGGGGCAATCTGACCAAGGGCTATCGCACCCGTAACAACAAGCGCACGCAAGTCTTCATCGTGTCGCGTCGCAAGAAGTAAGGGTTAGCAAATGACTCGCTCACTCAAAAAAGGTCCGTTCGTCGACCATCACCTGGTGGCCAAGGCCGACAAGGCGGTGACGACCAAGGACAAAAAGCCGATCAAGACCTGGTCGCGTCGCTCGATGGTTCTGCCCGAGTTCATCGGTCTGACCATTGCCGTGCACAACGGCAAGCAGCACGTGCCCGTGTACATCACTGACCAGATGGTCGGTCACAAGCTTGGAGAATTTGCGCTTACCCGCACGTTCAAGGGGCACCCCGCGGACAAAAAAGTCCAAAAGAAATAAGGAACGACCATGTCTGAAACACGTGCAGTCCTCCGCGGCGTCCGCCTCTCGGTCGACAAGGGCCGTCTGGTCGCTGACCTGATCCGCGGCAAGAAGGTTGATCAAGCGCTCAACGTTCTGCAATTCACGCAGAAAAAGGCCGCTGTGATCATCAAGAAAGTGCTCGAGTCGGCGATTGCCAACGCCGAGCACAACGACGGTGCCGACATTGACGAGTTGCGAATCACAACCATCTACGTTGAACAGGGCGCCACGCTCAAGCGCTTCACGGCGCGGGCCAAGGGTCGCGGTAACCGCATCAGCAAGCCCACGTGCCATGTGTACGTGACGGTTGGCAATTAAGAAGGCCTGGAAGAACTATGGGACAGAAGATTCACCCCACCGGTTTCCGCCTTGCGGTCACCCGGAACTGGTCCAGCCGCTGGTACGCCAGCAACAAAGATTTCGCCGGCATGCTGGCCGAAGACATCAAGGTGCGCGAGTACCTGAAGAAGAAGCTCAAGAACGCATCCGTCTCGCGCGTGATGATCGAGCGTCCCGCCAAGAATGCACGCATCACCATCTACTCGGCTCGTCCGGGCGTGGTGATCGGCAAGAAGGGCGAAGACATCGAGAACTTGAAGCGCGAGCTAAGCCGTCAACTCGGCGTGCCAGTGGCAGTGAACATCGAAGAAGTGCGCAAGCCTGAAATCGATGCCAAGCTGATCGCCGACAGCATCACGCAACAGCTGGAAAAGCGGATCATGTTCCGCCGCGCCATGAAGCGTGCAATGCAAAACGCGATGCGTCTCGGTGCCCAGGGCATCAAGATCATGTCGTCTGGTCGCCTCAACGGCATCGAAATCGCACGTTGCGAGTGGTACCGCGAAGGCCGCGTGCCGCTTCATACCTTGCGCGCCGACATCGACTACGGCACCTCGGAAGCCAAGACCACGTACGGCGTCATTGGCGTCAAGGTCTGGGTTTACAAGGGCGACACGCTGGGTCGCAACGACCTGCCGGCCGTTGAGACTCCGCGCCCGGACGACGAACGTCGTCCGCGTGGTCCGCGTCGCGATGGCCGCCCGGGTGGTGATCGTCCAGGTTCGGATCGTCGTGGCCCGAGCTCTGGTCCACGCGCCGGTGCCCGCGGCCCGATCGGTGGTAACACCGCACCGGCCGATGGCAGCGACAAGCCCGCAGAAGCGACCGGTGGTGCTCCTGCAGCACCGGGTGCAGACTCGAAACCCGCCGTTAAGCGCGTCCGCAAAGCCGCGCCAGCTGCAGCAGCTGACGGTGCCAAGACCGAGTAATCGGTCTTTCCTGGACGCGAAGGCGCCTGGGGCAGTCCTCACGGAGTAAGAAAACATGCTGCAACCTGCACGCAGAAAGTTCCGCAAGGAACAAAAGGGCCGCAACACCGGCATCGCGACACGCGGCAACGCTGTCTCGTTCGGTGATTTCGGTCTGAAGTCGATCGACCGCGGCCGCCTGACGGCCCGCCAGATCGAAGCCGCCCGTCGCGCTATTTCACGTCATGTGAAGCGCGGCGGTCGTATCTGGATTCGTGTGTTCCCTGACAAGCCGATCTCCCACAAGCCAGCAGAAGTGCGGATGGGTAACGGTAAGGGCAACCCCGAGTACTACGTCGCTGAAATTCAGCCCGGCAAGGTGATCTACGAGATCGTCGGTGTTCCCGAAGAACTCGCACGTGAAGCGTTCCGCCTGGCCGCCGCCAAGCTACCGCTGCGCACGACCTTCGTCGCTCGCCAGCTCGGCGCCTGAGGAGAACACTGATGGCAACACGTAAAAAGAAGGACGCCGCGGCCAAGCCGGTCAAGGTGTCGAAGGCCGCTACGCTGCGCGACAAGGATGTCGCCGGCCTGAAGACCGAAGTCAAGGATTTGCAAAAGGCCCATTTCGGTCTGCGCATGCAAAAAGCCACACAGCAGCTGACGAACTTGTCGACGCTGCGCGTAACACGTCGCGATATTGCGCGTGCCAAAACCATCCTTGCGCAAAAGCAGCAAGAAACATCAGCCGCGAAGTAAGGAGTGAACATGACGGAAGTTAAAAAATCCCTCAAGCGCACCTTGATCGGCAAGGTGGTCAGCGACAAGCGTGAGAAGACAGTGACGGTGCTGGTCGAGCGCCGCGTGAAGCACGAGCTCTACGGCAAGATTGTTGCCAAGACCAGCAAGTACCACGCGCACGACGAAACGGGCCAGTACAAGCTGGGCGATACCATCGAAATCACCGAAAGCCGGCCGATTTCGAAGACCAAGAACTGGGTGGTGACCCGCTTGGTCGAGAAGGCCGCGGCAATCTGATCCCGACTTCGATGGCACGCGCTACGGCGCAATCAGAAACGGCCCACAATGTGGGCCGTTTTCATTTTCTGGAGTAGCTTGCATGATCAAAGTCGGTGACACCCTTCCCGCGACCACCCTGATGGAATTCTCCGAAGTGGAGGGCGAGGGCTGCAGCATTGGACCGAATCCAGTCGAGGTTGCCAAGGCCACCGCTGGCAAGACGATTGCGCTGTTCGCGCTGCCGGGTGCGTTCACCCCAACCTGCTCGGCGAAGCACGTGCCGGGCTACGTCGCACATGCCGCCGACTTCAAGGCCGCCGGTGTCGATGAGATCTGGTGCGTGAGCGTCAACGACGCATTCGTGATGGGTGCGTGGGCGCGTGACCAGAACACGGGGACGAAGGTGCGTATGCTGGCAGACGGAAGTGGCGACTTTGCCAAGGCCACAGGACTGACGCTCGACCTCACAGGCCGTGGCATGGGCGTGCGCAGCAATCGCTATTCGGCGCTCATCAAAGACGGGAAAGTCGCAACGCTCAACGTCGAAGCGCCCGGCAAGTTCGAGGTAAGTGATGCCGGCACGCTGTTGACGCAAGCCCGCGGCTGACCCAAGATCAAGTCGAGCGGCCACTTTCGCTGCCATGGCAGCCGGCTCGACATCCGATCCAAACCTCAAATTCGATCAATAAAGATCGGCTTTGAGGTAGTGAGCCCCCGAAATCGGATTGTGATAATAGGGCGGCACCTCGACAAATCCGAGCTCTTCGTAGAGCGCGCGCGCTGACTCCATGTCGTCTAGCGTGTCGAGCAGCACGCATCCGTAGCCGGCACTGCGTGCGGCGTCGAGCATCGCTTCGGCCAACTGTCGGCCTAGCCCCAGTCCGCGAAAGCTTGGCCGTACGAACAATCGTTTCATCTCCGCCGCGTTGGCGTAATCGGTCGAATCAAGCGGCCGCAGCGCGCAGCACCCCGCCACATGCGCGCGCATGCCATTTGCGCGCTGCAGAGTCGGCGTTTGCGGCCTCGGGTGTGATGGGTTGACGTCGACCAGAGCCAGCAACAACGCACCCCGGGGCTCCGCATAGTCCCCCGGAAGCGCGACCAGCTCTTCATCAAAATTCTGGAAGCGAAGATCGATACCGAGTGCCGCTGCATATTCGCGAAACAGAGACCGTGCAGCATCGAATTCCAGCGCCTCGTCGGGCGTGACCAGCACCACCGCTGGCGTGTCGGTCAGCGGCAACGGGCGAGATACCGAAAAGCTCATGCGCTGAGCCGGAGGGGCGCGGTCATCGGGCGAAAAAATATGCCGGTTGGCAAGATTGACAGATTAGCAACTCACGCGTCGGCAAGCAACTTCTCGATCAGCTTATGCAGCGCTGCGAAGTCAGGCTCGCCGACGTAGCGCTTGACGACCTCACCACGTTTGTTCACGACGAAAGTCGTCGGCGTGAGCGCGATGTCGCCCCATGCTCTGGCGACAGCGCCGGTGTTGTCGATGGCCACCTTGAACGGCAACTTACGCGTCTGGGCATAGTTCACGACATAGGCCGGCGGGTCGTAGCTCATGGCCACCGCCACGGTGTCATATCCCTGCGCCTTGTATTTCTCGTAGGTCGCGATCACCTTTGGCATTTCGGCGACGCACGTCACGCAGCTCGTCGCCCAAAAATTGACCAGAGTGACCTTGCCTTTGAAATCAGCCGCGCTTTGCTTGCTGCCGTCGAGCAGAACAAACGTAGATGCAGGCGCTGCTTCGCTCCCAGTGTTCAGGTAAGCACCCGCGCCGACGGCCAAGGCAATAGCCACCGCGGCGGCATAGACGACTTTTTTCATGGGCAACCCGAGGAAGAAGGACGGTGAGATTTTAGTTCCGAGACGCGAAAACCTGCTCACGATGCCCGCGCAGCCGGGTCGCCAGAAGCTCCCGCGGCACATCGAAGGCGGCCGTCTGTTCGATTTGGCGCGATAAGCTCGGTCCGATGATTGTGTATGTTGTTGGTTCGGCTCGGCGATGGTTCCCCGGCCTGCTCTTTTTGTTGCTCCTACCCGGCTGCAGCCCCGTTTTCAACTGGCGCGACGTGACCGTGACCGACAACCTCCTCGCGCTCCTCCCGTGCAAGCCCGACCGTGCGACGCGAAACCTCGAAGTCCCGGGCATCGAACGCATTTCGATCAGCATGACCGGCTGCCCGGCGGGCGATGCAACTTTTGCCGTTGCGCAAGCCGAAGCCGGCAGCGCCGCGCAGGCGGTAATGTGGCTCGCCGCATGGAAGGCCTCGACGCGCGCACAGTGGCCGGATGCGCAGCTCACGGAAACAGTCGCCACGGTCGCTGGCGCCGACGAGGCATCGGCATCCCGCTTCACCATCACACGGGCGGCGGAAGAAGCCGCCCGAAAGGCCTCAGTGCAATCCGGGAGTGCCGAAATCGTCTGGTTCACAAATGCGGTCGATGCCACTCATGTGACGGTCTATCAAGCCATGGTTCTCGGTAAGCCGTCGGCCGCCGATGCGACTTCCACGTTCTTCGAGGGCGTGCGCCTCTCGGCACGTCGCAGCCCCGCATAATCGTCGACCTGCTTCGCCTCCATCCATGAACAGTATTTTCATCATCGCCCACTCCCCGCTCGCACAGGCGCTGCGGCAGTGCGCGCTGCATGTGTTTCCCGATTGCGAGACCGTTATCGTCGCACTCGACGTGTTGCCCAACGTATCGCCGGAAGAAACACTTGCCGCTGGGCGCATCACGCTGGCCCAGATGTTGAATCCGCCGCGCTCCCAGGTGCTCGTGCTGGCAGATGTTTTCGGCGCGACGCCGTGCAACGTGGCGCAAAAGCTTGTCGACGGCGTGCGATCGCGGCTCGTGGCCGGCGTCAATTTGCCGATGCTGTTGCGCGCCGTCACCTACCGGCACGAAACGCTCGATGCGCTGGTTCAGCGTGCAATCACAGGCGGCACCGCCGGCGTCATGCAAGTCGCTGTATCGGCCCCCCAAAACCAGGCGAGAAGAAAACCAAGTGATCAAGACATCCGTGACCATCAGCAATAAGCTGGGCTTGCACGCACGCGCGTCGGCCAAGCTCACCAAGCTCGCCGGCAGCTATCCGTGCGAGGTCTGGCTCGCACGCGGTGACCGGCGCGTCAATGCCAAAAGCATCATGGGCGTGATGATGCTGGCGGCCGGAATCGGCGTGTCGATTGATCTCGAAACCGAAGGCGAGCGCGAGCAGGAGGCCATGGACGCTCTGGTGGCGTTGATGAACGACAAGTTCGGCGAAGGCGAGTGAGACCCTTGCCATGACCTTCGCGGTTCACGGTCTGCCGGTTGCCCGTGGCATCGCCATCGGGCGCGCGGTGCTGGTGGTGTCGAGCCGCATCGACGTGGCCCACTACTTCATCAAGCCGGCTGAGATCGAGTCCGAGATCGAGCGAGTGCGCACGGCGCGCAACGCGGTGTCCGAAGAGCTCACCAAGCTGCAGGCCAGCGTCGCTCTGATGGGACCCAACGACGCGCCGCACGAACTGGTGGCGTTGCTCGAAGTCCACCAGATGCTGTTGCAGGACGAGGCCCTCACCAACGGCGTCAAGCACTGGATCACCGAGCGGCTCTACAACGCCGAATGGGCACTGACCACGCAGCTCGAAGTCATTGCGCGGCAGTTCGACGAGATGGAGGACGAGTACCTGCGAGAGCGCAAGGCCGACCTCGAGCAGGTGGTCGAACGCATGCTGCACCGCATGAAGGGCACTGCCGCGGTGCTTGCGCCGACCCCGCCGCGCCGCAAGCGCCCCGCCGGGGCTGAAGACGACGATCTCACCGTCACCGACACCATCGATGTGCCCCTGGTGCTCATCGCGCACGACCTGTCGCCGGCCGACATGCTGCAGTTCAAGAAGAGCGTGTTCGCGGGCTTCGTCACCGATGTCGGCGGCCGCACTTCTCACACAGCGATAGTGGCGCGCAGCATGGACATTCCGGCGGTCGTCGGCGCGCGTACCGCCAGTCAGCTGGTGCGGCAGGACGACTGGGTCATCATCGATGGCGATGCGGGCGTGGTCATCGTCGACCCGTCGCCGATCATCCTGGCCGAGTACGGTTTCAAGCAGCGCCAGGGTGACCTGGAACGCGGCCGGCTGGCACGGCTGCGGCACAAGCCGGCGGTCACGCTTGACGGCCAGCGTGTCGATCTGCTCGCCAACATCGAGATGCCCGAGGACACGGCCGGCGCGGTCAAGGCCGGCGCCGTCGGCGTCGGGCTGTTTCGCAGCGAATTCCTCTTCATGGGCCGCGAGTCGCAGCGCCAGACCCGGTTGCCCGACGAAGAAGAGCAGTACCAGGCGTACAAGCGCGCGGTCGAGGGCATGCAGGGCATGCCGGTGACGATCCGCACCATCGACATCGGTGCCGACAAGCCGCTCGACAGCAAGGCCAGCAAGCAGGAGCACTTGAATCCGGCGCTCGGCCTGCGCGCGATCCGCTGGAGCCTGGCCGACCCCGCCATGTTCCTGACCCAGCTGCGCGCCATCCTGCGGGCGGCAGCGCATGGCGCAATCCACCTGCTGATCCCGATGCTGGCGCACGCGAGCGAGATTCGCCAG
The DNA here is from genome assembly GCF_035018885.1 of Variovorax sp. LG9.2. NCBI lineage: Bacteria > Pseudomonadati > Pseudomonadota > Betaproteobacteria > Burkholderiales > Comamonadaceae > Variovorax > Variovorax sp. LG9.2. Next base: position 42,938 of record NZ_JASJXB010000030.1, on the reverse strand, counting down.
ACCTTGTCGTTGATCGATTTCGCGCGGACCGAACTCGACAACAAGGGCATGGTGTACGGCGCGGTGAAGCTCGGCGCGATGATCGAAATCCCGGCAGCAGCGCTCACGTTGAAGCTGTTCCTGAAGCACTTCGACTTCCTGTCGATCGGCACCAACGACCTGATCCAGTACACGCTGGCCATCGACCGTGCCGACGAGGCCGTCGCGCACTTGTACGACCCCGCGCATCCGGCCGTGCTCAAGCTCGTCGCCGACACGATCGCGGAATGCCGGCGCCAGGGCAAGGGCGTCAGCGTGTGCGGCGAAATGGCCGGCGACGTCACGTTCACCCGGCTGCTGATCGGCCTCGGTCTGCGCAGCTTCTCGATGCATCCATCGCAGATCCTCGCCGTCAAGCAGGAGGTGTTGCGCGCCGACGCCGGCAAGCTCGAGCCGTGGGCGCAGCGCGTGCTGGAGGCCGACGACCCGGCTCTGGCGATGACGTTGCCGATCTAGAACCTGTCGGATTTCTTCGGCGGCAGCAGCGGAAGCTGCATCGCGTCGTCCACGCTCCACGGCGCATAGGCTGCCGCAGGCAAATCGGCCGACCTTACTTGTCCCAGCAAGTCCCGCACCGTGTCCTTGACCCGCGCCAGCACCAGCTGAGAACCACGCTGCCGCGTCCATTGCGCGAAGTCGCAAAGTGCCTCGATGCTGGTGGCATCGAGATCGGGCGACTCTTCCAGGCTGAGCACCATGCGTTGGAGCATCGGCGTGGCTTCCACGCGCGTGCGAAGAGTGGCGAATACGCCGTCGGCGTTGCCGAAAAACAGCGGCACCTCGGGTCGGGCGATGAGCACGCCGGGCGGCACCACGGCTTCGGGGTGGCGCGCCGTATCGACATAGTCGTGTCCGCCGTCCAGCCGGCCGAGCCAGCTGACGCCGGCGCGCGACATGCCGCGCAAGAGCATTAGCAGACTGAGCCCGATCGCGGCCAGCAGGCCGTCCAGCACGCCCAGCAGCAGCACCGCGGCCACCGCCACCAGCGCGATCAACCGGTCGCGTCGCCAGACGAACAGGGGTCGCAGCGCCGCCGGGTTGAGCGAGTGACTGACAGCATTGATCACGATCGCAGCCAGCAGAGGTTCGGGCGTGTGGGCAATCCATGGCAGCAGGGTCAGGACCGCGATCAGCACCACGGCGCCGGCCACCAGCCCGGCGGCGCGGCTCTGTGCGCCGGCCGCTTCGTTGGCCGAGGTGGCCGAGTAGCCCGCGCCTACCGGCATGCCGTGAAACAGCGCGGAGGCGATGTTGGCGACGCCGAGCGCAAACAGATCGCGATTCGCCGAGACGTTGTCGCCATGACGCAGCGCGAACGTGCGAATCGACCCGTACGACTCGGCATACAGGATCAACGCCATCGCGAAAGCGAGCTCCCCCAGCCGGAGCCAGTCGGCGCGCGCGAGCTGCGGCATCCCGGGGCTGGAAAAGTCCAGCGTGAACGTCCCGACCGGTGCCACGTTCCAGGCCTCGCAATAGCCGCTGACATCGAGCGCAATGCCGATGGCGATCACCAGCAGTGCCGCGGGTACCGCACGCCAGCGCCCCAGCCCGCGCAGCAGGGCCAGCGCCACCAGTGCCATGGCGCCACCCGCCCAGTTCCAGTGCGACCAGCCCGCCAGGAGCTCCCAGCCGAAGCGCAGAAAGTCGGTGTGCATCGGATGCACACCGAGCACCTTTGGCATCTGCTTGACCACGATGGTGATCGCGAGCCCCAGGGCAAAGCCACGCAGCACCGGCTTGGCGATCAGGCTCGACACCGCGCCCAGCCGCGCCAGCCCCGCGATGATGAAGAACACGCCTGTCAGCAGCACGATGCCGGCACCCAGCGCCACGCGCAAGGCCGCATCCGTGCCGGCGAGCGATCCGGTCGCGGCCAGCAGCACCGCGGCCGACGAGGAGGTTGCTGAAACAATGGCAAAGCGGCTGTTGCCGAGGAGGCCGTACACCAGCAGGCCGGCGAACAGCGCGAGTACGCCGCTCTGGGGTGGAAGGCCCGCGATGCTGGAATAGGCCACGGCCTCGGGCAGCAGCAGACCTGCGATCGAAAGCCCTGCCACCAGGTCGGCGACAGCCGGCAGGTCGCGCCGGGCGATCACTCCGCCGACACCGGGGCAGTGCCACCCAGACCGCTGCTGACCGCCGACAAGCTCGCGCTGACGCCGGTCCAGCCTGGCAGGTAGCGCGCGCCCGGGCCCCGCGCCAGCGCGACCGCCTGCTGCAGTGCCTCGACCGGCAGCGCCTGGGTACGGGACTTTTCCAGCGCCCGGCGGGGAATCAGTGGCCGAAAGAAGTCAGCCCAGAGAAATTCGGCAAACGGCGCCGCGTCCTTGGCATAGCCGCCGGCGGACCGAACGAAGCCCGCAAGGCTGCGATAGGGGTCGTCATGCAGCTTCGAGATCTGAGACGGAATGGCCTCGTAGTCCTGTCGCTTGCCTTTTTCGTCGTACGGATGCGCCCAGCGGTGGAATTCCATGAGACGCCAAAAAGCCTCGCCACGGATGGCCGACAGGTCGTCCAGTTGCATGACCCACACGGTGCCGACATCTTCCTGGTGCAGCGCCATGCCCAGATGGTGGTGGTCGACGATGTAGTAGCGCCCTTCGGGACCCTTCACCGCTGGGAACCAGTGCGCGGCGAGCGTGTGCTTGCGCGCCTTCCGCTTGAGGCCGGCCCACTGCTCCCGCTTGACGGCGACCTCCGCAGCGCCGACGGTAATCTGGGTGGGGTGAAGGTCGGCAAGCGCGACGGCGAGGAGGTGTTGTTGGTGTGTGGACATGTCGATGGTCATGGTGCCGCAGCTTTGCTGAGCAGCGCCTGAGGCATCGGTCGACATAAAACGAAACACGCCGATACCGCCGCGAAAGGACTTCGGGGCGCGCCAAAAGCACCATCGGACTTCCCCTTTTTCCCACACAAGGAAGTCCCATGAAACCCTGGATCAAACGTTCACTCTTCGGCTTTGCCGGTGCCGCCATCGTGGCGGGAAGTCTCGGCGGCTGTGCCGCGCATCGCTGGGGCGGTGGCGACCCTGCGGAGTTCCGCGCCAAGATGGTCGAGCGCATCGGCGGCAAGCTCGACCTCGATACCGTGCAAAAGCAGAAGCTCGCCACGCTCGCCGACAAGCTGGGCGCACAACGCGCCGCCATGCGCGACGCGGGCGGTGCCGGTGGCATGCGTACCCAGTTCCAGTCGCTCTTCGCGGGCAACAAGCTCGACCAGTCCGCTGCATCAAAGATGGTCGACGAAAAGACGGCGGCGGTTCGCACTGGCAGCCCGGACATCATCTTGGCCGCTGCCGATTTCTTCGACAACCTGAACCCCGCCCAGCAAGCCAAGGTGCGTGAGTTCATGCAACGCGGCGGCCGCCGCTGGAGAAGCTGAGACCTGCGCCCCGGCTTCGCTTGGCGCCGGGGCACTCATCCACAATCCGACCATGCCGCGCATCCTTCTGATCGACGACGACGAGCACCTGGGCGCGCCGCTCGCGAGTTACTTCGCGCGCTTCGACTTCACGCTCGACAGCGCCACGCGGCCGAGCGAAGGCCTAGCCAAGCTGCGCGCGACGCACTACGACGCCGCCATCCTCGATGTCATGCTGCCCGAGATGGACGGTTTCGCGCTGTGTCGCGAAATCCGCAAGGAAAGCGACATCCCGATCGTCATGCTGACGGCGCGCGGCGAGGTGATGGACCGCGTGGTCGGCCTCGAGCTCGGCGCCGACGACTACGTGCCCAAACCGTTCGAGCCGCGTGAGCTGGTCGCGCGCGTGCAAACCATCCTGCGGCGTCAACGCGCAGCAGCGCCCATGCCGACAACGCATGTACCGCGCCTCGTCTTTGAAGGCCTCGCCATCGATCTCGACAAGCGCGAAGTGCTGCGACAGGGCCACGCCGTCGAACTGACGGGCACCGAATTCGATCTGCTCGCGTTGCTGGCTTCCGAGCCCGGCAAGGTCTTCAGCCGCGACGACATCCTCAACAGGCTGCGAGGCCACGAGGCCGAGCTCTTCACGCGCGCGGTCGACATCGTGGTGAGTCGCCTGCGCAAGAAGCTGGAGCCGCTCGACTGCATCAAGACCCTGCGCAATGCCGGCTACGCGCTGGCCGTCGGGCGATGAATCGCACGAGGCATATCGAGCGCCGACGCTGGCGACATCGCTGGCGCCATTCGTTGCGTGCCCGTCTGCTCACCGTCTTTTTGTTGCTCGCCTTCGCGATGACGGCCGTCTTCATCGTCGGCATGCAGAGCACCTTCGCCAGCGGCTGGCGCGAAGCCGGCGTGCCCCTGGTATCCGACTACGCGAACCGGCTGGCGGCCGAGATCGGCTCGCCGCCCGATGTGTCGCGGGCCGAGGCATTGGCCGCACGGCTGCCGCTCGCGATCCGCATTCAGGGGCCGACGGTCAACTGGGAATCGCATCCCGATCGCACCGAGCGCCGCGGCTTCGATTCACGCGCCGGCGAGATGCTCGGCCGCACCACCGCCGACGGTCACCGCATCAGCTTCGGCATGGGCACCTTGCCGTGGCAACGCGGGCCGCATCGTTTCGGTTGGGTCACGCTGGCCCTGCTGCTGGCGCTGATCGTCTTTGCCTACGCCTACGTGCGCCGACTGCTGCGCCCGCTCGACGACATCCGTGCCGGCGCCGAACGCTTCGGTGCCGGCGACTTCGACAAGCCGATTCCGCTGCGTCGCAAGGACGAGCTGGGCGAGCTGGCGCGGCGCATCAACACGATGGCGCACGATATCCGCGGCATGCTCGATGCCAAGCGTGCGCTGCTGCTGGCGCTGAGCCACGAGCTGCGCTCGCCGTTGACCCGTGCGCGGCTGAACGCCGAGTTGCTGCCGGCGACGATCGAAGGGCTGCCCGAGCGCGATGCGCTGCTGCGCGACCTGAACGAGATGCGTGACCTCATCAGCGATCTGCTCGAAAGCGAACGGCTCGCAAGTCCTCATGCCGCATTGCAACGCGAGCCGGTCGACCTTGCGGCGCTGGTGCGCGAAACCGTGGCAGAGATGCCGCACGCCGCCGCGGTCACCCTCTGTCTGGCGACCGATCTGGTGCCACGCCAACTCGACCGCACGCGCGTGCGACTGCTGGTTCGCAACCTGCTCGACAACGCCTTGCACTACGGCGTGGATGCAGCAGAGCCTCCGCGCGTGTCACTGCGCGCTGCCGAGAAAGGTGCGGGCGTCGTGCTGCAAGTGCGCGACTTCGGCCCCGGCGTCGACGAGGCGCAACTGGCGCACTTAACCGAACCTTTCTACCGGACGGATAGCGCGCGCCAGCGAACCACCGGCGGCGTCGGACTCGGCATGTATTTGTGCCGCCTCGTGGCAGAGGCTCATGGCGGCAGCTTCCAGGTGCACAACGCTCAGCCGGGATTGCAGGTCGACGTGCGGCTCGATTGATCGATCGCCGCCAGCGGCGGCGCGGCTCGCCACGGACAGCCGAATTCAGTGCCGCCTCTTTGTCGCCTGCGCTACCGCCGCGGCCGCGGCGCGCGACTAGCATTCCGGCTCATCACAACGAAGGAGACAACACCATGACCGCTCTCGTCAACCACCAGGTTCGCCTTGCCAAACGCCCCGACGCCGCTGCCACGCGCGAGCATTGGAGCTTTACCGACGAAGCGGTCGGCGAGCCGGCCGACGGCGGCGTGCTGGTCAAGACCTTGTCGCTGTCGCTCGACCCCGCCATGCGCGGCTGGCTCAACGACGCCAGGAGCTACATCCCACCGGTCGCCATCGGCGAGGTGATGCGGGCCGGCGGTATCGGCAGGATCATCGCTTCGAAGAATCCGGCCTTCGCGGTCGGCGACACGGTGTACGGCACGCTCGGCGTGCAGGAGTACATCGTGATTGCGCAAGACGAGTTGAAGCGCAATGGCTTGGTCAAGATCGACCTCCGCGCCGGCAGCATCGGCCAGTGGCTCAACGTGCTCGGCATGCCGGGTATGACCGGCTACTTCGGCCTGATGGATGTCGGCCAGCCGAAGGAGGGCGAGACCGTCGTGGTGTCGGGCGCAGCAGGCGCGGTCGGACAGACCGTCGGCCAGCTCGCGAAGATCAAGGGTTGCCGCGTGTTCGGTATCGCCGGCGGCGAGGCCAAGTGCAAGTGGGTGGTCCAAGAGCTGGGCTTCGACGCCTGCATCGACTACAAAGCTGGCGAGGGCGCGGTGCGCGCGGGCCTGAAAGAGCATTGCCCCAAGGGCGTGGACATCTACTTCGACAACGTCGGTGGTGACATCCTCGACGCGGTATTGGCCAAGCTCGCACGCAAAGCACGCGTCATCATTTGCGGCGCCATCAGCCAGTACAACAACGCCAACAGCATGCCCGCTGCTGGCCCGCGCAACTACCTGAGCCTGCTGGTGAATCGCGCGCGCATGGAAGGCATCGTGGTGTTCGACTACGCCGACCGTTACCCGATCGCGATCAAGGAATTGGCCGGCTACCTGAAAGACGGTCGCATGAAGAGCAAGGAAGACGTGGTCAAGGGCATCGAGACTTTCCCCGAGTCGCTCAACAAGCTTTTTGCCGGCGAGAACTTCGGCAAGCTGGTGCTCGAAGTCGCGACCGACTGAGGCTGTCCGATCGAGGCAATTTGTGCCGTGTCGTCACGGTAAACACCCATGAAGAATCGGGCCCGGCAGAGGACACTAAGCCGGGCTTTTTATCGATCACTGTTTGGAGACATGCATGAAGAAAATTTTGGCGAGCTGCCTGCTGGCACTGCCTTTGCTCGCCGCGTCGGGCGCCATGGCGCAAGCGCAAACCTTTCCCTCCAAGCCGATCCGCTGGGTCGTGCCTTACGCGGCCGGCGGCGGCTCCGACTTTCTGGCGCGCTCCATCAGCCAGGTGATGTCGACGCAGATCGGTCAGTCGATCCTGGTCGACAACAAGCCGGGCGGCAACACAGCGATCGGCGCTTCGGAAGTGGCACGCGCGGCGCCCGACGGCTACACGGTGCTGTCCGCCGACAACGGCACGCTGGTCTACAACCCGGTGCTCTACAAGACGCTGAGCTACAGCCCGACCAAAGACCTGGCGCCCGTCACGTTGATGGGTCGCTTCCCGATGATCCTGGTGGTCGGTCCGGGCATCTCGGTCAAAGACGCCAAGGACTTCATCGCGCAGGCTAAGGCCAAGCCCGGCGGGCTCAACTACGCATCGGCCGGCGCCGGCAGTCCGCACCATCTGGCGATGGAATTGCTCAAGTCGGAAGCCGGCCTTTTCATGGTCCACGCGCCGTACCGCGGTGCCGCGCCAGCGCTTGCCGATGTGGCCGGTGGACAGGTGCCGGCGATGATGGTCGACTTGGCGGCCGGTGCCGGCTTCATCAAGGGCGGTAAGGTCAAGGCGTTGGCGGTGGCCAACGCAACGCGCCTGCCGCAGTTGCCTGACGTGCCGACCTTCGCCGAGCTGGGCTACAAGAACGTCGAGGCCGCTGCGCTGGTCGGGATGGTGGTGCCCGCCGCGACACCGCCCGAGGTGATCGCTGCGCTCAACAAGCAGGTGGTCGCGGCCATCAACGACCCCGCAGTGCACAAGCGGCTCGAAGACTTCGGCGTGGAGCCGGTCGGCAACACGCCGGCACAGTTCGCCGAGCTGCTCAGAACGGAAACCGTGCGCTGGCAAAAGCTGATCCGAGACCTGAAAATCACGCTGGATTGATGAGCACGCTCGAACCCCCGGTCCGCGGTGCGGGCTGCCCGGTGGCGCACGGGCCGTTGTCCGCGGAGCGTACGCCCACCGGTTGTCCGGTGAGTCAGCGCGCGGCCGACTTCGATCCGTTCGAAGACGGCTACCAGCAAGACCCGCCGGAGTACGTGCGCTGGGCGCGTGAGCAAGAGCCGATCTTCTGGAGCCCCAAGCTCGGCTACTGGGTCGTCACGCGCTACGACGACATCAAGGCGATCTTTCGGGACAACATCACTTTCAGCCCGTCGATCGCGCTCGAAAAGATCACCCCGACCGGCGACGAAGCCAATGCGGTGTTGGCGTCTTACGGCTTCGCGCTGAACCGTACGCTGGTCAACGAAGACGAGCCCGCGCACATGCCGCGGCGCCGCGCGCTGATGCACTCGTTCACGCCTGAAGAACTGAAGCACCACGAGCCGATGGTGCGGCAACTTGCGCGTGAGTACGTCGATCGTTTTATCGACGACGGCAAGGCCGACCTGGTCGACCAGATGCTGTGGGAAATCCCGCTCACGGTAGCGCTGCACTTCCTCGGCGTACCCGAAGAAGACATGGACACGCTGCGCAAGTACTCGATCGCGCACACCGTCAACACTTGGGGCCGGCCCAAGCCCGAAGAGCAGGCGGCGGTGGCGCACGCGGTCGGCAACTTCTGGCAGTTCGCTGGCAAGGTGCTCGACAAGATGCGCCAGGATCTCGATGGCCCCGGTGCCGCGGAAAGTGGTGGATGGATGCAATACGGTTTGCGCAAGCAACGCGAGCTGCCCGATGTCGTCACCGATTCGTACCTGCACTCGATGATGATGGCCGGCATCGTGGCCGCGCACGAAACCACAGCCAATGCGTCTGCCAATGCGATGAAGCTGCTGCTGCAGCATCCGGACGCGTGGCGCGAAATGTGTGAAGACGCGAGCCTGATTCCTAACGCGGTCGAAGAGTGCCTGCGCCATAACGGCTCGGTCGCGGCCTGGCGCCGCATGGTCACGAAAGATTCGCGCATCGACGGTGTCGATCTGCCGGCGGGCTCCAAGCTGCTCATCGTGACCTCGTCGGCCAACCACGACGAGGCGCACTTTCCCGATGGCGATCTGTTCGACATCCGGCGCGACAACGCGAGCGACCATCTCACCTTCGGCTATGGCTCGCACCAGTGCATGGGCAAGAACCTGGCGCGCATGGAGATGCAGATTTTTCTGGAGGAGTTCAGTCGGCGCCTGCCGCACATGCGTCTCGCGCCGCAACAGTTCAGCTATGTGCCCAACACGTCGTTTCGCGGGCCCGAGCATTTGTGGGTCGAGTGGGACCCGGTGCACAACCCCGAGCGCGCACATCCTGCGTTGCGTCGTCCGCAAGGCGTCGAGCCATTACGGCTAGGTGAACCGTCGAAGGGTGCGATCACTCGGCCGGTGGTGGTCGAGAGCGTCACGCCGGTGGCCGAAGGCATCGTCAAGCTGCGCGTGGTCGCACCCGATGGACGACCGATGCCGCGTTGGGCGCCGGGCTCGCACATCGACATCGAATGCGGACATCCCGATGTGTCGCGCCAGTACTCGCTGTGCGGTAATCCTGCAGATACGAGCGCGTTCGAGATCGCGGTGCTGCGCGACCCGGAGAGCCGCGGTGGATCGAGCTGGGTCCATACGTCGATTCAGGTCGGCGACAAGCTCAAGATCCGTGGGCCGCGCAATCACTTTCATCTCGACGAGTCCGCGCGCAAGCTCATCTTCATCGCGGGCGGCATCGGTATCACGCCTATCAGTGCGATGGCGCGACGCGCCAAGGAACTCGGCATCGACTACGAGCTGCACTACAGCGGTCGGCACCGCGCCACGATGGCATTTCTGGATGCGTTGCGCACGTTGCATGGAGACCGGTTGAAGGTCTACGCGCAGGACGAAGGCCCGCGCAACGACTTGGCGGCGCTGCTCGCCACACCCGAAATGGGCACGCAGGTCTACGCGTGCGGTCCGCTGCGGATGCTGCAAGCGCTCGAAGCGCATTGCGCCGCGTGGCCCGAAGACACGCTGCACATCGAGCATTTCGTATCGACCTTGCGCACGCTCGACCCATTACGCGAGCGTGCCTTCGATGTCGAGTTGAAAGACTCCGGCATCGTCGTGCATGTGGCCGCGGACCAGACCGTGCTGTCGGCCCTGCGCGCCGCCAACATCGACGTGCAGAGCGATTGCGAAGAAGGCCTGTGCGGCTCGTGCGAAGTGCGCGTGCTGTCAGGCAAGGTGAATCATCGCGACGTGGTGCTCACGCGCGCCGAGCGCGAGGCCGGTGTGAAGATGATGACCTGCTGCTCGCGTGCGTGCGGTGATCGGCTGGTACTCGAACTTTGACGCTTGCTCACCGCTGAGCACCTCGAATCAAGTCAGGTCACATACTGCGCCTCGCCATTGCCGAACGACCAGTTCTCCTTGCGCACCTCGACAAGATTGATGAAGACGTCCTCGCGTCGCATGCCGAGTCGTTCGTGCAGCCCATCGACGATGGCCTTGTAGGAGGTTTGCTTCTGCTCGACCGTGCGCCCTTCGTTCAGCGTGATCTGGATCAGCACGCAGTCGGCGGTGCGCTGGATGCCCATGTAGGTCTTGTCGACGATGAGGTCGTCCGGCGCGTGCTCGGTGATGATCTGGAATCGATCGTCCTTCGGCACGTTGATGGTCGCGATCATCGCGTTGTAGATGACGTCGCCGATGGTCTGGCGCTGCGCGACCGATTTGCCGCGTGCGAGGTCGATGCGAACGAGGGGCATGAGGATCTCCTTGGGGTCAATTGGGGTTGTGCCTTGGATGAAGATACTGCCTTGGCGAGACGAATGCCACTGAATCGATAGCGAGCAGAGCCTATGCGGCTGGCGCGCGACCCGCGCGACCGCTTGCGCGCGAGCCCATGAGTGCGGCGGCGATGATCAGCGCGGCCGCCAACGCGATCGACCATGTGAGCGGGCGACCCGTCACCAGCAGGAGCAGAGCCGTCGAGGCCAGCGGTGTGAGGTAACTCAGGATGCCGATCTGCCGCGCGTCGCCACGCTTGAGCGCCATGTCCCAGACGAAGAAAGCCGCGCCGAGTGGGCCGAGGCCGCATAGCACGATCAGCATCCAGTCCTTGCCGACGAGCGTTGCCGATGGTTCCAGCAACGCATGGCACACCAGAGCAAGCGCGCCCGACACGAGGCCGAACAGGCCGATGGCCGACGTCGGAAAGGCCGCGACCCGCTTGGTCCACAGCGAATAGCTGGCCCAGATAAAGGCCGAACCGAGCGCCGGAACGAAGCCCCAGTACTCGGTCACTGCAGACGATGCCGTGCCGCTGCGTGCGCCGAGGATGGCAACGGCGGCACCCACGAAGCCGAGCAGTGCAGCGACGATGTGCAACGGCCGCAACGACACGCCCGGCAGCAGCAACGGCGCCAACACCACCATGAACAACGGCCAAAGGTAGTTCACCAGATTGGCCTCGATCGGTGGCGCGTGACGCAGTGCGATGAACAGCAGAAAGTGAAAGCCGAAGAGGCCGTAGATGCCGAGCGCGAGCGTCGTCTTCGGCACCTTCCAGGCCGCGCGGTCGCGCAGCACCAGTGGCCAGCTCGGCATGCTTCCGATGATGAGCGCGAGTCCCGTCAGGAGAAAAGGCGGAACGTGCGACAGCGCGCTGCCGAGCGAAGCGAGCGTGGCCCAGATGGCGATGGCGATGAGAGCGTAGAGAGTCGAAGACATGGCGCGCGAGCTTAGAGCACGTGCCGCGGGTGTCGATGCGCGGGCCTCGGTCGCGCATCGATATGCGCGGAAGACTTAACGCACCCGCTCGCGCAACTCGCGCTTCAACACCTTGCCGATCGCACTGCGCGGCAGCTCGTCGATCCAATGCAAGGCCGACAGTCGCTGCGTCTTGCCGAGCTGCGCATTGGTCCATTGCAAGAGCGTGTCCTCAGGCGTGTCATCGCCTGCGCGGCGCACCACGAACGCCACCGGCGTTTCGCCCCATTGTTCGGACGGAACACCGACCACGGCAACATCCGCGACGGCCGGATGCGCGCGCACCACGGCCTCGAGATCACTCGGGTAGATGTTGAAGCCGCCGCTGATGACCAAGTCCTTCTTTCGGTCGAACAGCGTGAGAAAGCCGTCGGCATCGAAGCGACCGACATCGCCGGTGCGGATGAACCGTTTGCCTGTTGCATCGAACCATTCGGCCTCGCGCGTTTTTTCGGGCTGGCGGTGGTAGCCGGTCATCATGCCGGCCGAACTGCCGACGACCTCGCCGTCGGCGCCCGGTGCGACCTCGCGACCGTCTTCATCGATAAGCCGAATGTCGCTGCCTTCGGCCGCCCGCCCGACAGTGTGCAGTTTGGTCGGGTGCAGGTGTGCCTCGAGGATGCAGGTGCCACCGCCTTCGGTCATGCCATAGAACTCGATCAGCCCGCCGGGCCAGCGCGCGAGCACGTCGGCCTTGAGAGCGGCACCGAACGGTGCGCTGGTGCTGAACTTGGCACGAAACGATGACAGGTCGTGGTCGCCGAAGGCCAAATTCGCCATCAGGCGCTGGTACTGAACCGGCACGAGCATCGTGTGCGTGACGCGATGTTGCTCGGCGAGTGTCAGGTAGCCGACCGCATCGAACTTCGGCATCAGGATCACGCAGCCGCCGAACGCCAGCGTCGGAAAAAAGACGACCAGCGTGGTGTTGGAGTACAGCGGTGTCGAGAGCAGCGTGACGGTGTCGCGGCCGTAGCCGTATTTGGCGCCACGCTGAACGTGCGCCCAGCGCATGCCGTGACCTTGCACGATGCCTTTGGGCTCGCCGGTGGTGCCCGATGAATAGATGATGTTGAAAGGCCACGACGGCTGCACCTCGACCGCGGCGGGCTGGGCGCCGACGGGCAACAGCCAGTCATCGAATGTGCGGCCGGCGTTCGAGCCGTCAAGCGTGATGCGGGTCGGCGTGGGTGCGTTGCCGGTGCCGTCGGCAGTCGATGCATCAATGAACAGCAGGCGCGCTTCGGAGTCTTCCATCATTCGGGCCAGACTGGCGGACGTCGATCCGGGCGCCAGCGGTGCCACGGCGACTCCGGCACGCAACGCGCCCAGAAACACGGCTGCGTACGGCACCGAAGCCGCTGCGCAAATTGCGATAGCGTCACCGGCGCCCAGACCGTCGCGCTGCAGGCTCGCCGCGATGCGGTCCATCAGCGCGTCGAGTTCGGCGTAATTCAGCGTGGTGCCGGCATCGCGCAGAGCGGGGCGCTCGGGGTTTTGCCGTGCGTGGAGCGCGATGAGGTCGGAAATCGCGCCGAAAACGCGATCGATGGCGGTCTGGAAGGTGTCCATCAGGGTTTGATCTGGCTGAAAAGAGGTGGTGGGGCGAGAGTAAAGCTCAGTCAAAGCTATGTATCAGGGATTACCGGGAGACGGGAGCCGTCAACCCGGTCCACGGGCAGGGCGTTGTCTGCACATGACGAATACTTTCAATACGATCCCGATGATCAATGTTGTTCGCGCAGACGACAAGCGTTCAGGCCCGCCAACGCGACAGCCGCAGCCCCGTCGGTCCAGCTCTAGCTGAGCATTCATGACTGAAAACAAGATCGCCCGATGCGCAAGCGCCGCGGTGGTACTCGGACTTTTGCTCTCGACTGCAGGTTGCGTCGTGGCCCCTGGCCCATACGGCGCGCCGGGGCCCGTGTATGTCGAGCCGCCGATCATTTCGGTAACGCCGACCTATGTGAGCCCGGGCGTCGGCTTCATCTGGATGCAGCACCCTCGCTACGGTTACGGCTGGCACCACCCGCAATACGGCTGGCATCGCGGCTGGCGCTGAGAAGTCCGGCTGCAGGCTTTTCAGCCCGTCAACGGCGTTAAACGCCCGCTGCGTGCGCCTGCTGGTCGGCGTGGTAGCTGCTGCGCACCATCGCACCCACTGCTGCATGGCTGAAACCCATCTTGTAGGCCTCTTCCTCGAACATCTTGAAGGTGTCCGGGTGCACATAGCGGCGCACCGGCAGGTGTGAGGTCGATGGCGACAGGTACTGGCCAATGGTCAGCATGTCGATCTCGTTTTCGCGCATGTCGCGCATCACTTGCAAAATTTCTTCGTCGGTCTCGCCCAGGCCCACCATGATGCCGCTCTTGGTCGGTACTTTCGGATGCAACGCCTTGAACTTCTTCAGCAGGTTCAAGCTGAACTGGTAGTCGCTGCCGGGACGCGCTTCTTTGTACAGGCGCGGCGCGGTTTCCAGGTTGTGGTTCATCACATCTGGCGGCGCGAGCTTCAAAATCTCCAGCGCGCGGTCGTCGCGGCCGCGGAAGTCGGGCACCAGAATTTCGATCTGCGTCATCGGCGAGAGTTCGCGGATGTTGCGGATGCAGTCGACGAAGTGCTGGCTGCCACCATCTCGCAAATCGTCCCTGTCGACGCTGGTGATCACCACGTACTTCAACTTCAGCCTGGCGATGGTCTTCGCCAAATTGAGCGGCTCGTCCTTGTCGAGGGGGTCGGGTCGGCCGTGGCCGACATCGCAGAACGGGCAGCGCCGCGTGCACTTGTCGCCCATGATCATGAAGGTCGCGGTGCCGTTGCCGAAGCATTCGCCGATGTTCGGGCACGACGCTTCTTCACACACCGTGTGCAGATTGCTTTCCCGCAGGATCTGCTTGATCTCGTAGAAGCGCGTTGTCGGCGAACCGGCGCGCACCCGAATCCACTCCGGCTTCTTCAGCACCTCCCTCTGGATTACCTTGACCGGAATGCGCGACAGCTTGGCCGCGGCCTTCTGCTTGGCAAGAGGGTTGTAGGTTTCCTGGCTCTGGATGTCGCGGACGACTTCGGTGGTGCTCATATCGGACTGCTAGGGCGGGATCAGGGTGCAAGGGCGGTGATGAGCTTCTGGCTCAACACCCGGGCAGCGTCGTCCCAAGTGGTTCGGACGCCGATTGTAGAAAGGTCGACTGTTTTCAGCCCCGCATAGCCGCAAGGGTTGATGCGCGAGAAGGGTTCGAGGTCCATCGCGACGTTGAGCGCAACACCGTGGTACGTGCAATGGCGGCTGACTTTGATGCCGAGCGCGGCGATCTTGCCGAGGCCGGCGAAGGTATCGATCGGCAGTGCACCCGCAGATGTGCTTGCTAAGGTTCCCATCGATGCAGGCATTGCCGATGAGGCCAGCCGCGCATGCGAAAACGGATCGTCCAGCCGAACGTAAATACCTGGTGCGCCAACGATGCGATGCCCTGTCACGCCGAAATGCGCCAACGTGCGGAGCACCGATTCTTCCATGCGATAGACGTACTCTTTGACGTAGTAGCCAGCGCGGCGCAGATCGAGCAATGGGTAGGCGACGACTTGGCCCGGTCCGTGATAAGTCACCTGACCGCCGCGGTCGGATTGCACGATCGGGATGTCGCCGGCGTCGAGGATATGGTCCCGCTTGCCCGCGAGACCCTGCGTGAAAACCGCGTCGTGTTCGCACAGCCAGAGCATGTCGGGTGTTTCTGCGGTGCGTTCCTGCGTGAAATTTTTCATCTCGGCGAAGGTCGCTGCGTAGTCGGCAGGGCCAAGCCGCTGCACTTCGATCGGCATCGGCTCTTGCGGTGCGTCGATGTGTGGCGAAGTCGCCGGAGCGGTCATTTCGCCTCCGGCCCTGCGTGCAGCGCGCAGATCGCCAGACTAAAAACGCACGGCGCGCAGCGAAGTTGTCTTCGGCGCTCCAGCGAACGCGAAAGCCTCAAAGAACGACCTTGACTGAAGGGTGCGACGACAGCGCCCGATACAGCTCATCGAGCTGTTCACGACTGGTAGCGGTGACGGTGATCGTCACGCCCAGGTAGTTGCCGGCCTTGCTGTCGCGCAGTTCGACCGTGGTCGCGTCGAAGCTCGGATCGAACCGTTCGGCGATCTGCGTGATGGCATGCACGAAACCGTCGGCCTTGACGCCCATCACCTTGATCGGGAACTGGGACGGGTATGCGATCAGCGATTCCTGTTTAATGGGATCAGGCGTGCTCATGACGGGCTCCGTAGGGTGTTTCGGTTAGCGATTGCGCTGCTTCGCGTCCTGGTAAGCCGCGTACAGTTTTCGATAGATGGGGCCGGGTCGGCCTTTGCCAATGGGTTGGCCATCGAGCGTCACCACTGGCAACACTTCCTTGGTCGCGGACGACAGCAGCAATTCGTCGGCACCGAACACTTCGTCCCGCTTGATCCGCCGCAATTCGAAGGGGGTGCCGCTGTCACCGCACAGTCGTTCGAGCAATCCATAACGAATGCCGGCCAGCACGAGTTCGTCTTTGGGTGATCCGCTCATGCGGCCGTCTTTGACGACCCATACGTTGCTGGACGACGCTTCGCTCAGGAACTCGCCGCGAAACATCACGGTCTCGGTGGCGCCAGCGTCGGCGCTGATCTGCCGCGCCAGCACCGCGCCCAGCAGGCTCGTGGCCTTGATGTGCGCTTTTTGCCAGCGAAAGTCGGCGGCGGTGACGCAACTAACACCCGCAGCGCGCACCGCATCGGGCACCGGCTTCATAGGGTTGACCATTGCGAACACGGTGGGCATTAGGCCTTTCGGCATCGCGTGGTCTCGCAGCGCTACCCCACGCGTCACCTGGTAGTAGACGGTTTGCGGCAAGGCGCCGCCCGGCGCGGCGAGCCGCATCGTGATATCGCGCCACTGGTCTAGCGTGAGCGGGTTATCGATCTGCAACTCGGCCAGAGACCGACCCAGCCGCGCCATGTGTTCTTCGAAGCAAAAAGGTCGCCCTTCGTAGACCGGGACGACTTCGTAAACACCATCCCCGAAGATAAAACCCCGGTCGAGCACGCTCACTTTGGCGTCACGCAGCGGGGTGTACTCCCCATCGAGGTAGCAGAGCGTGTCGGGCAAGGCGTTGGCGATCGGGTGCATGAGGAATTATGGTCGGCCGGCCTTGGTGTGCTCTTGGTAGAGGCAAAGGTTCCGCTCTCGCTGCACGTTTTGCGCATTGGTGTGCGGTCATGCCTGGAAAGGCATTGGATTTACTTATAATCAATGGCTTTGTAGAAATTCCTGATCGCTCTGCGCTGTCCCCGGGCTTCACTTTAATGAAAAAAATCGCCCGGGACGACGTGGATACTTTTGATACGCAAGTAAACGACCAGGAAGCTGACTTCAAGCCGCTCACGGCCGATGAGGCGCAGGCGTTGAGGGCTAAGAGCCCGTCGGTTTCCCTTTGGCGGGTGATCGCGGGCCAGTTGGTGGTCGGGGTGCTGGTGGCTTTGGCCGCCTGGGGCCTGACCGGGAGGCAAAATCTAGGTTGGTCGGCTGGGTACGGCGCGCTGGCAGTGGTCATTCCCGCTGCGGTGTTCGCGCGGGGGCTGACCGGCAAGTTTTCTTCCCTGAATCCGGGCACCGCGGTGTTTGGATTCTTTTTGTGGGAAATGGTCAAGATGGCCTTGTCGCTCGCGATGTTGATCGCGGCGCCAAGGCTGATTACGGCGCTGAGCTGGCCTGCAATGCTGGTCGGTTTGGTGGTCACAATGAAGGCGGCCTGGTTGGCGGTGGCGTTAACGCCCCGGCGCCGGCAATAACGAGACAAGTAACGGAATGGCTGCTGAAAACGCTGCGGAACACGGTCCAACAGCTGGTGAATACATCGTTCACCACTTGACGCATCTGCAAAGCTCCAAGCCGGGTGGCGTAGCCGATTTTTCGGTCTTCAATTTCGATTCATTGTTTTTCTCGATCGCGCTCGGCGCGCTCGGTTGCTTTTTCTTGTGGCTGGCTGCGCGCAAGGCGACGTCGGGCGTGCCTGGACGGTTCCAGGCCTTTGTCGAACTGCTCGTCGAAATGGTTGATCAGCAGGCCAAGGGCATCGTGCACAACGCCCAGAGCCGCAAGTTCGTCGCGCCGCTCGCGCTGACGATCTTCGTGTGGATTTTCATGCTTAACGCGATGGACCTGTTCCCGGTGGATCTGTTCCCGTTCATCTGGGAAAAGGTCTATGGCGCGGCCGGTGGCGATCCGCATCACGCCTACCTTCGCGTAGTGCCGACCGCCGATCTGTCGATCAGCATGGGTATGTCGGTTGCGGTGCTGCTCATCTGCCTGTACTACAACATCAAGATCAAGGGCCTTGGCGGTTGGGTTCACGAGCTTTTCACTGCGCCCTTCGGCAATCATTGGGCGTTGTACCCGTTCAACTTCGCGATGCAGATCATCGAGTTCGTCGCCAAGACGGTTTCGCATGGCATGCGGCTGTTCGGCAACATGTACGCCGGGGAGCTGATCTTTTTGCTGATCGCCCTGATGGGCGGCGCCTGGTCGTTGTCGGCGACCGGTATCCTGCTCGCGCTGGGCCACATAGTGGCTGGTACGGCATGGGCCATCTTCCACATCCTGATCATCACGCTGCAAGCGTTCGTGTTCATGATGCTGGCGCTGGTCTACGTGGGTCAGGCCCACGATCAACATTGATCTTCGGATCGACCCAGTTTCGTTTTCTGTTTTCTGTTTCTCGTCAACCAAAGTCCTCTAGGAGTCATCATGGAAGTTATTAGCTTTGTTGCACTGGCCGCCGGCCTCATCATCGGTCTGGGCGCTGTCGGCGCATGCATCGGCATCGGCATCATGGGCAGCAAGTACCTCGAATCGGCTGCACGCCAACCCGAACTCATGGGCGAACTGCAAACCAAGATGTTCCTGCTGGCTGGTCTGATCGACGCCGCTTTCATTATTGGTACCGGTATTGCGTTGTGGTTTGCTACGGCCAACCCTTTCCTGGCGCAAATCGCCAACCTGCCCAAGTAAGTCCTTCTCATCGGACCTTCGATGTCGTTTCCCTGTTTTTCACTGGTGAGATGGCCTCGGTTTCAATCCCATAGAGAGGGTAAAAAGTGAGCATTACCGGTACCCTGATCGTTCAGATGATCGTGTTCCTGATCCTGGTTGGGTTCACGATGAAGTTCGTGTGGCCGCCGATCACGAAGGCGCTCGACGAGCGCGCCGCGAAGATCGCCGAAGGCCTCGCTGCTGCCGACAAGGCCAAGTCCGAGTTGTCCGCCGCCAACAAGCGCGTGGAAGTCGAACTCGGCCAAGCGCGCAACGAGTCCGCGCAACGCGTGGCCGATGCTGAGCGTCGCGCACAGGCCATCATCGAAGAAGCCAAGTCGCGTGCGACCGAAGAGGGCAGCAAGATCGTTGCAGCCGCGCGCGTCGAAGCCGATCAGCAAGCGCTGAAGGCACGCGAAGCATTGCGCGAGCAAGTTGCAGCACTTGCCGTCAAGGGCGCAGAGCAGATCCTGCGCAAGGAAGTGAATCCGGCCGTGCACGCCGATTTGCTGGCCCGCCTGCAGACCGAGCTTTGAGGCACCATGGCTGAACTCGCCACCATCGCACGTCCTTACGCCGAGGCGCTGTTCAAAGCGTCTTCGTCGAACCTCGGTGCCACCAGCGCCTGGCTCGACAAGCTGGCCGTGATCTCGACCGACCCTGCCTTGCTGCAGTTCGCCAGCGGCCCGCGTACGACCACCGAGCAAATGCTCGGCATCGTAACGAGTGCCAACGGTGCGCCGCTGACGGCACCTGCGCAGAACTTTCTGGGCGCGTTGCTCGACAACGGCCGTTTTGCGGTGCTGCCGGAAATTGCGAAGCAGTTCCGGGCACTCGCGAATGCCCGAAGCGGTTCTTCGGACGCCATCGTGTACAGCGCTTTCCCAATCGACGACGCAGCCCTGGTCGGCGTGTCGGCCGCGCTCGAAAAGCGCTTCGGCCGCAAGCTGCAGGTGACGGTTCAGCAAGAGCCGGCGCTCATCGGCGGCATTCGTGTGGTGGTCGGCGACGAGGTGCTCGACACCTCCGTCAAAGCGCGCCTCGAACAAATGAAAGTTGCGCTGGCGGCCTGACGGCCCCCAGCCTCCAGCCCTTTACAAAGAAAGAAGGAAAGAGTCATGCAACTCAATTCCGCAGAAATTTCCGAGCTGATCAAGAGCCGTATCGAAGGCCTCGGCGTCAGCGCGAACATTCGCAATGAAGGCACCGTGGTGTCCGTTACCGACGGCATCGTGCGCGTGCATGGTCTGTCCGATGCGATGCAGGGCGAAATGCTCGAGTTCCCGCCGACAGCCGACGGCACTCCGACTTACGGGCTGGCACTGAATCTCGAGCGTGACTCCGTCGGTTCTGTGATTCTGGGCGAGTACGAGCACATCTCCGAAGGCGATACCGTGAAGTGCACGGGCCGCATTCTCGAGGTGCCCGTGGGCCCGGAACTGATCGGCCGCGTGGTGAATGCACTGGGTCAGCCGATCGACGGCAAGGGCCCGATCAACGCCAAGATGACCGACGTGATCGAAAAGGTCGCTCCGGGCGTGATCGCCCGCAAGTCTGTCGACCAGCCGCTGCAAACCGGTCTCAAGTCGATCGATTCGATGGTGCCGATCGGCCGCGGTCAGCGCGAGCTGATCATCGGTGACCGGCAGACCGGTAAGACCGCCGTCGCGATCGACGCGATCATCAACCAGAAGGGCCAGAACGTCACTTGCGTCTACGTCGCGATTGGCCAGAAGGCTTCCTCGATCAAGAACGTGGTGCGTGCGCTCGAGCAAGCGGGTGCTATGGACTACACCATCGTGGTCGCTGCTTCCGCATCGGAATCGGCCGCCATGCAGTACGTGTCGGCCTACTCGGGCTGCACCATGGGCGAGTATTTCCGCGACCGTGGAGAAGACGCGCTGATCGTGTACGACGACCTTTCCAAGCAGGCCGTGGCCTACCGCCAGGTGTCGCTGCTGCTGCGTCGGCCACCAGGTCGCGAAGCCTACCCAGGCGACGTGTTCTATCTCCACAGCCGCCTGCTCGAGCGCGCCGCCCGCGTGAACGAAAAATACGTCGAAGACTTCACCAAGGGTGCAGTCAAGGGTAAGACCGGTTCACTGACGGCGCTGCCAATCATCGAGACACAAGCCGGCGACGTGTCCGCGTTCGTGCCGACCAACGTGATCTCGATTACCGATGGCCAGATTTTTCTGGAGACCAATCTTTTCAACGCCGGTATCCGTCCTGCCATCAATGCGGGCATCTCGGTGTCGCGCGTCGGTTCGGCTGCGCAGACAAAGATCATCAAAAGTCTGTCAGGCGGCATTCGTACCGACTTGGCGCAGTACCGTGAACTGGCCGCGTTCGCGCAGTTCGCGTCCGACCTCGACGAAGCCACCCGCAAGCAACTCGACCGTGGGGCCCGCGTGACCGAACTGCTCAAGCAGGCGCAATACAGCCCGCTGCCTGTCTCGTTGATGGGTGCGACGCTGTTCGCGGTGAACAAGGGCTTCATGGACGATCTCGAGATCAAGAAGGTGCTGCCGTTCGAATACGGTCTGCATCAATTCCTGAAGTCGAGTTACGCACCGCTCCTCGACAAGATCGAAAAAGCCAAGGCGCTCGACAAGGATGCGGAAGCCGAATTGACGGCCGCCGTCACCGCTTTCAAGAAGTCGTTCGCCTGATCGCCCCGATCGACCTGACGACAAGGAACTGACATGGCAGCAGGTAAGGAAATCCGCGGCAAGATCAAATCGGTGGAGAACACCAAGAAGATCACTAAGGCCATGGAAATGGTCTCGGTTTCCAAGATGCGCAAGGCGCAGGAACGCATGCGTGCCGCTCGCCCCTACAGCGAAAAAATCCGCAACATCGCGGCCAATCTCGGCAAGGCGAACCCGGAATACACGCACGCGTTCATGAAGACGAACGAGGCCAAGGCGGTCGGTTTCATCATCGTGACGAGCGACAAGGGCCTGTGTGGCGGGTTGAACACCAACCTGCTGCGTGCAGTGACCGTGAAGCTGCGCGAGGCGCAAAACGCCGGCATCGCCATCGAATCAGTCGCGATCGGCAGCAAGGGGCTCGGCTTCTTGAATCGCATCGGCGCGCGCGTCGTGGCGCACGTGACCCATCTGGGTGACGTGCCGCACCTCGACAAGCTGATCGGCCCGGTCAAGACGCTGCTCGACGCTTACGCCGAAGGCAAGATCTCGGCGGTGTACCTCTGCTACACGAAGTTCATCAACACCATCAAGCAAGAACCGCTGGTGGAACAGTTGCTGCCGTTGGCCGTCGATTCGCTTCAAACCGAGCCGGGCGCACATTCGTGGGACTACATCTACGAGCCCGATGCGCAGAGCGTCATCGACGAGTTGCTGGTGCGCTATGTCGAATCGCTGGTCTATCAGGCGGTTGCCGAGAACATGGCGTCGGAGCATTCGGCGCGCATGGTCGCGATGAAGGCAGCAACCGACAACGCGGGCAATGTGATTGGCGAGCTGAAGCTGATCTACAACAAGACGCGTCAGGCCGGCATCACCAAAGAACTGTCCGAGATCGTCGCAGGTGCGGCAGCCGCCGCCGGCGTTTAAGTCTCAGCGCTTCAGTCGACGTTCTCAAACAAACAACTTTTATCGGAGCACACATGGCTCAAGCAATCGCAGAAGGCAAGATCGTTCAATGCATCGGCGCCGTGGTCGACGTGGAATTCCCGCGTGACCAGATGCCGAAGATTTACGACGCGCTCAAGTTCGCCGGCAGCGCGCTGACGCTCGAAGTCCAGCAGCAGCTCGGCGACGGCATCGTGCGCACCATTGCGCTCGGTTCGTCCGACGGCCTGCGCCGCGGCCTGATCGTGACCAACACGAACGCGCCCATCACGGTGCCGGTCGGCAAGGCTACGCTCGGTCGCATCATGGACGTGCTTGGCGCGCCCATCGACGAACGCGGCCCGGTCAGCCAGGAACTTACCGCATCGATCCACCGCAAGGCGCCTGCCTACGACGAGCTTTCGCCGTCGCAGGACCTGCTGGAAACCGGCATCAAGGTGATCGACCTGATCTGCCCTTTCGCCAAGGGCGGCAAGGTGGGCCTGTTCGGTGGCGCCGGAGTGGGCAAGACCGTGAACATGATGGAACTCATCAACAACATCGCCAAGGCCCACTCGGGCGTGTCTGTGTTCGCAGGTGTGGGCGAGCGGACCCGTGAGGGCAACGACTTCTATCATGAGATGGCCGACTCCGGCGTCGTGAACCTCGAGAACCTCGAGGAGTCGAAAGTGGCCATGGTCTACGGCCAGATGAACGAGCCTCCGGGCAATCGTCTGCGCGTGGCGCTGACCGGTCTGACCATCGCAGAATCGTTCCGCGACGAAGGCCGTGACGTGCTCTTCTTCGTCGACAACATCTACCGCTATACGCTGGCCGGTACCGAAGTGTCGGCACTGCTGGGCCGTATGCCCTCCGCCGTGGGCTACCAGCCCACGCTGGCTGAAGAAATGGGCCGCCTGCAAGAGCGGATCACGTCGACCAAGGTCGGCTCGATCACTTCGATCCAGGCCGTCTACGTGCCAGCCGACGATTACACCGATCCGTCGCCTGCCACTACCTTCGCCCACCTGGATTCGACCGTCGCGCTGTCGCGTGACATCGCTTCGCTCGGCATCTACCCCGCTGTGGACCCGCTCGATTCGACCTCACGCCAGCTCGACCCCAACGTGGTCGGCGAAGAGCACTACAACACGGCCCGCGCCGTGCAGGGCATGCTGCAGCGCTACAAGGAACTGCGCGACATCATTGCGATTCTGGGCATGGACGAACTCGCGCCGGACGACAAGCTCGCCGTGGCCCGCGCCCGCAAGATCCAGCGCTTTTTCTCGCAACCGTTCCACGTGGCAGAAGTGTTCACCGGAACACCGGGCAAATACGTGCCACTGGCCGAGACCATCCGTGGTTTCAAGATGATCGTCAACGGCGAAGCCGACCACCTGCCGGAACAAGCGTTCTACATGGTGGGCGGTATCGACGAGGCGTTCGAAAAGGCCAAGAAGGTCGCTTAACAAGGAATCACCATGGCAGGCACTATTCATGTGGACGTGGTCAGCGCGGAAGAGTCGATCTTCTCGGGCGAAGCCAAGTTCGTCGCGCTGCCCGGTGAAGCCGGCGAGCTCGGCATCTTTCCGCGCCACACGCCGCTGATCACGCGCATCCGTCCGGGGGCCGTGCGAATCGAGATGGCCGACGGCGGAGAAGAGTTCGTCTTCGTGGCGGGTGGCATTCTCGAAGTGCAGCCGCACTCGGTCACCGTGCTTTCCGACACCGCCATCCGCGGGAAGGACCTCGACGACGAGAAGGCCAACGTTGCCAAGGCAGCTGCCGAAGAAGCGCTCAAGAACGCCAAGACCGACATCGACATCGCGATGGCGCAATCGGAGCTTGCGGTCATGGCGGCACAACTCGCGGCACTGCGCAAATACCGCGACAAGAAGTGATCGCCACGCGTACTTGAGATTAGGCCGCCTCCGGGCGGCTTTTTCGTGGCTGCACCAAAGCGGGCCCCATCGCAACACTTCGAACTAAACATATCCGAAGTTCAGCCTTGTCTGGCTGAAGCCGCGCCTCTAATATTCGCGTTCGCCCGGCATCAAGACCGGCGCAACGAGACATGGAGATACAACGCTTGGCACGTTGGAGCGCACTCACCGCTGACGAGATGCAACTGCTGGAGACGACCTTTTGGTCGACCGGCGGTTCGCGCCATGGCATGGCGGAGCGCCTTGGCTTTTCCAAAAGCAAAGCCAATGCGCTGATCGCCGGGCTCGTCGATCAAGGTCTGCTCGCCGAGTCGGGACTGCAAAAATCCTCCGGCGGTCGCCGCGCAGAGAACCTTCAACTGAACTTCGCGCTCGGCGTGCTCATCGGCATCGACATCGGCGCGACCAGCATCGACGTCGCCGTGCTGGGGCCCGACCTCACTGTGCTGGCGCACCACTCCGAGCCGGCCGATGTGCGCGACGGCCCCGGCGTCTTGCTGGCCCGCGTGCGCACCTTGATGCGCGAGCTGCTCACCCGATGCGGCAGCAGCGCCAAAGAGGTGATCGGCATCGGCATCGGCGTGCCTGGTCCGGTCAACTTCGAGAACGGTCAACTGGTCAACCCGCCGTTGATGCCGGCATGGGACAGCTTCTCGATCCGCGACTACCTGCGCGAAGACTATGCCGCACCCGTCTTCGTCGACAACGACGTCAACCTGATGGCGCTCGGCGAACTCTGGCGCCTGCAACGCTCGCTCTCCAACTTTCTGGTAATCAAGGTCGGCACCGGCATCGGCTGCGGCATCGTGTGCCACGGCGAGGTGTACCGCGGTGCTGCCGGTGCGGCGGGCGACGTCGGCCACATCTGCGTCGACCAGGAAGGGCCGCGCTGTCATTGCGGCAACCTCGGGTGTGTCGAAGTGATGGCGGCGGGACCGGCGATCACGCGCATGGCCGTGGCGGCGGCAGAAGCGGGCCAGAGCGCCGCGCTGGCCGAATGCCTGCGTGCCCACGGAACGATCGAAGCGCTCGACGTCGGCCACGCCAGCCGCGAAGGCGACGCTGCGGCCAACGCCATCATCCAGCGCGCCGGCAGTCTGATAGGCCAGATGCTGGCGTCGGTCGTCAACTTCTTCAATCCATCGCACGTGTTCATCGGCGGTGGCATCACGCGCATCGGCCCGCTCTTTCTGGCGTCGGTCCGTCAGAGCGTTTACCAGCGGTCGCTGGCGCTCTCGACGCGGCACCTCGAAATTCAGTACACGCCGCTGGGCACACAGGGCGGTTTGATCGGCGCGGGCGTGCTGGCCATGCAAGAGACGCTCAGGGTGCGTGGAGTGGCGCCATGATCAGTGGCTCTGGCGTGTCCGTCGAGTTCGACAACGTTGTCAAGGCGTTCGGCGCGGTGCAGGTGCTGCACGGCGTGAGCTTCGCCCTGGCACCTGGTCGCGTCTACGGCTTGCTCGGCGAAAACGGCGCCGGCAAGTCGACGTTGATGAAGATCCTGGCCGGCTACGAGCCGTTGACCGGCGGCGCATTGCGCGTCAACGGCACGCAGCAGGTATTCGCGAGCTCGAGAGACGCCGAGGCGCTCGGCATCGTGCTGATCCACCAGGAGTTCAACCTCGCTGAAGATTTGAGCGTCGCGCAAAACATCTTCCTGGGGCACGAGAAAAAAAGAGGTTGGCTGCTCGACGACGCCTCGATGGAACGCGACGCTGCCGCTGCACTCGCGCAGGTCGGACTGCGGGTCGACCCGACGACCAAGGTGCGCCGCCTCATCGTCGCCGAGAAGCAACTGGTCGAGATCGCCAAGGCCGTCGCGCGTCGCGCCCGGCTGCTCATCATGGACGAGCCAACCGCCACGCTCACCCCAGGCGAGACCGAACGCCTCTTCAATCTCATTGCGCAACTGCGTGCCGATGGCGTGACCATCGTCTACATCTCGCACAAGCTCGATGAAGTCGAGCGCGTGACCGACGAAGTGATCGTGATGCGCGACGGCCGATTCGTCGCGCGCTCGTTGACGGCCGACATCACACGCCATCAGATGGCGAACCTCATGGTCGGCCGCGAACTGTCGGACCTGTATCCGCCGCGCGACGTGGTCGTGACGGCCGATGCGCCCGCGATGACGGTGCGCAATTTCAGCGTGCCCGGTTGGGCGCAGGACGCGAGCTTCGAAGTGCGCCCTG
Organism: Variovorax sp. LG9.2; assembly: GCF_035018885.1. Taxonomy (NCBI): domain Bacteria; kingdom Pseudomonadati; phylum Pseudomonadota; class Betaproteobacteria; order Burkholderiales; family Comamonadaceae; genus Variovorax; species Variovorax sp. LG9.2. The sequence goes on along the minus strand of NZ_JASJXB010000030.1, from coordinate 16,666 downwards.
GCGAAATCCTCGGCTTCGCCGGCCTTGTCGGCGCCGGCCGAACCGAACTCTTCGAAGGTCTGCTCGGCTTGCGGCCCGCGAGCGGCAGCGTGGAGCTGCTGGGCAAGCCGGTGCCCGGCGCCGCCGGATGGCGCAACCCACGCGATGCTGCCAAGCATGGGCTGACCTACCTCAGCGAAGACCGCAAGGGAAAGGGCCTGCACGTCGATTTCGGACTGCGCCAGAACCTCACGCTGATGGCGCTCGAGCGCTACGCCGAGCCCTGGCTAAAGCCTGATGTGGAGCGCGCGGCGCTGTCCGAGGCGATAAAGGACTTTGGCATTCGCACCGGCTCACCCGACGTCAAGGCGTCCTCGCTGTCGGGGGGCAATCAGCAGAAGCTGGCACTCGCCAAAGTGCTGCAGCCGCACCCGAAGGTCGTGGTGCTCGACGAGCCGACGCGCGGCGTCGACGTGGGCGCCAAGCGCGACATCTATTTCCTGATCCAGCGACTCGCCCGTGAAGGGCTCGCAGTGATCGTCATCTCGTCCGAGCTGATGGAACTGATCGGCCTGTGCCACCGCGTGGCGGTGATGCGCGCAGGCCGCATCGTCGCCACGCTGGACGCAGAGCATCTGACAGAAGAGGAGCTGATCGCTCATGCCACCGGAACCGCAAATGCCACCGCCCAAGCTGACTGAATCGACCGAGTCGACCCATCGCGCCGAGGCCCGGCCGCGCTGGACGGAGCGACTGCGCGCCGTCGGTCCGGTGCTCGGACTCGTGCTCCTTTGCATCGTCGGTACCGCGCTCAACAGCGATTTCGCGACCGTCGACAACGCGATGAACGTGCTCACGCGCACTGCCTTCATCGGCATCATCGCGGTGGGCATGTGCTTCGTCATCATCTCGGGCGGCATCGACTTGTCGGTGGGCTCGATGGCGGCGCTGATCGCGGGCAGCGTGATCATGTTCATCAACTGGGCCGGACCGGCATTCGGCTCGCCCCTGCTCGCGGTGGTCATGGGCGCGGTGCTGGCGGTCGTGCTGGGCGCCGTGTTCGGATTGGCGCACGGCCTGCTCATCACCAAGGGGCGCATCGAACCTTTCATCGTGACGCTCGGCACCCTCGGCATCTTTCGCGCCTATCTCACCTACTTCGCCGACGGCGGTGCACTCACGCTCGACAACAACCTGTCGGACCTCTATGCACCGGTGTACTACGCCAGTATTTTCAGCATTCCGATCCCGGTGTGGGTCTTCGTGATCGTCGCCATCATCGGCGGCATCATCCTCAACCGCACGGCGTATGGCCGCTACGTGCAGGCGATCGGATCGAACGAACAAGTGGCGCGCTACGCCGCTGTCGATGTCGACCGCGTGAAGATCCTGACTTACGTGCTGCTCGGCGTGTGCGTCGGCATCGCGACGCTGTTGTACGTGCCTCGTCTCGGCTCCGCTTCGCCGACCACCGGCCTGCTGTGGGAGCTCGAAGCCATCGCAGCCGTGATCGTCGGCGGCACGGCGTTGAAAGGCGGCGCGGGCAGCATCACCGGTACGGTCATCGGCGCCATTCTGCTCTCGGTCATCAGCAACATCCTGAACCTCACCAGCGTCATCAGCGTGTACCTCAACGCGGCGGTGCAGGGTTTCGTGATCATCAGCGTTGCGTTCCTGCAGCGCGGTCGTCGCTAGTTCGATTTTCGATTTCGCTTCCGTTTTCCGTTCCCGTTTCATCAACCAAAAGGAGACATCCAGCATGACAAACATCACCCAACACATGAGCCAAAATTTCAGTCGACGCATTGCGCTCACGGCCGTGGCCGCAGCCGCCATCGGGCTGGCCAGCACACCCGCGTTCGCCGACGAAAAGGTCAACCTCGGCGTGTCCATTCCGGCAGCGACGCACAGCTTCATGGGCGGCATCAACTACTGGGCCAACCAGGCGAAGAAGGATCTGGAAAAGGCACACAAGGACTTGAAGATCACGATCAAGACGGCGGCCAACGCGCCGGAGCAGGCCAACCAGTTGCAGGACTTGTCGACGGTCACCAAGATCAACGCGCTGGTCGTGTTCCCGTTCGAGTCTGCGGCCCTCACCAAGCCGGTCGCGCAGGTCAAGGCCAAGGGCGCCTACGTGACCGTGGTCGACCGCGGCCTGACCGACACCAGCGCGCAAGACGCCTACGTGGCGGGCGACAACACGGCCTTCGGCAAGATCCCGGCTGAGTACATCGTGAAGACGCTCGGCGGCAAGGGCAACGTGGTCGCACTGCGCGGCATCGCGACCACGCTCGACAACGAACGCATGGACGCCTTCAACGCGGTGCTCAAGGGCAGTCCGGATGTGAAGCTGCTCGACGCCAAGTACGCTAACTGGAACCGCGACGATGCCTTCAAGGTCACGCAGGACTACCTCACGCGTTTCAAGGAAATCGACGCCATTTGGGCTGCCGACGACGACATGGCGGTGGGCGTCGAAAAAGCCATTGCGCAGGCCAAGCGCACGGATATCAAGATCATCTTCGGTGGCGCCGGCGCCAAGGGCGCAGTCAAGACCATCATGGACGGCAGCGACCCGCGCATCAAGGCCGACGTGAGCTACTCGCCCAAGTTCATCTACGACGCGATCAAGCTCACGGCCGAAGCGCGTCTCAAGGGCGAGAAGCTGCCGGCGACGACGATCATTCCTTCGGTGCTCATCACCAAGGACAACGCCAAGGATTTCTACCATCCTGATTCGCCGTTCTGATCTTGGTCCGGTGCAGACTTTGCGCACTTCGCGAACATGATCTCTGAAAATTTTCGCAAGCTGCGCTACGCGATGGTCGGCGGTGGCCGCGATGCCTTCATCGGCGCGGTGCACCGCAAGGCCATCGCGCTCGACGGGCAAGTGGACCTCGTGGCGGGTGCGTTGTCGTCCAGCCCCGAGAAGGCCCACGCATCAGGTCGCGACCTGTTCCTGGCCGACGATCGAAATCATGGCGACTGGCGGACATTGCTCGCCGATGAACTGAAGCGACCGATCGATGAGCGCATCGATTTCGTCTCGATCGTCACGCCCAACCATGTGCACTTTCCGGTGGCGCAGGCCTTCGTCGACGCCGGCTTTCACGTGGTGTGCGACAAGCCGCTGGTGCACACACGGGCGCAGGCCGACGCGTTGATTGCAGCGGTGCAGCGGCAGGGCACGATGTTCGGCGTGACCTACAACTACACGGGCTATCCGATGGTCCGCCAGGCACGCGAGATGGTGCGATCGGGTCAGCTCGGCACGGTGCGCAAGGTGGTTGTCGAATACAACCAAGGCTGGCTTGCGACGCAGCTCGAGGGCGGCGGAACCAATAAACAGGCTGACTGGCGCACTGACCCGGCGCGGAGCGGGGCAGCGGGCGCCATCGGCGACATCGGCTCGCATGCGGAGAACCTGATCGCGACGGTCACCGGTCTCGACATCGAAGCCCTTTGTGCCGATCTCTCGGCACTGGTGCCGGGCCGCGCGCTCGACGACGACGGCAACCTGCTGCTGCGGTTTGCCGGTGGCGCGCGCGGCGTGCTGATCGCGTCGCAGGTCAATACGGGCGTCGAAAACGACTTGCGGCTGCGCGTGTCGGGGACGCTCGGCACGATCGAGTGGCGGCAAGAGCAGCCGAGCCAGCTCGTGCATCTGCCGCACGACGGACCCAAGCAGATACTGACGCGCGGCTCGCCGTGGTTGTGCGAATCGGCACGGCGCGCGAGCCGACTGCCGAGCGGCCATCCGGAAGGGTTCATCGAAGCCTTCGCCAATGTCTATGCGGGCATCTCAGCAGACATACGCGCCAGACTCGCGGGCACGACCGCCGACGCGATGACGGCCGACTATCCGCGCGTGGAAGACGGCGCACGCGGCGTGCGTTTCATCGAGCGCACTGTTGCATCGGCCGCCAGCGACGCCAAGTGGACGGCTTGGTGACAATGGCTGTCGCGCCGAGCTAGGCCGATCGCACTATTTCGCGGCATCGAGCAGCGCGGTACAAGCTCGGATTGCTTCCATCGTTCGGAGTCCTCCATGAAGATTCGTTTGCCCGTCGCGGCACTGTGCCTGTTGTCGTGCATCGCCGCGACACCTGCGTTTGCCATCGACTACCCCGCGCGCAAGCCCGGCCTTTGGGAAATGAAGATCGGCGACGGCACTGCCGCTGCCGCGGACCAGACCATCCAGCAGTGCATCGACGCGAGCAGCGACCAGGCGATGCGCGACATGGCGCAAGGCATGGGCACGGGCACGGGCAAGGACGCTTGCTCGAAGCAGGACATGCGCAAAGCGGGCAGCACGACGGTCATCGATTCGGTGTGCAAGGTCGGTACGAGCATTGCAACCACGCACGCCGTTGTCACGGGCGACCTGAGCACCGGCTACCGCATGGAAAGCACGTCGACGTACCAACCGCCCTTCATGGGAAAAACCGAGGGAAAGGCGGCGATGGATGCCAAGTGGGTCGGCCCGTGCAAGGCCGACCAGAAGCCTGGCGACATGATCATGTCGAACGGGATGAAGATGAACATCATTGACATGATGGGTGGCGCGAAGAAGAAGTAGCGGTTTCCCGGTAGCTGCGGGGAGCGCACGTCGCTAAAGTGGGCACTTCGCCCCCGAGCGGGCCTGCAGGAAACGAGCCGTGGCAGCTGCGCCCCGCGTCCAACCCGACGCCTTTTTCACACCCGACGATTGGAGCGCACTCACGCATCGCTCGGCATGGCGCGGCCTCTGGTCGGTGGCGCACTGCTGGGCCGTCATAGGCGCAGCGATGGTCGTCGGGGCGCTCTGGCCCCTCGCCATTCCACTCGCGGTCGTCGTCATCGGCACCCGGCAACTGGGACTGTTTGTGCTCATGCACGACGCGGCACACGCGGGGCTGCACCGCAACCGCAAGATCAACGACTGGGTGGCGCACTGGCTCTGCACGCCCACGCTGCGCGCCTACCGGCCGTACCACCTGCAGCACCACCGCTATGTGCAGCAGACCGAAGACCCGGACCTGGTGCTGTCGGCGCCATTCCCCATCAAGCGCTCGTCGCTGGCGCGCAAGGTCTGGCGCGACCTGAGCGGGCAGACGTTCTACAAGCAGCGTTTCGCCCACATCGCCCAGCGCATCCGGGCTCGCACAGAGGGCGAGTCGGCCTGGCGGCTGTTGGGCCAGGAAGTCGCCAAAGATCGCCGTTTCCTCGTTGGCAACGCCATCGGCTTCGCGCTCTTCAGCGCGGCGGGCTTCTGGTGGGTCTGGCTCTTGATGTGGCTGCTGCCCATGATGACCTGGCTGCCGCTGGTGAGCCGCATCCGCAACATCGCCGAGCACGCGCTGGTCGCGCAAAACGAGCCCGACCCACTGCGCCAGGCGCGCACCACGCACGCGAGTTGGCTGGCGCGCGCGGTCATCGCGCCTTACTGGGTCAACTACCACGCCGAGCATCACATGTTCACCAACATTCCATGCTGGAACCTGCCCCGTGCGCATCGCATCCTGAAGCGCGACGGCGTGACGTCGCGGATGGAAATGGAAAGTGGCTACGTGGCGCTGCTCGCCAGGGCGGCGCCGGCCGCCTGATCACCCCTTTCGCTGTGTCGCGCGGCATGTCGCGTCGCGGGCGTAGGCGGCTGCCCACAGCGCTTCGCGGCGCCCCAACGGCCAAGATCGCGCTGCCTGCGCCTACGATCCACTGCACATGCACGTGCCGCCGACCTCCGTCAGTTTTGCCTCGCGCCCCGACGATCTGGTCGTGGCCCGTCCTGAGGGCCTCTACTGCCCGGCGGGCGATTTCTACATCGACCCGTGGCGCGCGGTCGATCGTGCCGTCATCACGCATGCGCACTCCGACCACGCGCGCATCGGCCACGGCCACTACCTTGCGCAGACCGACAGCGAGGGCACGTTGCGAACTCGGCTGGGTGCCGACATCAACTTGCAGACCCTGCCTTACGGCGCAGCGATAGAGCACAACGGCGTGCGCATCTCGCTCCACCCTGCCGGACACGTGCTCGGCTCGGCCCAGGTGCGGCTCGAGCATGGCGGCCGCGTGTGGGTCGCGTCGGGGGACTACAAGACCGAGCCCGACGGCACCTGTGCGCCCTTCGAGCCGGTGCCGTGCGACACCTTCATCACCGAGTCGACCTTCGGCCTGCCGATCTACCGCTGGCCGACGCAGGCGCAACTGAGTGCCGACATCAACGACTGGTGGCGTCGCAATGCCGACGACGGCCGCGCCTCGGTGCTGCTCTGCTATGCCTTCGGCAAGGCGCAGCGCATCCTGCACGGTGCCGACCCGTCAATCGGGCCGATCGTGGTGCATGGCGCGGTCGAGCCGCTGAATGCGGTGTATCGCGCCGCCGGCGTCGCGCTGCCGCCGACGCTGCGCGCGAGCGACCCCGAAGTGAACCCGCAGATGCTCAAGCGCGCGCTGGTGCTGGCGCCGCCGTCGGCGCAGGGCACGCCGTGGATGCGCCGCTTCGGCAGCTATTCGGATGCGTTCGCGAGCGGCTGGATGCAGTTGCGCGGCACGCGCCGCCGTCGCGGTGTCGACCGCGGCTTCGTCATGAGCGATCACGCCGACTGGCCGGGATTGCAGAAGGCCATTGCCGGCACCGGCGCCGAGCGCGTGTTCGTGACGCACGGCAGTGTCGCGGTGCTGGTGCGCTGGCTCACCGACAACGGGCTGGAGGCGCAGGGATTCAAGACCGAGTACGGCGATGAAGACGTGGCGGACAAGGCCGAGAGCCCCCATCCCAACCTTGCCGCGGAAGGGGAAGGAGTAACAACCGAGGCTTCCTCCCCTTCCGACGGAGGGCAGGGGTGGGGGCCAGCGGCGTGACCATCGCATGAAAGCCTTCGCCGCCCTCTACCGGGAACTCGACGCCACCACATCGAGCCTAGCCAAGCAGGCCGCGCTGCAGCGCTACTTGCATGGTGCGGCGCCTGAAGACGCTGCCTGGGCCGTCTATTTTTTGGCCGGCGGCAAGCCACGCCAACTGGTGCCGACCAAGCTTCTTCGGCTGCTCGCGCAAGAGGCCGCCGGCCTGCCCGAATGGCTTTTCGATGAAAGCTACGAAGCGGTCGGCGACCTGGCGGAAACCATCTCGCTGCTGTTGCCGCCACCGACCGAGGCGCACGACCTGGGCTTGGCCGTGTGGATCGAGCAGCGCTTGCTGCCGCTCAGAAAAACGCCGCCCGACGAACTCACCGATACGCTGCGCGCGCAGTGGCGCGAGCTTGCGGCCGATGAGCGACTCGTCTACTTCAAGCTCATGACCGGCAGCTTCCGCGTCGGGGTGTCGAGGCTGCAGGTCACGCAGGCGCTGGCCGCGGTCGGCGCCATCGATGCCAAGCGCGTGGCACAGCGGCTGATGGGCTACACCCACATCACAGGACAACCCACGGCGCGCGACTACGCCACGCTCATCGCGCCCGAAAGCGATGGCGAGCAGAACCAGCAGACCAGCGGCCAGCCGTACCCGTTCTTCCTCGCGCATCCCTTCAACGAACCGGTCGATCGATTCGATGCGCTGCTCGGCGCGCCCGCGAACTGGCTGGTCGAGTGGAAGTGGGACGGCATCCGTGCGCAGCTGGTCAAGCGCGCTGGCCAGGTGTGGCTGTGGTCGCGCGGCGAAGAACTCGTGACCGACCGCTTCCCCGAGCTCGCGACCATGGGCGAGGCGCTGCCCGACGGCACCGTGCTCGACGGTGAGATCGTGGTGTGGCGAGACGACAAAGTGCAGCCCTTCGCCGAACTGCAACGCCGCATCGGCCGCAAGACGCTCGGCCCTAAGCTGCTGCGCGAAATCCCCGTTGTGCTGCTCGCCTACGACCTGCTCGAATGGCAAGGCAAGGACCTGCGCGCGCTGCCGCAGGAACAGCGTCGCATGACGATGGACGTGCTCCTGACCGAGGTACAGCACCCGCAACTCATCGCGAGCCCGATGCTCAACGGCGGCGACTGGGCCCACCTCTCGCGCCAACGCGAAGCCGCGCGGTCGATGGGCGTGGAAGGGATGATGCTCAAGCAGCGCCATGGGGCCTATGGCTCGGGCCGCACCAAGGACGTCGGCACCTGGTGGAAGTGGAAGATCGACCCGCTCAGCATCGATGCGGTGCTCATCTACGCGCAGCGCGGCCACGGGCGCCGCGCCAGCCTGTACAGCGACTACACCTTCGCCGTGTGGGATGGTCCGCCGGAGCAGGAAGAGCGCAAGCTCGTGCCCTTCGCCAAGGCCTATTCAGGCCTCACCGATGTGGAGATGGGCCGCGTCGATGCGGTCATTCGCAAGACCACGATCGAGAGCTTCGGCCCGGTGCGCAGCGTGAAGCCGACGTTGGTCTTCGAGCTCGGCTTCGAAGGCATCGCGAAGAGCACGCGGCACAAGAGCGGCATCGCTGTGCGCTTCCCGCGGATGCTGCGGTGGCGGGAGGACAAGCCGGTGGAAGAAGCGGATACGTTGGGGACGCTGGCGGCGTTGCTGCCCGATGACAAGTAGCAGAGTCGTCGTCGGGTCTCACGACCGACTACATTTTTTCCATAACCGCTTGGACAAAGGCTTTGGATTTTCTTTTTTGGATCTCAGGATCTTCTTTTTGTATGTATTCCACCGCCGACAGATCGTCTCCCCTCTTCCTGTTCTGTCGAGGTTCAAGTGCTTCGATAAGAATTGCCTCGAGCGCAGGGATCATTTTTGCGGCGTCGTAGGTCGCGGGCATCTCTCCAAGCAGGCCAGTGTCTTTGACGGGTCGAAGTCCAAACCAGGAAAATCTATCCCATCGCGCACCCATGCGATCCGAGGTGTGCTCAAACAGCCGTCGACCCAGAGGCCTGTCAGTGGTGCGGCCTATGTAGATCACTTCGCGCCCGTCATAGAGCAAATAGATCCCAAGCTGCTTGTTGAAGTCAACCGGGATCGCTCCGAGTTGCTGCATCCCCAGAAGCTGTGGCGTAGCGACCCATTGAATCGCCTCTCTGCGCCAAAACATGCCGAAGGAGCTCACTATTTCATACTGCTCTTCGTCCTCGTCGGATGCGTCTGTCGTTGGCGTGAGCTTCTCTTTGTCCGGACTTGTTCCCATCACCGGTCTCTGCGCCAGCGTAAACGTACCTTTGCCGACACGTACGTACGGCGAAGCGTCGTCGTGCTTGATCGAGGCGCTGATTTGAGCGTTCACGGTAGCCGCAGGTGTTGCGCCCAGATTGCTTCGCAGTCTGCTGGCAATGATCTTGTCCGTGATCTCCTTGTAGTGGAGCGGAGTGCCAGCAGCTCCTAATACCTTGTCTATGGCTTCGCGCCAAGTGAGATCCTTAGCCATGCTGTCGTCCGTTGGGTTGCGTGTGATGCACCTAATGTAAATGTCTGGGTTGGCACCTCGACATCACAGCCAGCCGTCTTTGCGACGCGGGACCACGTGCTCAACTCACCGGAATGCTTTTCATGTCATCACCCGCTATCGAATGGTTTGAAGCTAGGAAGTGGAAACCCTTCAAGTTCCAACGCGTCGTCTGGAAAGCCATCGCCGCTGGCGAGTCCGGGCTGCTGCACGCCACCACCGGCGCTGGCAAGACCTACGCGGTATGGCTCGGTGCGCTGCTGGCTTTCGCGACCGTGCCGAAAACGACCAAGGGCCAAAAGGCGGAAACGCCGGCAGCGCTGCCTAGCGCCGCAACGACAAAGAAGAAGGTGGCTCCCCCGCTCGCGGTGCTGTGGTTGACCCCGATGCGCGCACTCGCGGCCGACACGCTGCGCGCGCTTCAGCAGCCGCTCGAGGCACTGGCGCCGGATTGGTCGGCCGGCGCCCGCAGCGGTGACACCTCGTCAGCCGAGCGCGCAGCGCAAAACGCCCGCTTGCCCACGGTGCTCGTCACCACGCCCGAGAGCCTGTCGGTGCTGCTCTCCCGCGCGGACGCGAGCGAGGTACTGGGCAGCGTGAAGATGGTGGTGGTCGACGAGTGGCACGAACTGCTCGGCAACAAGCGCGGGGTGCAGGTGCAGCTCGCGCTGGCGCGGCTCAAGCGCTGGAACCCGGCACTCATCGTGTGGGGCATGTCGGCCACGCTCGGCAATCTGCACGAGGCGATGGGCACGCTGCTCGGCAGTGGCAGCAGCGCGGGCACGATGGTGCAAGGAGAGGTCCCGAAGAAGCTGGTCATCGATTCCCTGCTGCCCGGCCGCGCCGAGCGCTTTCCATGGGGCGGGCATCTGGGGCTCACGATGCTGCCGCAGGTGATCGAGGAGATCGCGTCGAGCAAGACGACGCTGGTGTTCACCAACACCCGCTCGCAGTCGGAAATCTGGTACCAAGCGATGCTCGAAGCGAAGCCGGAATGGGCGGGTTTGATCGCGCTGCACCACGGCTCGCTCGACCGCGCGGTGCGCGAGTGGGTCGAGGCAGGTTTGAAGAGCGGTGAGCTGCGCGCGGTGGTGTGCACGTCGAGCCTCGACCTCGGCGTCGATTTTTTGCCGGTCGAGCGCGTGCTGCAGATCGGCTCGCCCAAGGGCGTCGCGCGCTTGCTGCAGCGGGCCGGGCGCTCGGGCCATGCGCCCGGGCGGCCGTCGCGCATCACCCTGGTGCCGACGCACAGCATCGAGATGGTGGAGGGCGCTGCGGCACGCGCCGCGATCGCGGCCGGCCACATCGAGGCGCGCAGCACGCCCGAGCAACCGCTCGACGTGCTGGTGCAGCACCTGGTCACCGTCGCGTTGGGCGGTGGCTTCATGCCCGACGACCTGTACGACGAAGTGCGCAGCACCGCCGCCTACGCCCAGCTGTCGCGCGAGAGCTGGGACTGGTGCCTGGCGTTCGTGCGGCAGGGTGGCCCGTCGCTGGCTGCCTACCCGGACTACCAGCGCGCCGTACCCGATGCCGACGGCGTGTGGCGCGTACCCGATGCGCGGCTGGCGCGCCGCCATCGCATGAACATCGGCACCATCGTGAGCGACGCGAGCATGACGGTCCAGTTCGTCGGCGGCGCCAAGCTCGGCAGTGTCGAAGAGAGTTTTGCGGCGCGCATGAAGCCGGGCGACTGCTTTCTTTTCGGTGGTCGGATGCTCGAACTCGTGCGCATCCACGAAATGACCGCATGGGTGCGCCGCGCCTCGGGCAAGCGTCCGGCGGTGCCGCGCTGGAACGGGGGCCGCATGCCGCTGTCGACCACGCTGGCCGATGCCGTGGTGCAGCAACTCGCGCTGGCCGGCCAGGGAAAGTACGACTCGCCCGAACTGCAATGCGTGCGCCCGCTGCTAGAAATCCAGCAGCAGTGGTCGGCGCTGCCGACACCGCAAACGCTGCTGGCCGAGGTGCTCAAGACGCGCGAAGGTTCGCACCTTTTTCTCTACCCGTTCGCGGGGCGGCATGTGCATCTCGGGCTCGCCAACCTGATCGCCTGGCGCGTCGCGCAACAGGCGCCGCGGACCTTCTCGATTGCAGTCAACGACTACGGCTTCGAGCTGCTCTGCGCCACTGAGGTCGACTGGCCGGCGCTGCTGCCACAGGTGCTGGCGCCGGTGGACGAGGCGACGCTGTTGCACGAGGTGCTCGAAAGCCTGAATGCGGGCGAGCTGGCACAGCGTCGATTTCGCGAAATCGCGCGTGTGTCCGGACTGATCTTCCAGGGCTATCCGGGCGAGAAGCGCAGCAACAAGCAGCTGCAGGCCTCGTCGTCGCTGTTCTGGGAGGTGTTCCGCAAATACGATCCGCAGAACCGGCTGCTGCTGCAGGCCGAGCAGGAACTGCTCGCGCAGGAACTGGAGATCGGCCGCTTGCGCGCGAGCCTCGCGCGCTTGAACACGCAGCAGCTGGTCGTGCAAACGCTGGCGCGCCCGACACCGTTCGCATTCCCTTTGATGATCGAGCGCTTCCGCGAAAAGCTCACGAACGAAAGCGTGGCCGACCGCATCGCGCGCATGGTCGAGCAACTGGAGAAGGCAGCGGGTGGGGCGGTGCCGGTAGGCGGCGTGGAGGGCGTCAGGAGCACGCTGGCGTTCGGCAGCGAGCGTCGTCCGGCCAGGGTCAAAGGCAGCGGGATCGGCAACGACAGCGGCGGCGAAAGTGCCGACGGCCAGAGCGCACGGAAGCGACCCCGTCGCGAGCGCAAGCCGTCGCGACCATTGCCGCCGCTCTAGCCTCGATGGTCCCCATCGGTCGGGGTACAAAATGCCGCACGCATGACCCCCTCCATCCAGTTCCGCCGCCAGCTCATCGTCGCCATCCTGCTCGGTGCCGCGGTCGTCGGTGCCTTCATCCGGCATTACGCCGAACCGGGTGCGCTGCGCAACGTCGGCACTCTGATGATGTTGATCTGGGTGCCGATCGTCGGCAACATCGTCGGCTGGCTCATCGGCAGGATCAAGCGCAAGCCGCAGACCACGGTCGCCGGTACGCTGCCGCCGACTTTCGTTGCCGGCAGTGCGTTCAAGCCGCAGGCGCTGGTCGACATCACCTTGCGTCCGGCCAGCGTGCCGGTGGAAGACAAGGCCATCGCCGAGGGCGAGCATCACTGCGCCTTCGTCGTCGACAACCAGGCTTTCTCGGCGCGCTGGCTGCTGCCGCAAGGAGCGGCGGTGCTGCGACGCGGGCAGTCGCGCGCAGTGCAGGTCGAGTTCCTGGCGCCAGCCGTGGCACTGCCACTGTTCACCGCAGACACCCGCTTCCGGATGCTGGTCGGTCAGTCGTTCATCGGCGACGGCCGTGTGGTGGGACTGATCACGCCTTCGTGAAGGCGAAGTCCACTTCGGGCGTCAGGCCGCTGACGATGCGAGCGATCGATTTGCCGGAGCCGCAGGCATGCGTCCAGCCCAGCGTGCCGTGGCCGGTGTTGAGGAAAAAGTTCGGCAGCTTGGTCTTGCCGATCAGTGGCACGTTGCTCGGCGTAGCCGGGCGCAAGCCGGTCCAGAACTGCGCTTGCGTCGCATCGCCGGCGCCGGGGAACAGGTCTTCGACGCGCTTCACGATGGCTTCGCAACGCACGCGGTTCAGGTCGCGGTCGTAGCCGTTGAGTTCGGCGGTGCCGGCGATGCGCAGGCGGTCGCCGCGGCCGTCTTCGGCGGTGTAGCGCGAGAACACGAGCTTGAATTCGTCGTCGGTCAACGAGACCTGATGCGCCTTCGATGCGTCTTTCACCGGCATCGTCACCGAGTAGCCTTTGGCCGGATAGATAGGCAGTCGTATGCCGAGCGGTTTGGCGTAGATCGGGCTGAGCGAGCCCATCGCCAGCACATACGAATCGGCCTGCAACTTCTGGAACCGGCCTTCGATATCGGTCGCTTCGACATGTTCGATCTTGCCGCCGGCTTGGCGGATCGCGGTCACCGTGTGGCTCATCAGAAACTTGACGCCGGCCACTTCGCAGAGCTTGACCAGTTCGCGTGCGAAGCGGTTGGCATCGCCCGATTCGTCTTCGGCCGTGTAGGTGGCGCCGGCCAGGCGTGACCGCACATGCGCCAGCGCAGGCTCGATCCTGATGGCCTCGTCGGCCGAGATCACCAGACGCTCGCAACCGAGGGCGCGCATCTGTTCGCTCGGCTTCAACGCGCCGTCGAACTCTTTTTCGTCGGTGTAGAAATGCAGGATGCCCTGTGTGCGCTCGTCGTAGGCGATGCCGGCGTCGCGCCGCAGCGCCTGCAGCATGCTGCGGCTGTAGGTTCCGAGCCGAACGATCTGCTCGATGTTGTGCCGCGTGCGCGCCGGCGTGCATTCGCGCAGGAACTCCAGGCCCCATAGCCATTGGCGCATGTCGGCACGAATGCGAAAGAGCAGTGGCGCATCTTCCTTGCCTAGCCACTGCAGCACCTTGAGCGGTGCGCTCGGGTTGGCCCAGGGTTCGGCATGGCTGACCGAGATCTGGCCGCCGTTGGCGAAGCTGGTTTCTGCGGCCGGTGTGGCTTGCCGGTCGATCACGGTCACTTCGTGGCCGAGCTGTTGGAGGTAGTAGGCAGAGGTGACGCCGAGCAAGCCGGCGCCGAGAACGATCACGCGCATGGGAGGACCTTTTGAAAGTATTTCAATGGCCGCTCCCCCTGTCCTTGGTACCTGAGAGATTCGTGCTGCAAGAGAGGCTTGCGGCAGTTGCTCCTTCGGTGCGTCACTTGGCGTGACGGCTCTCCAGACGGCTTTTCAAAAGGTGCAGTACACAACCGGCGTGCGGTTTACCTGAGCGTTCATGGGAGTTTGCGCCTTCGGTGGGCCGTTCTGACGAACGCCCGCTCTCCTGCAGTGCAACGAGTTTAACCATGCGTGGTCACAAATTGCTGACAATTTGAGACACTGCACTCCCTTTTGACGTTCCGCCGATTCCTGCCTTTCCTCCACCGCTGCCATCGCCTCTGTCATCACCCCGCCGCTCGTGTCTCCTTCTCTTCCTTGCCAGGTCCAATGGGCCGATGAAACCCTGCAGTTGCTTCCTGAGCGCGCCATCTGGTGGCCCACCGGGCAAGTTCTCTTTGTCGCCGACTTGCATCTCGGCAAGGCCGCAACGTACCGCGCGCTCGGTCAGCCGGTGCCGGGCGGCACCACGCTCGAAAACCTCGCGCGACTCGACGCGCTGATTGAACGTCACGCGCCTAGGCGCATCGTTTTTCTCGGCGACTTCCTGCATGCCGCGCAGGCGCGCAGCGTGCTCACCACGCTGCAGGTCTGGCGCGACGGTCATGCAGATATCGACATGACGCTGGTGCGCGGCAACCACGACCGCCGCGCGGGCGATCCGCCGGCGTCGCTGCGCATCGACGTGGTCGACGAGCCCTGGCTCATCGGCCCGTTCGCCTGCTGCCACCATCCGCAAACGCACCCGACGCACTTCGTTCTGGCGGGCCATCTGCATCCGGCGTGCAAGCTGTACGGGCGCGGTAGGGACAGCTTGCGCATGCCGTGCTTCGTCAGCGAGGCGCGCCAGGCCATCCTGCCGGCGTTCGGCGAGTTCACTGGCGGCTGGCTGGTGGAGGCGGCACCGGGTCGACGCTTTCACGGTGTCGGCGGTGCGGCGGTGTGGGCGTTACCCGTGGCCACCCTGTCCAACATGGCGGGGCAGGTTGCCCACGCTTCGATCACTTCTCGAGGTTTCGCCAAATGAACAATTCCGTGGTGAAGCCCGATCTTCGCGAGCGCGCCGCACGCCTGCTGATGCTCGCGGCGCCATTGGCCCAGCTCGAACTCGAAGACGCGCTCATCGTCATCGATGCGATGGAGCCGGCTTTCGTGCGTGCCGGCTTGATCCTGATGGAACAGGACGAGGCCGACGACACCGACTACATGGCGCTGGTGCTCGAAGGCGAGGTGCGTGCCGAAAGCGGGACCGGCGTGACCGGTGAAGAGATCGTGGTGTCGGTGATCGGCCCGGGCAGCCTGATCGGCGAGATGGGCTTGCTCGACGGCGCGCCGCGTTCAGCCACCTGCACCGCGTTGACCGACCTCAAGCTCGCGACGTTGTCGCGCGAGGCTCTGATGTCATTGATCGACGGCCATCCCACGGTGGCAGCACGCCTGCTACTGGCCATCTCGAAAGGCCTTTCGGACCGGCTGCGTGACAGCAACCGGCGCTTGCGTTTGCTGATGCAGGTAACGCGGGCGGTTCAGCTGGAGCTGAACGCGGCGCATTCGATCAACATGAAGTTGCTGGTACCGGCCGTGGCGGCGGTGGCGGCGGTGGCGGCATCGACGAGGCCAACCGAGGGCGCTTGATTCGCTGCGGGTGCCAGGCGGCTCGCTTGCCCCGATCACTTGCCCAAATAGTGCCGTACCTTCTCGGTGGAGACGCCGGCTGCAGCCACGGCCGACCTAAGCTTGGCTTCGGTCACGCTGAAGGTCTGCGTCCAATAGCGCAGCTCGTGCGCCTCGTTCACGTTGATGCGGCTGCGGTCTTGCGGGCCGCGATTGCTGAGGTTGTCTGCCATGGCTTTCTCCTGGAAAGCTAGGACATTGAGCCTGCCGCGCTATGTGGCGCAGCAGACATAGCGGACTTTTCGTGCAGGACCAGTCCGAGGCGGCGAGCTGTCGCGCGTTAAAGCACGACCGGTGCGTCCGGCAGCTCGTTGCGATTGGCCACGCCGTCGTCGAGCGGAAAGTGTTCGACCAGCAGCGCCGACACTTCCCCCAGCGCTTGGGTGAGCCCGTCTTCGAAGCGGCCCTCGCGAAACGCGGCGCCCATGCGTTGGGCCATCGCCGCCCAATCGTCGGCGCTCACATGGGCGTCGATACCGCGATCGGCCACGATCTCGATGGCGTGTTCTGCCAGCAGCAGATAGATCAGGACGCCGTTGTTGTGCTCGGTGTCCCATGTGCGCAGCTTGCCGAAGAGCATGACGGCACGTTGCCGCGCCGGTGCGCTGCGCCACAGGTACGACAGCGGCAGCCCGGCCTCGACGCAGATGCGGATCTCGCCGCTGTGGCGGCGTTCGCTGGCAGCCACGCGTTGCGTGAGCCGCTCGAGCAGCTCGGGCGGCAGCACACGATGCACGGCCGCCTCGTCGAACCAGCGATGGCGCCAGATGCGGCCGAGCCGGGCGAACAGGCCAGTCGAATGGGATTGCATTGCCACGGCCATCCTTACCAGCCGCCCGATGCGCCGCCGCCGCCGAAGCTGCCACCACCGCCCGAGCTGAAGCCACCTCCGCCGCCGGACGAACCGCCGCCGAATCCTCCACCGAGGCCGCCCCCGAGTGCGCCACCCGCAACAC
>NZ_JASJXB010000029.1:0-58378 GCF_035018885.1 Variovorax sp. LG9.2 | reverse complement strand
CGGTTGAGAAACACCGCCTGATCGGCGGGATCACAATGTCCAACTTCTGGGGGTCAGTTCAAAGCCGGGGCGATTCAAAACCACATTGACAAGTGATCTAGAGAGAACCTTGAAAAGCATTTCCAGCTTCGTGGAGCAACAAGTACGCGAGTCAGCTTTACAGCTCAACACGGTCGAAGCGAAACGCGCGCCCAAGGACCTCAACAGGCCGGGCGATCCCGCAGCGCTGCTCGAGGAAATCAAAGTTACTCGCGCACGCTTGTCTCAGGGTCTGGAGGACATACGTGGCCAGTTTCCAATTCCTGGTAACCACAAGGTGCGAGCAGGGATGGCGACGGCACGACGCCCCGTGCCTGCGACACCGCCAATGCCCACGATCAGGAACGAGACGCGCCGCACACGGTTGACAATCATGTCGCAGACTTTGGCGACTTTCTCGCCGGCTTCGTTGTTTACTACCCTGCCGACGATGCTCTCCCTGACGCTCCAGCCTCAGCTGCGCGGTTACTTGCGATGGTCGCCTAGCGCAGGATGGGCGACCCTTCGACCTTTGCCTGCGCGCCTTGCAAAGTCGAACCCCCAAGGCGATTCCCAGCACGGCTGGCCATCAAGACGTTCCTAAGGCGCGGCCCGTTCATTCGAACTTTCCGGCGGCAGAGTCCGAATGCGCCGAAAAATAGCGGCGCGCCAGCGCGATCAGCTCGGTAGTACTTGGATGTTCCATCGCCTGCCAGTGGACGACCCGGCCCACCACCAGCGGCTGGAAGCTGTCGATATAGCGACGGAAGTCGGACTGTGCCAAGGGCGAGCCGGCCACCAGCAACTGGTCGACGCCGGCCAGCGCTTCGCAGATCTCGGCGAAGAACGCGTGCTCGCTGCGCGTCTTGCTGTCGTGGTGTCGCGTGTAGTGGATGTGCGATACGACCTGCTCGGCCAGCATGTAGGTCGCATCGATCGTCAGGATCTGCGCGCGGTGGTGATCAATCCAGGCGATGGCATGAAACAGTGACATGAGATTCCTTGTGAGCAGTGCGTGGCGTCAATGGGGCGCGCCACCGGCGCACGGGTCCGTGCGCTGGCGCACCGACGAATCGCGCGTTCGATACGACAGTCGCATCGAGTCCTCATGCCCGCACGCCGATGCCGATTGCAGGGCACGGTCATTCCGCTTGAATTCTTAAAGGTCCACCCATGCGCCAAGACAACGTCACGACCAGCTTCCGGCAACTACCCGCCCGTGCCAAGGAGATCATCTGATGGCCTACAACCTCCTCCAGCGGTTGTGCACGGCGCAGCTTCCCGAAGAGATCGTCCTGCAGGCGGACATCGACAAGCTGCAGCAGCTTCGCAGATGGGGGCTGGTGGAGGCTGACATCCCGCTGGCCATGGCGGAGTGCGGAGGGCACTGCTATGTTGGCAATGCCATCGTCATGCGCGTAACGTCGAAGGGGCGCGCGGCTGCGAAACGCAATACGCGCGCCCTGCCCTGCGGCGCCGTCGTGCGGACTGCGCGCCGGCAGAGCGCCCCCTCGCCCTTTCTCTGACGTGGCAAGCGTGGCCACACCCCGGGCCACGCCCGCCCCGCAGGCTCCGGGCCAACATGCACACGCCAGTCCCGCGGCGTTCTCGCAGGCCTCGCCAATGTCGCTCGTGTTGACCGGCCGGTGGACCGCAATCGACATGGGCAACATCGAACGCGGTCTCGATGCACTGCAGGCCGTGAGCGGCGGCGCGCTCGCCGTCAACGCGAGCGGCGTCGCCGCGCTCGATACCGCCGGCGCCTGGGTCATCCAACGCCTGCTTGAGCACGCCCGCACGTCCGGCAGCGAAGCCACCCTCAGAGGCCTGCCGCAACGGTTCGAGGCACTGATGGACCTGGCGAGCCGCCAGTTAGCCACGAAGGCGGCGCGACCTGCCATCGTGGCGCCGCCAGTACCGGGTGCCCTCGCGTTAGTGGGCCGGGGCGCCATGTCGGAGCTCCGCGAAGCGCACAACATACTCGGCTTCGTCGGCGAAATCGCGGTGTCGATCGCGCACTGCATCGTGCACCCCTCGCGCTGGCGCTGGCGGCCGGTGCTATTCAATATCCGAACTGCGGGGTTCGATGCTTTGCCCATCGTCGGCCTGCTTTCGTTCCTGCTGGGCGTAGTCGTGGCCTATCAAGGCTCGAGCCAGTTGCGGCAGTACGGCGCCAACATCTTCGTGGCCGATCTGGTGGGCATTTCGATGCTGCGGGAGTTTGCGCCGCTGATCACCGCGATCATCGTGGCCGGCCGTTCGGGCTCGGCCTACGCGGCACAGATCGGCACGATGGCCGTCACCGAGGAGATCGATGCGATGCGCACGCTCGGCATCGACCCGCAGGAGATGCTGGTGCTGCCTAAGGTCATCGCGCTGATGGTCGCGCTGCCGCTGCTCACGGTGTTCGCCGATGCACTCGGCGTGCTGGGCGGGATGGTCATGGCACGGCAACAACTTGACGTCGGCTTCGTCGACTTCCTGGACCGCTTCGTGAAGGCGGTCGTCACGTCCACCGCGCTCACCGGCATCGGCAAAGCGCCGGTCTTCGCAGGGATCATCGCGGTCGTCGGTTGCTACCAGGGCTTTCGCACCAAGGGCGGTGCGGACAGCGTGGGACGGCAGACCACGCGCAGCGTAGTGCAGTCGATCTTTCTCGTGATCGTGGCGGATGCCTTGTTCTCGATCGTGTTCAGCGCACTGGATCTATGAAATGACCAGCCCCCTTCGCGCACGCGAAGCGGCCATCGAGGTCGACAAGGTCGTCACGCGCTTCGGTAGCCATGTGGTGCACTCCGACGTGACGTTCACCGTCGACCGTTCGGAGATCTTCGCGCTGATCGGTGGCAGCGGCTCGGGCAAGTCGACCCTGCTGCGCGAGATCATCCTGCTGCACAAACCCGACGCCGGTTCGATCCGCGTGCTCGGCCAAGAACTGACCGGCATCGGCGAGGACGATGCTGCGGCACTGCGCCAGCGCTGGGGCGTGATGTTCCAACATGGCGGGCTGTTCGACGCCCTGACCGTCAAGGAGAACGTCGGCCTGCCGCTGCGCGAGCACACGCAGCTCGATGACGACCTGATCGACGAACTCGCGATGGCCAAGCTGGCCATGGCCGGGCTCACGGCCGAGGTCGGCGCGCAGCACCCGTCCGAGCTCAGCGGCGGCATGCTCAAACGCGCGTCGCTCGCACGGGCGCTGGCACTCGACCCCGAATTGCTCTTCCTCGACGAGCCTACGTCGGGCCTCGACCCGGTCAGCGCCGAGGGCGTGGACAACCTCGTGCTCAAATTGCGCGACCTGTTCGGACTCACGATCTTCTTGATCACGCACGACCTCGACCTGCTGTGGCAGGTGGCCGACAGGGTGGCAGTGCTAGCAGACGGCAAGGTGCAGGGCGTGGGCTCGATGACGGAGCTCTCACGACGGGACGAACCGTCGATCCGCCAGTTTTTCGACAGTGCGCGCGGACGCGCCGCGCAGGCACAGGAACAGCGCGTGGCCGCGAAGGCGCCGGCCCACGAGAACGGGAGCACCCCATCGAAACCAAGGTGAACTACACGGTCGTCGGCGCCTTCGTGCTGCTTCTGGGCGCGGTGATGATTGCCGGCGTGCTGTGGATCGCCACGGGCGGCACGCTGCAGAAGAAGTACGACACCTACCTCGCGATCGAGGACGAGTCGGTCGCAGGGCTCAACCTCAACGCCCCGGTCAAGTACAACGGCGTCGAGGTCGGCAAGGTCGGCGCCATCCAGCTCGACGCGGCAAACCCGGAGCGGGTGCACTTGAGCTTTGCGATCGAGCGCGGGACGCCGATCAAGACCGACACCGTGGCCGTGCTCAAGACGCAGGGGCTTACCGGCATCGCCTATGTCGAGCTGGGCGGCGGCAGCCGCGATGCGCCGCTGCTCCCGCCGAGCGCCGGGGCGCCGTATCCGGTGATCCGCACCAAGCCTTCGCTGAGCGCCAGGCTGGAGAACGTCCTCACCACCGTCCTGACGAAGCTGGACCGCACGTCGAGCAACATCGACGCCCTGCTCAGTCCCGCGAACCGGGCCGCGCTGACGAACGCGCTGGCCGACATCGCCACCGTGACCCGCACGATCGCCGCGCGCAAGGACGACATCGACGCCGGCATTGTGAACGCGGCGAAGACCGCGGACCACAGCGCGCGCGTGACAGCGCAGCTGGGCCCGATCGTCGAACGCATGGGACGTGCCGCCAATGCGGTCGAGAAGATGGGCAACGAAGTCGCGCTCGCGGGCACGGCCACCTCCAAGACGGTGAACGCCGTCGGGGGGGGCCACCCCCCGGCCTCCCCCCCCGACACGCTGCCCGAGATCCAACGCCTTGTTGGCGAATTGAGCGACCTGTCGAACTCGTTGCGGCGCCTGAGCGAACAGACCGCGCGCGACCCCGCGGGCCTCATTCGCGGACGCAGCCCGGTACCGAACGGCCCCGGCGAAACCGACCCACAGCCAACGAGCACACCATGAACTACCCCCCCTTTTCGGGCACACGCAGGACCCTCATCGGTATCGCCGCCACGTTGGGCATGACGCTGGTCGGCGGTTGTGCCGCGCTCTTTCCGAAAGAAGCCACACCACCGGCGGTCTACGTGCTCGACGGCGGTCACACGGCGCTTGAGGCAAATGCAGCCGCAGTGTCCGCTGCCGCCGCGGCGCCGGCGCTGGTCGTCAACCCGACGCGTGCCGCACCGGGCTTCGACAGCCAGCACATCATGTATGTGCGGGTCGCCCACCAGCTCGAACATTTCGCCCACAGCGAGTGGGCCGACACCCCTGCGCGCATGCTCACACCCCTCATCGTGTCGGCCATCGAGCGCACCGGGAGCTTTCGCGCCGCCGGAGCGTCGACCAGCGGAATCGCTGCGGACTTGCGGCTCGACACGGAAGTGCTGCGACTGCAGCAGCAATTTGGCGACACGCCCAGCCACGTGCGCTTCACCTTGCGGGCCACGCTGTCGGACAACGGCACGCGCCAGGCCATCTCGTGGCAAACCTTCGATGAGACCATGCCCGCGGCAAGTGACGACCCGTACGGCGGCGTGGTCGCGGCCAATCTCGCGGTGCAGCGCGTGATGGCACAGCTCGCCCGCTACTGCGCGACGGTGGCCGCTGCGCATCCGCGTGCCACCGCACCCTGAGACCCCCGGGGGCCGGGCGTTCGGCGGCGTACAGACACCAGGGAGCGGCACGCAGAAGCTGGCATCTCATTCTAAGGAACCCGACATGCCTTCATTGTTCGACCCGATTCGCATCGGCAGCGTCACGGCAGCCAACCGCATCTTCATGGCACCGCTGACGCGGGGCCGCGCCACGCGCGACCATGTGCCGACGCCGCTCATGGCGGACTACTACGCACAGCGCGCCGGCGCTGGCCTGATCATCAGCGAGGCCACGGGCATCAGCCGCGAGGGCAGCGGCTTCCCGTGCGCGCCGGGCATCTGGACCGATGCGCAGGTCCAGGGCTGGAAGCCGGTCACGGCGGCGGTGCACGCGGCCGGCGGCCGTATCGCGCTGCAGCTTTGGCACATGGGCCGGCTGGTGCATCCGAGCTTCATCGGCGGCACGCAACCCGTCTCGGCATCGGCCACCACCGCACCGGGCGACGCCTACACATACGACCACGGCAAGCAGCCCTATGCGCAGGCGCGGCCCATGACACCCGACGACATCCGGCGCTTGCTGGACGAATACGCACTGGCGGCCCGCAATGCGATCTCCGCGGGTTTCGACGGCGTGCAGATCCATGCTGCCAATGGCTACCTGATCGACCAGTTCCTGCGCGACAACTGCAACTTCCGTGACGATGCCTATGGCGGCTCCGTGGCCAACCGCATCCGCCTGCTCGTCGAGGTCACGCAGCGCGTCGTGTACACGGTGGGTGCCGAACGCACCGGCGTGCGCCTGTCACCTAACGGCGAGGTGCAGGGCGTCAACGACAGCCATCCCGAGATCCTGTTCCCTGCCGCGGCCGCGGCGCTCGATGCGCTCGACGTCGCCTACATCGCGTTGCGCGAACCGCAGCGCAACGGCACCTTCGGACATGCCGATTCGCCGCCGGTGCACCCGGCGATTCGCAAGGTGTTCCGCGGCCCGCTGATCCTGAACTCGGACTTCACCCTGTCAGAAGCTCAGGCGGCGCTGGATGCTGGTCAGGCCGATGCCATCGCCTTCGGACGCGCGTTTATTGCCAACCCGGATCTGCCGAGGCGTTTCGCCGAACACCTTACCCTTGCGATCGGGGATATGGCCGGCTGGTATTCGAAGGGCGCAAAGGGCTACACCGACTATCCGGATGCACCGCATGCACGGCTGGCGGCTACCGCGCCCGCCAGCGCAACCGCCACTGGCTAACCCGTAAGAAGCGAGTACTGAGGCGCGACTGCGGTGCTTGCAGCGCCACGTCGCGCTGCTGTCGCATGGCGACCGCTCATTCCAACTTCAACCGTTGCAGCCGAAGCGCGTTGCCGATGACTGAAAGCGAACTCAGGCTCATGGCCACCGCGGCCAGCATCGGGCTCAGCAGGATACCGTACCACGGGTAGAGAATGCCGGCCGCCAGCGGCACGCCTAGCAGGTTGTAGACGAAGGCGAAGAAGAGCCCGACCTTTATGTTGCGCAGCGTCGCTTCGCTGACACGACGTGCACGCACGATGCCGCCCAGGTCGCCTTTCAACAAGGTGACGCCGGCACTCTTCATCGCCACATCGGCACCGGTCCCCATGGCAATGCCGACTTGCGCCTGGGCCAGCGCTGGCGCGTCGTTGACGCCGTCGCCGGCCATTGCCACCACGCGGCCCTCCGCCTGCAGCTTCTTGATGCTGGCCGCCTTCTGATCGGGCAGAACACCGGCGACGACGTCGTCGATGCCCAGGGCCTTGCCCACGGCGTCGGCCGTGGTCTTGGCATCGCCCGTGAGCATGACGATACGCAAGCCTTCCATGCGCAGTTCCTGGATGGCCCGGGCCGCGTTCGCCTTTACGGTGTCGGCCACACCGATCAGTCCGGCGAGTTGGCCATCCACCACCACGAACATGACCGTCTGGCCGAGCTGGCGCATCGTCTCGGCGCGCGCAGCCAAGGCGCCTGGGTCCACCTGCAGGTCGGTCAGTAGCGCCGCATTGCCCAACGCGACCGGCCGGTCGTCGACGCGGCCGCTCACGCCCTTTCCTGTCTTGGCCGAAAACTCCGTGGCGCTCGCGAGTGCCAGCTTGCGCCCCTGCGCGTCGGCGACGATGGCGGCCGCCAGCGGGTGTTCGCTGCCCTGCTCCAGGCTCGCAGCCAGCCTGACGAGTGCGTCCTCGTCCAGCCCGGCAGAAGGGCCGGAGCCAGCCTGCGCGAGCACGACGGCCACCACCTTTGGACGGCCGTCGGTCAGCGTGCCGGTTTTATCGACTACCAGGGTATCGACCTTGCGCATCATCTCGATGGCCTCGGCATTCTTAAAGAGCACCCCGGCAGCCGCCGCCTTGCCCGTGGCCACCATGATCGACATCGGCGTGGCCAAGCCGAGCGCGCAGGGGCAGGCGATAATGAGCACCGCCACCGCATTGACGATACCGTGCGCCATCCGTGGCTCGGGGCCAAAGAATGCCCAGACCACCAGCGTGAGGACGGCGATGCCCAAGACAGCGGGGACAAAGTAGCCGGCCACCTGATCCGCCAGTTTCTGGATCGGCGCGCGGCTGCGCTGAGCTTCGCCCACCATGCGCACGATCTGCGCCAGCAAGGTGCCCTCCCCGACCCGGTCGGCGCGCATCAGCATCGCCCCGGTGCCATTGAGCGTGGCACCGATCAAGGGGTCTCCGGCCTTCTTTTCGACGGGCATGGATTCCCCAGTGACCAGCGACTCGTCGACGGAACTGGTGCCTTCGAGCACCACGCCATCGATGGGCACCTTCTCGCCAGGGCGCACGCGCAGCCGGTCACCCACCGCCACGGCGTCCAGCTGAACATCGGCCTCGCCACCGTCGGCTGCAACGCGGCGCGCGGTCTTGGGTGCCAAGTGCAGCAGCGCGCGGATGGCATCGTTGGTCTGGCTGCGGGCGCCAAGCTCCAGCATCTGACCCAGCAACACCAAGACGACGATCACGGCGGAGGCCTCGAAGTAGACGGCCACCGCACCGTCATGGTCGCGGAACGTCGGGGGAAAAATGGCCGGAAGAAACAACGCGACGACGCTGTAGCCATAGGCCACACCGATGCCCAGGCCGAACAGGGTGAACATGTTCAGGTTGCGGCTGACAAGCGACTGCCATGCGCGCACGAAGAAAGGCCAGGCGCCCCACAACACCACGGGCGTGGCGAGTGCGAATTCGGCCCAGGCCTCGGCTCTTGCACCGATCAAGGCACGCATCGGTGCCCCGGGCAGCATGTCCGACATGGCGAGCAGGAACACGGCAACGGCTGGCCCCACCGTCCACCGGAACCGATGCGTCATGGCCACGAGTTCCGTGTTCGGCGCCTCGTCGGCGGCGGCCACCCGGCGCTCCAGCGCCATGCCGCAGATCGGACAAGCGCCCGGTGATGCACGAACGATTTGCGCGTGCATGGGGCAGACGTACTGCGACGTCGGATCAGCGGTTTGCGGTTCCATAGCGCTCGACCTGACCGGCTTCAATGTTCGGTGGTCGCGCCGTTGCGGCTGGCCTCGAATAGGAACCAGGTGCGCCGCTCCGTCTCGTCGATCCAGCTTTCGATCAGGCTGATGGTCGCGATGTCGCGGTGCTGCTCGCAGACCCCGTGCGCCTCGCGAAGGCTCGCTGTCAGAGTCTTGTTGTCCTCGCGCAGCTCCGCCAGCATGTCCAGCGGCTCGACGTAATCGGCATCGTTGTCGAGCACCCGCTGCGTGCGGGCGATGTGGCCGATCGAGCGCAGCGTGGTTCCTCCCACCTTGCGGATGCGCTCGGCGATAGCGTCGGTCATCGCGTAGAGCTGGTCGCCCTGGTCGTCGAGCAACAGGTGGTAATCGCGGAAGTGCGGCCCGCTCATGTGCCAGTGGAAGTTCTTGGTCTTGAGGTAGATCGCGAACACATCGGCAAGGATGCCATTCATAGCGGCGGCGATGTCCCGGGTCGCGTCGCCCTTGAGGTCCGTGGGCGTGACCAGCGGCGCCTCCTGTCGTTTCATGAGGTCCCGCACTTTTTTGGCGTCTGGTGTCTTCATGTGATGTCCTTGAATCGGTTCTTGAATCGATGGCTTGCTGCAGCCTCGGGCATCCAGCAGCCCTCGTCTGTGTGTCACCGCACTCAGTTCCGAGATGCGTCCGGCGCCCTGCGTTGCCGAGCGCACAGACCGGCGGGCGTGCCGCGCTTAAGTTGGGTGCCCCAAACACACTCACGAGGAAGCTTTCAACATGACCTCGACGCGCAAGGCCTATTTCGTCGGTGGTGGCATCGGCTCTCTGGCCGGCGCCGCCTTCCTAATACGCGACGGCGGCATGCCCGGCAGCCAGATCTCGATCCTGGAGACCGGCAGCTTGCTGGGCGGCAGCCTGGACGCTGCGGGCGATGCCGATCGCGGCTACTCGATGCGCGGCGGTCGCATGCTGACCACCGACAACTACGAATGCACCTGGGACCTGTTCAAGTGCATCCCCTCGCTCACGCAGCCGGGTCGCAGCGTCTTCGAAGAAACGCTGGAATTCAACGAGAAGCATGTCTCGCACGCAATGGCGCGCCTGGTCGACCGCCGCCGCGCCAAAGTGCCGGTGTCGTCCATGGGCTTCTCGATGCAAGACCGAGTGGACCTGCTGAAGCTAGTCAATGCCGAGGAATCCTCGCTCGGCAGCAGCTGCATCACGGACCACCTGTCGCCCGGCTTTTTCGAGACGCCGTTCTGGTTAATGTGGGTCACCACGTTCGCCTTCCAGCCCTGGCACAGCGCAGTCGAGTTGCGTCGATACCTGCACCGCTTTATGCTGGAGTTCTCCCGCATCGAGACGCTCGCCGGCGTGAAGCGCACCGTGTTCAACCAGTACGACTCGATGGTCGTTCCGCTGCAGCGCTGGTTGCAAAAGCAGGGCGTGCGTTTGGTCACGGACTGCACCGTGACAGACCTGGACCACAAGACCGAAGATGGCCTGTTCGAGGCCATTGCGCTGCACTGCACAATGAATGGACAGCCCGAAATCCTGCAGCTGGAAGACGGTGACCTCGTCTTCGTCCAGAACGGCTCGATGACGGACGCATCCAGCCTGGGCTCGATGACGGCGGCACCTGCCAAGCTGAAGAAGGCGCGCAACGGCAGCTGGGCCTTGTGGGAGAAGCTGGCCGAGGGCCGGCCGGCCTTCGGCAAGCCATCAGTTTTCAACAGCTGCGTCGCCCAGTCCGACTGGGCCTCGTTCACGGTCACGCTGAAGGACCCGGCCTTCTTCGATCGGATGCAGCGCTTTTCCGGTAACGAGGCCGGTACTGGCGGGTTGGTCACTTTCAAGGACTCGAACTGGTTGATGTCCATCGTGCTGGCGCACCAGCCGCATTTCGCCAACCAGCCGGCCGGCGTGCAGGTGTTCTGGGGCTACGGGCTGTTCCCCGATCGCATTGGCAACTTCGTAGCCAAGGCGATGGCTGACTGCACCGGTGCGGAGCTGCTGCTAGAGCTCTGCGGCCACCTGCGCTTCGACCTGGAAACCATGGCCACGGCCAACTGCATCCCCTGTCGCATGCCCTACATCACCAGCATGTTCATGCCGCGCGCGCCCACAGACCGACCGCTGCCGGTGCCGCCGGGCACGAAAAACTTCGCCTTCGTCAGCCAGTTCGTCGAGATTCCGCTGGACACCGTGTTCACCGTCGAGTTCTCCGTGCGTGCGGCGCAGATGGCGGTGTACGAGTTGCTGCACATCGCCAAGGCCATCCCGCCGGTGACGCCGCACGATGCATCGTTGCATGCGAAGTTCGACGCGCTGGTCAAGGCGATGCGTTGACCCACATCGCAATCACTTGCTCAGTCCGGATGCCGCTCGCCGGATTCAGGCGCTCCTGACCTCTTTCACCTCGGCGTCGACCACGCTGTCATCGGCGGTGGCATGCGTCGCAGCTTCAGGGCTTTCGGGGCCGCTGCCCGTCGAAGCCGCCGACGCTGCCTGCTCGGACTGCGCTTTCGCGTATATCTTCTCGCCGAGCTTCTGGCTCGCCGCAGTCAGTTTCCGGGTCTCTTCCTCGATCGCAGCCCTGTCTTCTCCCTCTAGGGCTTCTTCCAGCTTTTTGATCGTGCTTTCCATCGATTGCTTCTCGGCGGCTTCGAGGTGAGCGCCCTGCTCGGCGAGCGTCTTCTTCGCGCTGTGGACGGTGGCCTCGGCCTGGTTGCGAGCCTGGGCGAGTTCGACCTTTTTCCTGTCGTCCATTGCGTTCAGTTCCGCGTCCTTCACCATCTTCTGGATCTCGGCTTCCGAGAGGCCTGAGTTGGCCTTGATGGTGATCTTGTTTTCCTTGCCGGTGCCCTTGTCCTTGGCGCCGACGTGCAGGATGCCGTTGGCATCGATGTCGAAGCTCACCTCGATCTGCGGCGTGCCACGCGCCGCCGGCGGAATGCCCTCGAGGCTGAATTCCCCCAGCGCCTTGTTGCCCGAGGCGATCTCACGCTCGCCCTGGAAAACCTTGACGGTCACGGCCGGCTGGTTGTCGTCTGCCGTGGAAAAAGTCTGCGCGAACTTCGTCGGGATCGTAGTGTTCTTGGCGATCATCTTGCTCATCACGCCGCCCATCGTCTCGATGCCCAGCGACAGCGGGGTCACGTCGAGCAGCAGCACGTCCTTGCGGTCGCCCGAGAGCACCTGGCCCTGGATGGCGGCGCCGACGGCCACGGCTTCATCCGGGTTCACGTCCTTGCGTGGCTCCTTGCCGAAGAACTCCTTGACCTTCTCCTGCACCTTGGGCATGCGGGTCATGCCGCCGACCAGGATGACGTCGTTGATATCGCCCACACTCACGCCGGCATCCTTGATGGCAGCCCGGCATGGCGCGATGGTGCGCTCGATCAGTGCCTCGACCAGGCTTTCGAGCTTGGCGCGGGTGAGCTTGATGTTCAGGTGCTTCGGACCCCCTGCGTCGGCTGTCACGTAAGGCAGGTTGATGTCTGTCGAGGCGCTGCCAGACAGTTCTATCTTGGCTTTTTCCGCCGCGTCCTTCAGGCGCTGCAGGGCGAGCACGTCCTTGGTCAGATCGACACCCTGCTCCTTCTTGAATTCGGTCACCAGGAAGTCGATGATGCGCTGGTCGAAATCTTCGCCGCCCAAGAAAGTGTCGCCGTTGGTCGACAGCACTTCGAACTGCTTTTCGCTATCGGCGCTCGAGATCTCGATGATCGACACGTCGAAGGTGCCGCCGCCCAGGTCGTAGACGGCGATCTTGCGGTCGCCCTTGTCGTGTTTGTCCAGGCCGAAGGCCAACGCTGCAGCGGTGGGCTCGTTGATGATGCGTTTGACATCGAGACCCGCGATGCGGCCGGCGTCCTTGGTCGCCTGGCGCTGCGCGTCGTTGAAGTACGCGGGCACCGTGATGACGGCCTCGGTTACCGGCTCACCCAGGTAGTCCTCGGCGGTCTTCTTCATCTTGCGCAGAATCTCGGCACTGACCTGCTGGGGCGCCAGCTTCTTGCCCCGCACGTCGACCCAGGCGTCGCCGTTGTCGGCCTTGCAGATGCTGTAGGGCATCAGGTCGATGTCCTTCTGCACTTCCTTCTCCTCGAACTTGCGTCCGATGAGACGCTTGACGGCGTAGATCGTGTTCTTGGCATTGGTGACCGCCTGGCGCTTGGCTGAGGCACCGACTAGGACTTCACCGTCTTCCTGGTACGCGACGATCGAGGGAGTGGTGCGCGCACCTTCCGAGTTCTCGATCACACGCGCAGTGTTGCCTTCCATGATCGACACGCATGAGTTGGTAGTGCCGAGGTCGATGCCGATGATTCTGGACATGATGTGATTGCTCCTTCAGTGGGATGAATGGGTCGTCGCGAACTTCAACTAGTCTGCGCGGATGCACGGCAACCGTCTGTGGGCCACCGCACGATGCATTCGGGTCGCATGGGCTCGTTGGCACGCCGTTGTGCGGCAACGAACCGCCAAAGCGCGTGTCACCGTGAAGCTCGGGTCACCGCCACCCCGGGGCCAGGAAGCTTGGTCGATCTGAAATGTCAAACCACCATGACATCACGCCGACTGGTAACGCGATGAACCTCTTCATCGACACCGAATTCAGTTCGCTGAACGCCCCGAAATTGCTCTCGATCGGCTTGGTGGCGGACGACGGCAGGGAGTTAAATGTGGAAATCGCAGACGACCGAATACCGATCCTCCGCCACGTTCAGACGCTGAAAGTTGAACGTGGTGATGACTGCAAGATTTTTGACGCCATGAACGCGGTCTTGCTGATATTGGTTAGCTTTGCAACGACCGCGATGGGTGAACTGATCGCACTTGGCCATCAACGCGCCCACCACCTACGCAACCGCGTGAAGCGCGCTGCCGTAAAGCGCGTCTTCGCATAGGCATCCGCCGCTTGCCGGATGGCTGCGCCCTGCGTCGGATAGGCATGGATGACCCTGGACAGTGCCTGCAGCCCGATACCCGTCACCATCGCGAGAGAGATACTGTTGATCATCTCTCCGGCATGCCGGGCCACGATGGTCGCGCCCAGGATCGTGTCGGTGCCCTCGCGCACATGGATTTTCACGAAGCCATCTTCCTCGCCATCGGCGATGGCGCGGTCCACGTCGTGCATCGGGATCGTGAAGGTCTTGACCGGAATGCGTTGTTGTCTGGCCTCCCTCACGTAGAGGCCGACGTGCGCGACCTCGGGGTCTGTGTAGGTACACCACGGGACCGTGAGCGCGCTCATGCGCTCATGCCCCAGCAGCAACGCATTGCGGACCACGATGCGGGCTGAGGCCTCGGCGGTGTTGGTGAACTTGCGCGTCAGGCACACATCGCCCGCGGCGAAGATGCAGCGGTTGCTGGTGCGCAGCAAGTCGTCGACATGAATGCCGCGTTCTGCGTCGTAGGCTACGCCCGCGGATTCCAGGCGCAGACCCTGCACGGCGGGCACTCGGCCGATGCCGGTCAGGAGGGTATCGACGCGCGTGGTGGCCGTGTTGCCGTCGTTCATCAGGTCGACCACCTTGCGGCCGTCTTCCATGCGCACGCGTGTGACTGTGCTGTTCAGGTGGATCTCCACGCCGTCGCGCGCCAGAGCGTCGGACACCATCTGCGCCGCGTCGCGTTCCTCCTGCGGCAGGAAGAGCGGCTCGCTGTGCGAGATCAGCGTGCGTGATCCGAAGCGCGCGAACACCTGGGCCAGCTCGCAGCCGAGCGGGCCGCCGCCGATCACCATCAGGCTGGGCGGCAGGACGTCGAGGTCGAACACCGTCTCGTTGGTGAGGTAGCCGGCTTCGTCGAGGCCCGGAATGTCGGGCAACAGGGAATGCGACCCGGTGGCGATGAGCGCCTTCTTGAAGCGCAGCGGCATGCCGCCGACCTCGACCGTGTCAGGTCCGGTGAAGCGCGCCACGCCGAAGAACAGGTGAACGCCGGCGCGCGCGAGGTTCATCGCCGAATCCCGGCGGCTGATGCGCGCCGTGACGCGCCGCATGCGCCGCATCGCCGCAGCGAAGTCGAATGCCACCTCGGCCGGTGAAGTCACGCCGAAGTTCTCCGCATTGCGCATCTCCGCCAACAACCGCGCCGTGCGGATCAGGGACTTAGAGGGAATACAGCCGGCGCTCAACGAATTGCCACCGAGCTCATGACGCTCGACCAGCGCCACATGGGCTCCCAGGGCCGCGGCGGCGTGGGCAGCCGCCAGCCCTGCCGGCCCCGCGCCGATGATCAGCAAGTCGTAGCGCTGCAGCGGCATCGGGCTGCGCCAGCCGGCGGGCCGGGTGTTAGCCAGACGCGCGTCGGCGGGCTCGGCGGCTTGGGAGAACGCGGGCATAAGGAATCGGCGGCGCTGCGGCTAGAGCCAACCGCCGGTGAATCCCGCTCGCCTCAGACCGGCACGCAGACAAGGAATGCTGCGGGTCAGACGCCAATACAGGCCGGTACGGAAGTTTTCGATCATGAGGACTGTCAGCCCTTGGTCGAGGCCGAATACGCCTTCCGAGATCCAGGGCGTGTCGCCGCCTGCCGTGACGTTGACGCCGCTGGCGTACAACGCGTTCCCACCCGTAGCGCCCGCTTCGACGACCAGCCGGCGCAGTGCGGGCAGCGCAATCTCGGGCGCGAACACCAGCGAGGCGGCCACGCAGGCGCTGTTGAGCGTTCCGTCGTCAGGGCCCCACGGGACCCCGCGCGCGGCATACCCGTAGAACGCCTGGCGGCGACCCGCCACTGTCTTCGGGTCGACGCTGGGGCCGTCGCTGGCCGTCAGGCCCCAGCTGTCCTGCCCGTAGCCGCCGAAGCCACGCGGATTGCGGATCGCGTACTGCCGCTGCACTTCAGTGGCGCGCCGGCTGTTCTCGAAATAGTCGCAGTCCTTCTCGCGCATGAAGCTGTCACGGATGCCGCGGAAGTCGATCCACGCATGCGAGAACTGATGCATGAACAGCGGTCCGGCGTACAGGAAGTCGATGCCGTAGAGATTCTCCCACTGGTAGGTCTCGGTCCATGTTTCGAAGCTGGACCTTGTCAGCCGGTGCGTGTCCGAGCCCAGGCCGAGCGCATACAGGACGATGGCCTCGTTGTAGCCTTGCCAGCCGTAATTGAGGAAGCCGCATTCCGTCTTCCAGCCGAGCGCGACCGCATCGTCGTCGTGCTCGGACCAGTTCCAGTTCACTCGGTCATAAAGGAGGTTCGCGAGCCTTCTCAGCTCGTCCTCGGCAGGGGTCGGGGCATCGAAATAAGCGGCGGCCGTCAGCATGCCGACCACCAGCAGCGCGGTGTCGATGGACGACAGCTCCGAGGCCCACGCACGTCGGCCTGTATCGCCGTCCAGGAAATGGAAGTAGAAGCCGCGCCAGCCCGTCGCGTCAGCCGCGCCGGATTGGTCGCTCCCGGCGAAGAAACGCAACGCGTCAAGACATCGACCGACTGCGTCTTCCCTGGCGATCCATCCGCGCTCGACCGCTACCGGATAGGCAGACAGCGCGAAGCCCACGACGGCGATGCTCGCCGGTGCGTCCGGCCGGGATGTGTCGGCCACCAATCCAGTGCGCGCATGCGTATGGGTAAGAAAGTAATCGAATGCCGTGCGCTGCACGCCGTCTATCATTTGCTCGTCGGCACGTGTCGGCGCACCCAGAGCAGTCACCGGGTTCGCATCGCTGGGCTGATCTTGCGGCCCCAGCGCTGCCACCAAGGGGCCGACGGCGGCACGGCGTCAAGCAATCCGTTGAAAGCCGGGATTGAGATGCGCGCTGCCTCAGGTTCAGGGTTCGTCCTGTCCTCGAAGCCCGGCATGTCGGCAGTGGTGCGAAACGGGCTCATGGCGCGTGGCCTCCAAGTCAAAGAAAGACCCACTGTCCACGCGTTCGCTCACAACGTCTGTTCGCTGGCGTACGTGCAGCCACGCTTGCGGCCACGGTCTGTTCTCAAACGCACAGACGCGCCGACCCGGAAAGCCCATTCTTCATTTCCAAAGGAGCACAGCTTGACGAAACCAAACTCCCACGTGCAGGTCCGGTCGACGTGACCCGGCCGCTAATTGTCGGAAACTGGAAGATGCATGGACTGACAGCGCAACTGGCAGACATCGAGGCGCTTGGCGTGGCGATGACTGACCGTCCCGCGCAGGTAGATGTCCTGATTTGTCCGCCGTTCACCTTGATCGAGCGTGCGGCGCGCGCAGCAGGCTCCCTGGTGTCCATCGGCGCACAGAACTGCCATCACGAGACCTCTGGCTCCTGGACGGGTGAGATCAGTGCGCGGATGCTGAGGGATTCGGGAGCATCGGCGGTCATCGTCGGCCACTCCGAGCGCCGTCAACAGCAAGGCGAAACCAGCGAGCGGGTGGCTGCGAAGGCGAACGCTGCAGTCGCCGCCGGTCTGCTCGCCATCATCTGCATCGGCGAAACGCGAGCGCAGCGTGAAGGTGGTAGCGCCCTGGACGCCTGTGCTGCGCAGTTGGCCCTTAGCGTGCCGAAGGACATCCGCGCTGGGGCGTTCGCCGTTGGTTATGAACCGCTTTGGGCGATTGGCAGTGGACAGGTACCGACTGCCGATCAGATCACCGAGATGCATCGGCATATCAGGCAGTGCCTGATCAATCGGCTGGGCACATCCGGGAATGCCGTGCGTATCGTCTATGGCGGCTCGGTGACACCTGCCAACGCGCGCAGCGTCCTTGCGCTGTCCGATGTCGGCGGCGTGCTGGTCGGCGGGGCGAGCCTGGAGCCCGAAGAATTCGAAGCCATCGTGCGAGCGGCTGCGCCATGAATCTGCGCGTGGGCATCGCGGCCGACCACGGCGGCTACGCACTCAAGACGGAACTCGTGCGGGCACTGCGAGGATGGGGCTGCCAGGTCGAGGACTTCGGCGCCTTTGAGCTCGACCCCTCGGACGACTACCCGGACTTCGTCGCTCCTCTGGCCAGCGCCGTTGCCAAGCGCTACATCGCGCGCGGCATCGCACTTTGCGGCAGCGGCGTGGGCGTGGCCATTGCCGCGAACAAGTTCGACGGTGTCCGTGCCGCACTGGTCCACGATGTCTTCACCGCACATCAGGGCGTCGAGGACGACGACATGAACGTTGCGTGCCTAGGCGGCGCGGTGATCGGCACGCGCTACGCGCTCGACCTCGTGCACGTGTTCCTCAACGCGCGCTTCTCGGGCGCTGCGCGCCACCAACGTCGCCTGGACAAGGTCAGGGCACTGGAAAACAGGAACGCCGAACCATGAAGACGATCGACATGCCGCTGCTCGCAGACACCGCCCGCCGCCTGATGGCAGACGGCAAGGGCCTGCTGGCGATGGACGAAAGCACCGGCACCTGCAACCGGCGCTTCGGCGCCGCAGGCATCCCGCAGACCGAAGCGTTCCGGCGCGCGTACCGTGAGCTGCTGGTGAGCACCCCCGGGCTCGGCCGCACGATCAGCGGCGCCATCCTCTTCGAAGAGACTTTGCATCAGCGAACGAGGGACGACGTGCTTTTCACGCAGGTGCTCGAAGACGCCGGCATCGTCCCAGGCATCAAGGTCGACCTGGGCGCCAAGCTGCTTGCAGGCCACCCCGGGGAGCGTGTGACCGAGGGGCTGGACGGTCTTCGCGCACGGCTGAAGGCATATTTTGAAAAGGGTGCGCGATTCGCCAAGTGGCGCGCGGTGTTCAGCATCGAGACCGGCACGCCCGGCCCGGCGTGCATCGCGGCCAATGCGCATGCACTGGCGCGCTACGCAGCCCTGTGCCAGGAAGCCTCGCTGGTGCCGATCGTCGAGCCGGAAGTTCTGATGGACGGCGCGCACACCCTGGCCGAGTGCGGCGAAGCCACGCACCGCGTCCTGCACCAGGTCTTCGAGCAGCTCGACCAGCAGGGCGTTGTGCTCGAGGCGATGCTCCTCAAGCCCAACATGGTCCTGCCGGGCACCGAATGCCCCGTACAGGACGACATCGATGCCGTGGCAGATGCCACGCTGGCGTGCCTGCTGCGGGCTGTGCCCGCCGCCGTGGCAGGCATTGCGTTTCTCTCGGGGGGTCAGCCGGCCGAGCTGGCCACGGTCCGGCTCAACGCGATGCACCGCCCCCGCGACACCGCGCCGATGAGCAACCCCTGGCCGCTGACCTTCTCGTTCGGCCGGGCACTCCAGCAACCCGCGCTCGCGGCGTGGGCGGGAAACGACGCCAACCGGGTAGCTGCCCAGCAGGCGCTGCTGCATCGCGCGGCTTGCAACGGCGCCGCCGTGCTAGGCCGGTACGGCGCCGTGATGGAGACCCCATGAGCACGCTGCTGCAGTTGTACCTCGTGCGGCACGGAGAAACCGCATGGACGATCACCGGCCAGCACACGGGTCGCACCGACCTGGGCCTGACCGCGCACGGCGAAGCGCAGGCGCGCGAGCTCGCACCGCGGCTGCGCGACATCGCCTTCTCCGGGGTTCTGGTGAGCCCCGCGCGAAGGGCTCGGCAGACGTGCGAGCTGGCGGGCCTGGAGGCATCGAGCCGGATCGAGCCCGACTTGGCGGAATGGGACTACGGCGATGACGAGGGACTGCGAAGCGTCGAGATTCGCAAGGCGCGACACGGGTGGGACCTCTGGCGCGACGGGTGTCCGAATGGCGAGACCCCCAACGAACTGGCGATCCGCGCGGACCGGCTCATCGGCCATCTGTCCAAGCTGGAGGGCAACGTCGCGCTGTTCTCGCACGGCCAGTTCGGCGCCGCGCTGGCTGCAAGATGGATCGGTCTGCCGCTAATTGCCGGAGCGCACTTCGCCTTGCACCCGGCTTCCCTCAGCATACTGGGCCACGAGTCAGCCCATCCCCACCGGCGGGTGATCGAACTGTGGAACGAGGTGCTCACGCTCCAGGAGCCGTGAGACCGTCCCGGCGCAGGGGCCGCTTCAACTCGCACGCGCGACCGTCGTGACCTCGAATCCGAATTGGCGCAGCCGTTGAACGTCGGTCTCGCCGGCGAGTCCGGCAGGAACCGACTCACCCTGCAGCCATGATTTGTGGATGAGAATCTGCGCGGCCTCTTCGGCGGAGGGCCGCGTGCCTCGCTGGACCTCGTCTTCGATCGGCGGACCGCCCTCCTCGCCCATGCGTGTGGCGGCGACGCGCCAGCGGTTGAGTTCGTAAGGAAGCGACCGTTGGATCGCTTCGCGCGTCAGGCCGACAGAGATGCTGAGATCGGGCGATCGCACGTCGGTAACCCACTGGGGTGCGATGAGAACGCTGTGGCCCATCCACCAGTGGCTCGTGTCGATCACGATGGCGTGCACGGCCCGTGTCTCCGCGTCGACCAGCAGGTCCTGGACATGCCCGGCTTCGCCGTCGAGCGCATGGACGCGATAGCCCTTCAGTGCCTTGCAGCTGCGCCAGTGCGAAGCCTCGCCGCACAGCGGTCGGTCGCGCGTCGACACGCCGGGTCCGTCGGCCTGGGGGAACGGGCTTGCGAAGACCGGCATCGCGTGGCATTCGAGCCAACCGCTCGAATCGACCACCAGGCCACGGACGACCCATTGGCCGTCATCGAAAGAAAAATGCATGACTTGACACATGGCCTCACTGTGGAGGGGCCCGGGTGCGGCGTCTGTTCGCTGCCGTACCCACGGCACCCATTGGCGACAGCCGACGGCGCGGCGCGCGAGCCGTGCACGCGTGTGCGCCAACGAACAGACCTCCTTGCAGGAGTTGCGCAAAGTCACGGCAACGAGTGCGCTCACCTTGTGCAGAGGCGCGACACCCCTACCCACCCGCCTGAAAGCATTGCCATGGAACCCATTGCAGAAGCAGTCGATGCCACTTGCTGCCCCCGGCGCAAGGACCCCAGGGCGCTCGCGAGGCGGTTTGCGTGACGACGCAACTTCCCCCGCCAGAACGCTTCGCCTTCGTCTACCGAGGCTGCTCGATGGTTTGCACCGCGGAGTTCGTTGCGCCTGCCGCTTATCGCCCCGTCGTGATCTATCGATCCGGTCTGCCCGAACTCGGGACCACGATCGTGCCGGTGATCGAGGCGAGCTGCGCAACGATTTCCGCTGCGATCCTGCGCGGACAGCAGACCGCCATGCTCTGGATCAACGAGCGGACCCGGCACCTGAACTGGTGGTTCTGATGCTGCACCCAACGCTCGCATCTGCCCCACCCCGCGAGAGCCGCCGCTGCACGCTCAACTCTCTCTTTCCCGATCCGGAACGAAAGCCGAACCCATGACGCAAACCCGCACCCGCAATCGCCGCATCGTCCTGAACGCTCGACCGGACGGCGCGCCGACCGCGCAAGACTTCCGCATGGAGCACCTCCCGATGCCACAGGCCGGGCCGGGCCAGGTGCTGCTGCGCACGCTGTACCTGTCGCTGGATCCGTACATGCGCGGGCGCATGAATGACGAAGCGTCGTACGCGTTGCCCACGGCCCTCGGCGACGTGATGGTGGGCGCCACCGTCTCGCGCGTTGAGTCTTCCGGACACGCCAGCCTCAATGCCGGCGCCCTGGTGGTGGGTGCAGCCGGCTGGCAGGACTATTCGCTCGCGGACGCCGAGGGACTGAACGCGTTGTACCCGGAGGATCCGCACCCGTCTCGCGCGTTGGGCGTGCTCGGTATGCCGGGCTTCACCGCCTACATGGGACTGCTGGACATCGGTCAGCCGGTGGCGGGAGAAACCGTCGTGGTCGCGGCCGCCAGCGGCGCCGTTGGATCGGTGGTCGGACAGATCGCCAGGCTCAAAGGTTGCCGTGTCGTGGGCCTCGCCGGCGGGGACGAGAAGTGTCGCTACGTTGTCGACCAGCTAGGTTTCGACGACTGCATCGATCACCTTGCCGACAATATGGCAGACGCGCTCGCGGCCGCCTGCCCGGCAGGCATCGACGTGTACTTCGAGAACGTTGGCGGCGCGGTGTTCGACGCCGTACTGCCGCTGCTGAACACCCGCTCTCGCATTCCGGTGTGCGGCCTGATCGCCAGCTATAACGCCTCCGCGTTGCCGGCAGGTCCCGACAGGCTGGGCCTGCTGGAGGCCACGCTGCTGAAGAAGCGCATCCGCATGCAGGGCTTCATCACAATGGCCGATTACGGGTCGCGCTGGAACGAGTTCGCCGGCGCGATGCGAGAGTGGGTGCGCGAAGGGAGCGTAAAGGTCCGCGAAGACATCGTGTTCGGTCTGGAGAACGCACCCGACGCCTTCATGGGTCTGTTACAGGGCCGGAACTTCGGCAAGCTGATCGTGCAGCTGGCGTACGAATGAGGCATGTGGCCGCAAGGCGGCCACATGCCATCAGGGTGCGTGCCATCACACGGTCTGCCGGTAGTTCACTGTCCCGCGTGCGCAGCCCAGAAGGCGTTGACCTTGACGCTCTCGGCCACAAAGTTGTCCTTTTGGAAGTTCTGGTCCTTCTTCACGTGCGGTGCGGCCTCCAGCGTCGACTTCACGGTGGCCAGCACGAGTAGCTTGTTGCCGGGCGCTGCCTTGAAGCTCTCCCACGGCACGGGCACGTACTTCTCGTCGATGCCGAAAATGCCTCCCCTCCCGATGACAAGGTAGGCGACCTTGCCGGTCTGCGGGCTCATTACGATGTCGTCGACGCTGCCGAGGTCTTCCCCCTTCGGATTCACCACGCCCGCACCGAGCAACTGGTCCGAGCGAAACGCCATGTCACCGCCGGAGACGGACACGGCAGCAGCGATCTGCTGGCGGCGCCAGGCCGACACGTCCAGGCGCGGAACCTTGCCACTGCTCAGGTCCGCCGCATAGGCGACATACACGGTGCGCGCGGCGCTCAGCGAACTCTCGCAGGCCTGCTGGTCACCGCGCTGCGCCAGGATGTTGGCCGAAGCGATGAGCGTGCGGACCTCGTAGCCCGGGCGGACGTTGGAATAGCCCACGCCTGCGACGTTTGGTTCCGCGACATAGCCGTACCCATAGCCGTACATCGGATAGCCATACCCGTAGCCGTAGCTGTGCAGCCAATAGCCTTCCTTTTGCAACTGGCCGTCGAATGCCTTCAGGTCGGTGAGGCACTGCTGCGCCGGTTTCGCGGCTGCGGGCTGGGCGAGTGCCCCGGGCGAGAAGACTCCGAGGCAAACCGATGCGGCGAGCGACGCGATGTCCGACCGAGAGAGAGATAGTTTTTTCATGATTCGTAACCTTGGATAGGGCTTCAGACTTTGTCTTCGGTGGCGAACGAGTCAGACCAGTAGCCCGCACGTCCATAGTGGCCGCGCAGGTCGATGTCCGACTGCATCCTCCAGGTCTCGCTCGGGTCATAGACGGGCGAGGACTTCACTGCATCACGGCTCAGGTCGACCGACACGGTTTTGTCCGACCAGTGCACGCCGGTGATCCACTCCGGTGCCACCAGCACTTGGTGGCCCATCCACCAGTTGCTCGTGTCGACCACGAGGTAGCGGATGGCCCAGGTTTTCTGGTCCACCAGAAAGCCGGAGACATGCCCGATCTCACCGTCGTTCGCCCGAAGGTGATAGCCGGTGACGGCCTTGCAACTGCGCAGGTGCGGATCGTCGTTGCGGTGGCGCTGCCGCTCGGTGCGCAGATAGGTTTCCATCTCGCGTTCCCGCTCGGCGCGATCGATGCCGTAGCCCATGTAGCCGGGAACCATGCCGTAGGGATAGAGACCGCCGCCCCACAGGCCGGCCCCGCCCCAATAGTTGCCGTAGCCGTAGTACCCCATGTACTGCGCTTCGTTCTGCCGCGAAATGGGCTTTTCGGTGTCGACGTCCGGACTGTTCTTGACCTGCTCCTTGGTGATCGACACCGGGAACGTCTGGCCCACCCAGTTGGGATTGTGGATCGCAACGGGGGAAATCAGGACCTTGCGGCTCGTGAGCCAGGAACCCGCATCCACCACCAGGTAGCGGACGACCCACGTGTCATCGTCGAAAAAGAAATCCTTGACCTCGCCGATCTCGCCGTCGGTGGCCTGGATCACGTACTTCTCGAGTTCATGTGTGCTTCGCAACATGGGAATGTCCTTTCAGAATGCCGAATCGGATCGATCGACGGAATGCGTCGTCGCGGGGGTTCAAGAGACCAATGTCATCGCAACCGCCCCGGCCGTCTGTTCGCCACCGCACGCGGCGCGTCAGCGGCGACGCCGGTTCAGGTGTCAACCTGGTCGCGCAGAGCCTTGAATCCCGAGATGACGTCCGATAGTTCTTCGTCGATCTTGGCTTGCCGCAAGCGATGCAAGGCGTCTTCGAGCGTGCCCAGCATCTCGTCGATGTTGCGGTCGGCACGGTCCATGGCAGCCAGTCGGCTCGCGTTCTCGCTCGCGAGCGACTCGGCACAGGCGCGAAAGATGGAGACGAAGAGGTACTCGCGGATCAAGGCACGCAGGGTGGCTCGGTGCCATCGCATCGGCGTGCGCGTCGTGAACCACGCAGGCGTGGTTCACGCGCATCAAGCGGGATGTCATGCTGGCGCCCATGCGCCCGAGTCCGATCATGCCGATCTGCATTCCTTGCCTCCTGTGTGGTGGATGCGAATGACCACCGCGTGCTCGCAGCGATCGTCGATCAAGGGAATGACCGAGCCGGACAGAGCCATGCCGTCCAGCATTAGCGCAGGGCCTTCACCCTCCGACGACTTGGTCAGTACCTTTATTCGATAGACGGTCTCTCGATAGCGATAGTTCACTCGAAACGAAACCCAATGTTCCGGCACGCAGGGAACGATCCGCAGCGCATCCGACTCGACCTGCAAGCCCAGCAGCGACTCCAGCACGAAGCGCAGCATCCATCCGGCCGACCCGGTGTACCAGGTCCATCCGCCACGGCCCGCGTGCGGGGGCAACGCATAGACATCCGACGCCATCACATAGGGCTCGGTCTGGTACGTTGCGAGCGCATCGGTCGAGTCGGCGTGGCGGACCGGGTCGAGCATGCGGGCGAGTTCCCACGCGCGCGGCGCATCGTCGAGCGCCGCGAACGCCATCGCCGACCACACGGCCGCATGCGTGTACTGCCCGCCGTTCTCGCGCACGCCGGGCGGGTAGCCCTGGATGTAGCCGGGGCTCGGATCGGAATGGTCGAATGGCGGGGCAAGCAGTCGAATGAGGGCCGCGTCGCGGTCTACGAGACGACTGTCGAGCGCTTCCATCGCCTCGCGCGCGCGACCCGCATCCACCGCGCTCGACAGCACGGCCCAGCTCTGCGCGATCGCATCGATGCGGCATTCGGCGTCATCGGAACTGCCCAGCGGCGAGCCGTCGTCGAACCAGCCCCGTCGATACCAGCCACCGTCCCAGGCGCTCCGCTCGATCGCAGCGCGCAGCCGCACCGATTCGGCGGCACAACGCTGTGCGAAAGGCATATCGCCCCGTCGATCGGCCAGTCGTCCAAACTGCACGAGCACCGTGTCGAGGAAGAAGGCGAGCCAGACGCTTTCGCCCTTGCCACGCACGCCGACGAGGTTCATGCCATCGTTCCAGTCGCCGCCGCCGATCAACGGCAGGCCGTGTGCGCCAAAGCGCAGGCCGTGCGTGATGGCCCGCACGCAGTGCCCATACAGGCTGGCTGATTCGGGCGACTCGCCAGGCAGGTCGTAGCAGGAAACCTCGCCGTCCTCGAGCGCCCTGCCCGACAGGAAGGGCACGGGCGCATCGAGCACCGCCATGTCGCCGGTGACGAGGGCGTAGCGACAGGTCGCGAGCGGCAGCCACAGGTAGTCGTCCGAACAGCGCGTGCGCACGCCGCGGCCCGATGGCGGGTGCCACCAGTGCTGCACGTCGCCTTCGGGGAACTGGCGGCCCGCGCTGCGCAGCAGGTGCTCGCGCACGAGCCCGGGTGCCGCGTGCACCAGGGCCATCACATCCTGCAGCTGATCGCGGAAGCCGAAGGCGCCGCTCGACTGATAGAACGCGTTGCGCGCCCACAGCCTGCACGCCAGGGTCTGGTACGGCAGCCAACCGTTGACCAGCAGGTCGAGCGACGGCTCGGGCGTCTCGACCTGTACTGCGCCGAGAGTGTCGCCCCAATGCCGGTGCACGGCGGCCAGAGCCTCGCGCGTCGCGCTCGCCCCGCGCCAGCGCGTCGCGAGCGCTTGCGCCGCCTGCGGCGTGGTGCCGGCGCCAAGGCGAAACACAATTTCGCGCGTCTCCCCCGCCGCCAGCTTGAACGGGACGCGGAGTGCGGCGCACGGATCGAGCGCCGCACCCGCCGCGCCGCAAAGGTGTTGCGACGCCATCGCTGCGGGATGGCGCAGGCTGCCGTCGTGCCCGATGAAAGCGCGGCGGTCGCAACACACACTCGTGCCAGCCGCAGTCGCTTCGTCGGCATCGAATAAGGCAGTCCGCCCCGAAAAATCCGTGGTGTACGCATTGGTGGCGTACACGGTGCCGTCGCTGGCGTCGACGCGCGTGCTCACATGCATCGCTGTTTTGCGTCTCTCGTCGCCGAGGACCCATTCGAGGTAGCCGGTGACGCTGAGGTGTCGCATCCGGTCCGACCGGTTGAGCACCTTCAAAACCGAGAACTTGATCGGCGCATCGATGGCCACGAAGATCGTCAGTGCGGTTTCGAGGCCATCCTCGCGGTGCTCGAAGACGCTATAGCCGAAGCCATGGCGCGTGACGTAGGGCGTCGCGCCGGGGCACGGCAGCAAGGTGGCCGAGGCGTAGCGCCCACTGTCTTCGTCGCGCAGGTAGAACGCCTCGGTGTTGGGATCCGACACCGGGTCGTTCGACCAGGGCGTGAGCCGGAAAGCTTGCGCGTTCTCACTCCAGGTCGCGGCACTGCCGCTCTCGGACACCAGCGTGCCGAATGACGGATTCGCCAGGACATTGACCCAGGGCATCGGCGTCATGTGATTTGGTGTGACCGTGACCACGTACTCGCGCCCATTCGGCGTGAAGCCGCCGATGCCGTTGCGAAAGATCAGGTCACGCTGCGCAAGCGGTGGCGACGG
Organism: Variovorax sp. LG9.2; assembly: GCF_035018885.1. Taxonomy (NCBI): domain Bacteria; kingdom Pseudomonadati; phylum Pseudomonadota; class Betaproteobacteria; order Burkholderiales; family Comamonadaceae; genus Variovorax; species Variovorax sp. LG9.2. The sequence goes on along the minus strand of NZ_JASJXB010000029.1, from coordinate 31,824 downwards.
CTCGGCAGAGCCTTCGGACTCGGCCGCGGCCACGGCGCTGTCCGGTGGCGAGACACGGTCGCCCACCGGCCGACGTTGCGCGAGCTGCTGCGGCAGCAGCCCATCGCGATCGTCGAGCACGACACGGGCCACGGCCTGCAACAGATCGCGATCGGCAGCCGGCACCTGCGCCAGCGCGAGCACGAAGACGCCGCCCGGCTTGCCGAGCCGCTCGACATCGACCAGCGCGGTGAGTCGCTGTTGCAACGACGCCCCGGAATCACCGCTGTCGTCGACGAGCACCACGAGGTCGACGGCGAGACCCGACAGGCGCCAATAGGCGTGGGCCCGGATCAGTTGACACGTCAGATCGAGCCGGACCGAATCGGCCGCCAGCAGCAGCACGATCGGCAGATCGCCGGAGACCGCATAGCGCCACAGGCCCGCCTGACCTTGCCGGTTTCTCGCCAGCACAGCGGGGTCGGCCCGCATCGCGGCATCGGGCATCAGAAGCGCCCCGGCCAGTTCGGTATAAAGCCGCGCATCGTCGGCACTGGCATGCAGTCGATCGAGAACGGCCTGCGCGGCAGCCCTCGCGCCGCCGTCCACACCGTCGGCCGTCGTGCGGTCCCGGTACTTGCGCATCAAGTCCACGCAGGCCTTAAGGGTGGCGCCGACGCCGCTGATCCAATCGACCGTCGTCGATTCGCCGGGGGCCAGCGACACTGCGCAACGGATGCCGGCCATTGGGTCCAGCACCGGACCGGCGCTGCCTGACAACGGTGCCCAGTCCTCCATGGCCTGCGGATCGGTCGGATCGCGACCGCGGCCTACGAATCGCGCGCGATCCGTCTCGAAAGACAGGGGCTCCGAAGGCGGCTGTTCGGTGACGACCTGATGGAACCAGGTCGGCGTTTGCTCATCTGGGGAGCGTGCACGCCGCCTGCACACGACCGCCTGCAACTCGTGCAGCACGTCGGTCTCGACAAAGAGCTTTTCGAACGCCGGATGCGCCGCATCGGCAGCGGCAGGTCCCAGCACGAGCTCCGCATAGCTCGTCAATGCCAGCCTCCGGCGGATCGGCGAATGGTTGGTGATGCAAAGGCGCCGCAGTTCGACATCATCGTCAGCCGACACGGCGACCGCGGTCTGAATCTCAATGTCGTGCGCTCGCACACGGAATGCCGCGAGGCCCCGGGAGAACTGCGCCTTGTACACGCCAGCCCGGGCCGCGACGGGGTTTCGGGTCGTCGACCACACCTCGCCACCGTCCATGTCCTTGATGTAGCAGAACGCACCGTAGGCTTCGCACGTGGCGCCCTCTCGCCACCGAGTGAGCGCAAGGTCGTTCCAGCGGCTGTACCCACCGCCAGCGTCGGTGACCATGACGTGGTAATGCCCATTCGACAACAGCTGTACGCGCGGTGATGTCGACTCACGCATCGGCATTGCCCTTGGCGCGGCAGCGCAACGCATGCGGATCTGGCGTCGCTTCGCGAAATGAGTTCATGCCGACTCCTTGATTAGGCGACGGCGTCCGGAATATGAGCGCTACCCGTCAAAGAAAAAGAGTCTGAATCGGCCCGCCGGACAAGTCTGTTCGTTGACGCACAGACGGCTTCGCGCCTGCCTTCTAAAACCGGACACCGCACTCCCGGAACCCCTGCCCATGAAGAACGATCCGCTCAGCCCGGACCTGCTGCACCAGATGAACGCCTACTGGCGGGCCGCCAACTATCTGTCCGTCGGTCAGATCTACCTCTACGACAACCCCCTCCTCAAGGAGCCGTTGAAGCTGTCGCATGTGAAACCGCTGGTCGTCGGACACTGGGGCACGACACCGGGCCAGAACTTCATCTACGTTCACCTGAACCGGTTGATCAAGGCCCACGACCTCGACATGTTCTATATCGCCGGGCCCGGGCACGGAGGACCCGCGATCGTCGGCAACGTGTACCTCGAAGGCTCCTGGAGCGAGGTCTATCCCGACGTGACACAGGACGAGGCGGGTCTCAAGAAGCTATTCAAGCAGTTCTCGTTTCCTGGCGGGATCTCCAGCCATGTGGCACCGACCACCCCGGGCTCGATCCACGAAGGTGGCGAGCTTGGCTATTCGCTCAGCCATGCCTTCGGTGCTGTCTTCGACAACCCCGAACTGATCGTGGCCTGCGTGGTCGGCGACGGCGAAGCGGAGACAGGTCCGCTCGCCACTGCATGGCAGTCGACCAAGATGCTCGACGCGGTGACCGATGGCGCGGTCCTGCCGATCCTGCACCTCAACGGCTACAAGATCAGCAACCCGACATTGCTGGCGCGCATCGAGCACGACGAACTCGAGCAGTTCTTTAGCGGCTGCGGTTGGACACCCCTGTTCGTCGAAGGCGACGATCCGGCGACGATGCACCAGCTAATGGCCCGCGCGATGGACGAAGCCCTCGAGATGATCCACCAGGCGCAGCGCGATGCGCGCGAGCGCAAAAGCGCGACGCGACCGCGCTGGCCGATGATCGTGCTGCGGTCCCCCAAGGGTTGGACCGGGCCGAAGACCGTCGACGGACTGCCCGTCGAGGGGACTTTTCGTTCGCACCAGGTTCCGCTGCTGGTCAATGCCCAACACCCCGAGCATGTCGCCCAGCTCGAGCAGTGGATGAAGAGCTATCGGGCCGAAGAGCTGTTCGACGCGAATGGGCGCCTGCTCCCTGAACTGGCTGCACTGGCACCAGATGGCAACAGGCGCATGGGCATGAATCCACATGCCAACGGCGGCTTGCTGCTGCACGACCTGCACATGCCGGACTTCCGCGACCACGCGGTGACAGTGCCGTCGCCCGGTGCGCTGCAAAGGCAGGACACGATGGTGCTTGGCCGGTTCCTCGGCGATGTGGTGCGGCTGAACGAGGGCCAGCGCAATTTCCGCGTCTTCGGCCCTGACGAGACCTTGTCGAACCTGCTCGGCGCGGTCTTCGATGTGACAAACCGGCAATGGGACGCGACGACCGTGCCGAACGACGAGTTTCTCGCGCCGGCCGGCCGGGTCGTCGACTCGATGCTGAGCGAGCACCAGTGCGAAGGCTGGCTCGAAGGCTACCTGCTGACCGGCCGGCATGGCCTGTTCAACAGCTACGAGGCCTTCATCCGCATCGTCGACTCGATGTTCAGCCAGCACGCCAAGTGGCTCAAGGTAACGCGCGAGCTGCCGTGGCGACGGCCCATCGCTTCGCTGAACTACCTGCTCGCCTCGCACGTCTGGCAGCAGGACCACAACGGCTTCACGCACCAGGACCCGGGCTTTCTTGACCACGTCATCAACAAGAAGGCCGACATCGTGCGCGTTTACCTGCCACCCGATGCGAATTGCCTGCTGTCGGTCTTCGACCATTGTCTGCGCAGCCGCAACTACGTCAACGTGGTGGTGGCCGGCAAGCACGCCCTGCCGCAGTGGCTCACGATGGAGGCCGCTGTGGTGCACTGCACCGAGGGTATCGGCATCTGGACATGGGCCAGCAACGACCGGGGCACAGAACCCGACGTGGTGATGGCCTGCTGCGGCGACACGCCGACGCTGGAGATCATGGCGGCTACGTCCATCCTGCGCGAGCACCTGCCGGGCCTGAAGATCCGCGTGGTCAACGTTGTCGACCTGATGAAGCTGCAATCGGCCAGCGAGCATCCGCACGGACTCGATGAGGCCGACTTCGATTCGCTCTTCACCCGTGACAAACCCGTGATCTTCGGCTTCCACGGCTACCCCTCGCTGGTACACCGCCTGACCTACCGCCGCACCAACCGAAACCTGCACGTGCACGGCTACAAGGAAGAGGGAACCATTACCACGGCCTTCGACATGCGCGTGCAGAACGAGCTGGATCGCTTTCACCTTGTGCAAAAGGTGCTGGACTGCCTGCCCCACCCGGGCAGCAGGGCCGACTACCTCAAGCAGATGTGCCGCGACAAGCTGGTCGCGCACAAGCTCTACATCGACGCGCATGGCCAGGACATGCCGGAGATCCTCGAATGGAAATGGGGTGCCCCGACACAGGAAGACAAGCGATGAACGCGAACACACCGTCCCACCTTTCGCATGCGCAGCGCCTCGTTCTCACGGCGCTGCTCGAGTCCCGGCGCGTCGCTTTCGAGCGCCTGAGCACCTTGCAGCTGGAGGGCCAGTCGCAGGTCGAAGCGGCCCGCCGCGTCTTGCTGCAGGACGCCGACGACGCACGGCAGCGCGAGGGCACCCACGAGGTCGAAGGCATCGTTGCGGACATCGACAGCGGCGAGTACACGGCGATCCGCGCTGCGTTGGAACGCATTCATGGTGCCGCCTACGGTCTGTGCGTCGATTGCCACGTCGAGATTCCGTTCGACCGCCTGCAGATCGAACCCCAGACCTTGCGCTGTATTACCTGTCAAACCCTTCACGAACGGAAACCAAAGCCATGAGCCTCTTTCACGCGGTCGCATTCGTCGACCATCAATCCGCCCACCTGCTGCAGTTCGCACCCGACGAGAGGGTAGAGCAGCATGTACACGAGCAGCTGAAGTTCACACGCCAGCATCACAGCGGCGTGCGCACCGAACACGAGTTCTTCGGAGCCGTCTGCGATGCGTTCGACGGCATCGCCGAAGTGCTGGTCGTGGGCGGGCACACGAGCGTCGCCGACTTCCAGAGTTATGTGGGGAAGCACCGGCCGCAGACGATGCCCCGCATCGCCGGCTACGAAGTGGTGGACCACCCGACCGACAACCAGCTCGTCGCGCTGGCACGCAGCTTCTTCGTGAACCACGACCGCATGGTCGGCACTCGCGTGCCGACCTGAGTCTCGGCGCACACGGGCCCGTCAGGGCACCAGCACCGCCGCCCCCTCGAAGCGGCCCGCGCGCAGGTCGGCCAGTGCCTCGTTGGCCTTTTGCAGCGGATAGCAGGTGGTCTTCGCCACGATGCCCATGTCGGGCACTTGGCTCAGAAAATCGAGCCCGTCCTGACGTGTGAGGTTGGCCACCGAGAGCAACTCCCGCTCTTCCCACAGGAGGCTGTACGGGAAGCGCGGAATGTCGCTCATGTGGATGCCGGCGCAGACGACGCGGCCACCCTTGCGCACCGCCTTCAGCGCCAGCGGCACCAGCTCACCGACCGTGGCGAAGATGATCGCGGCATCGAGTGCCTGCGGTGGCATCTCGTCGGACCCGCCGGCCCAGGTGGCACCCAAGCTGCGCGCGAAGGCCTGGGTCTTCTCGTCGCCCGGGCGGGTGAACGCGTGCACCGAACGCCCCTGCCAGCGGGCAACCTGGGCCAGGATGTGCGCCGCCGCGCCGAAGCCGTAGAGGCCGAGGCTCCTGCCCTCGCCCGCGATGGTGAGCGCGCGCCAGCCGATCAAGCCGGCGCAGAGCAAGGGAGCGAGCGAGGCATCGCTTCCCTCCTCGGCCAGCGGAAAGGCAAAGCGCGCATCGGCCACCGTGGCGGTGGCGAATCCGCCATTGCGCGTGAAGCCGGTGAACACAGGGTGGTCGCACAGGTTCTCGCGCTGCATCCTGCAATAGGGACAAATGCCGCAGGTGTGACCCAGCCACGGGATGCCCACGCGCTGGCCGATCGCCAGGCCGGAGACGCCCGCGCCGAGCACATCGATGCGGCCTACGATCTCGTGGCCCGGGATGATCGGCACTTGCGGGTGCGGCAACTCGCCATCCACTACATGCAGGTCGGTGCGGCACACGCCGCAAGCTGAAACCTGCACGCGTATCTGGCCCGGACCGGGCTGCGGGTCGGGCAGCTCGGTCCAGACCAGGGGCGCGTGCAATGCGTTGAGGACCATGGCGTGCATGAGAGAACCCTTTGCAGTCAAGTGGCTTCGGTGACTTCGTGGACCGGCTTGCCGGTCCTGGCGAAAGCGTCGACGTTGGCCATCGTGGTGTCTGCGATGGCTTTCATCGCATCCGCGGTGAAGAAGGCCTGGTGCCCCGTCACCAGCACGTTGGGGAACGTGAGCAGGCGCTCGAATACGTCGTCGCGGATCACTTGGTCCGACTTGTCGTCGAAGAAGAGTGCGGCTTCTTCCTCGTAGACGTCCAGGCCGAGGTGACCGATGGCGCCGCTCTTGATGCCATCGACCACCGCTTTTGTATCGACGATGCCGCCGCGGCTCGTGTTGATGAGCATGGCACCGCGTTTCATCTTGCCGATCGCGGCGGCGTCGATCAGGTGCCGCGTCTGCGGCGTCAGGGGGCAATGAAGCGTGACGATGTCGGCCTGCGCAAGCAATGTGTCGAGCGATACATACGCCACGCCGATTTCCGTGCACGCGGGGCTGGGCTCGATATCGCTGGCCAGCACCTTGCAACCGAACCCGGTCATGATCTTCGCGACGCTGGTCCCGATGCGGCCGGTACCCACGATGCCCACGGTGCGGCCGTGGAGGTTGAAGCCGAGCAACCCCTCCAGCGCAAAGTTGCCTTCGCGCACCCGGGCGTAGGCACGATGGATGTTGCGGTCTAGCGAGAGCATCAGCGCCACCGCGTGCTCGGAAACGGCCTCGGGCGAGTAGGCCGGAACACGCGCGATGACGATCCCGAGTTTCTTCGCCGCGGCCCGATCGACGTTGTTGAAGCCCGCCGACCGCAGGGCCACGAGGCCCACATCCAGCGACTTGAACGTTTGCAGTACCGCGCTGTCGACCTTGTCGTTGACGAAAGCGCAGACGGCACCCGCGCCACGTGCCAGGACCGCGGTATCGGCCGTCAACTGCGCGTCGAGATAGTGGAGCTTGTGCCGACCCGAGCACGCTGCGTTGATGAATTGGCGATCGTAGGGCTTGGTGCTGAAGACGGTGATTTCCATGGGGTTCCTTTGCATCGTGCCATCGAGAGGTCGCGGCAGGGGTATTCGGTCTTGACTTCGGACGGTCCGCGGCTGCTAGGCGATGGCAGGCTTCGGCACCTTGCCGGATGCCTTGTCGATCTTGGGCGCGGTTGCGGACGAGCCGGTTTCGCGCAGAAAGAAACTCAGCACGATGGCCAGCACCACGCCACCGACGAGGGGCAGAAACGCGGTCTGGAATTCGGCCAGCGTCATGGTGGCGCCTTGCGCGGGCAGCATCAGCCGCGAGATGAAGGGCGACATGATCCCGGTCGTGACGAAGACGAGAAAGTTCATCGCGCCGGCCGCCGTGCCCTTGACCTCGGACGGGTTGACCTCCTTCATCATCGCAAAGGGGATCATGGCCGCCCCGGATGCGATCCCGAGTACTAGGGCAACGCTGTAGCGAGGGAGAGTTCCGACCGGAACGTAGATCGCCGAGAGCCCCGCAGCGAGCATGAGCAAGGCACCGCAGATCAAGACGGGTTTCCGGCGGCCGATCTTGTCGGAAACGTAGCCAAGCAACGGGCAGCCGATGACCCAACCGATCGGAACCATTGAGGCATCGGTCGCGGCAGCCGCCATCGTCATGTTCTCTCCGCCGTGCAGGAAGGAGGTCGCCCAGACCAGCGCGCCGATCGTAGTCGGCAGAAAGAGCAGGCCGCCCACGACGCCTGCCAGCCAGCTTTGCGGGTCGCCGAAAACGACCTTGAATGGCTTGACGACGCTGGCCAGCGACAGTGCACCGTGATGGCTGGGGCTGTCGCCCTTGTCAGCCGGCATGATGAACCAGGTCGCCACGGCCAGCACACTTCCGACGCAGGCGAACGCAATCCATACTGACTGCCAGGGCACATGGAAGCTTCCGCTCGGATCGATGGCCATGTGCACCGGCTTGGAGCCGAACGCAGCGCCCGCCATGCCCAGGCATTGCGTGAACCCGATGAACATCGCCAGCATGCGCGCGGGCAGGTAGCGCGCCGCCACATAGGACGACCCGATGAACGCGAAGATCGCGCCGATGGCCTGCAGCACGAACCCCACCATGCCGGCGGCTTCACTGCCCTGCGCGAAGACCAAGCAGCCGACGCCCACGACAGCGATCCCGAAAGGAATGGTGCGGCGAGGTCCATACCGGTCAAGCAGGACACCGGCTACCAGCGCCATCACGGCGTAGGCCACGTAGTAGGCCGAGATCATCGCGCCGATGTGGTTGGCACCCCATGCGGCGGTCAGCTCAGTCTGCATGACGCCGGGCGCAGATCGCACGGCGTACTGGAAAAAGTAGAAGACGGCGCACAGCAGCCAGGCGACGAAAAAAAGAGGTTTCAAGTCGTATGGCGGCGCGGTGCTGGACAACGCTGGCAGAGGTGTCGTCCCTCGCGGCGATGCAGGCGGCGCGGCCGCATTCGGGTTTTCGACCGAGGGGGTCATGATGCTTGATCCTGTTCAGAGTTGTGCGGGTGGTTTGGGGATGTAGAGTCCTGTGCGATAGAAACGCTGGAGCGGCGGGGCCTCCTGTCCTGGAGGTTGCGCAACACGGTGGGCAGCAGGTCGGGCAGGTCTTCCGCCATCAGCCCCGGCCCGAAACCGGATGCCGCCGCGCCATGCAGCCACACCGAAGCGGCCGCCGCGAGGAACGGCGCCATGTCCTGGGCCAGCAGCCCGAGCACCATGCCAGCCAGCACGTCACCCGCGCCCGCGGTGGCCAGCGTCGGCGGCGCATTGGCGTTGATGATGGCGCGCCCGTCGGGTGCGGCAATCACCGTGTCGCTGCCCTTGAGAACCACGATGGAGCCGCTGGCCTGCGCGGCAGCGCGGGCACGCGTGAGCTTGTCGGCGCCCATGTCGATCACACCCTCGAACAGGCGTTTGAATTCGCCTTCGTGTGGGGTCAGCACGCAAGCGCCGGTGAGGGCGTTGAACAAGGTTACCGGGTCGTCCTTGAATGCCGACAGGGCGTCGGCATCGAGCACGGTCGCCCGTCCCGTCCCGAGCATCGCCAGCACGCGTGCCCGCGTGTCCGGCCCCACACCCGCGCCGGGGCCGATCATCAGTCCGGTGTACCTGCTGTCGGCCAGCAGGTGTTCGAGGTCTTCGGGCCGAGTGATGGCGCTCACCATCACGCTGGTCAGCGCGGCAGCGTAGACCGGCAGCGCGGCGGCGGGCACCGCGACGGTCATGAGGCCCGCGCCCATTCTGGCGGCCGCCCTTGCGGCCATGCGTGCCGCGCCGGTGGTGGGCCAGCCGCCCCAGCCCAGGGCGTGCCCGCGGGTGTATTTGTTGCCATCGGCTTGCACCACCGGCAGCGCGTCGACCCACAGCGTCGGATCGTTCTCGAAAGTGTCGGGCGTGAAGTGTGCGAACACCGAGGCGGGTGTGCCAATATCGGCCACGATCAATTCGCCGCACAGGCTGCGGCCCGGTTGCAGCAGATGTCCGGGCTTCTTGCGAAAGCACGTCACCGTGAGCGCACAGGGCACTGCGCCCGCGCTGGCGCCGGTATCGCCCATCACGCCGCTGGGGATGTCCACCGCAACGAGCGTCATCTGCCTTGCGGCTACCTCAGCCAACGTTCGAGCTGCCATCCCTTCGAGCGGGCGGCTCAGACCTGCGCCGAAGATGGCATCGACGATGAGCGCGGCGCCGTCCAGCGCTGCGGGTGTCAGCGCCTCGATCGGCCCGCACCACAGCCCGGCGTGGTGGGCCGCTGCGCCGCGCAGGCTCTCGCGTGGCACCAGCAGCGCCACACGCACCGGCCAACCAGCCTCGGCCAGCTGGCGAGCCGCCACGAAGCCATCGCCGCCATTGCTGCCGGGGCCGCACAGGACTAACACCGGGCGCGAGGTCCAGCGCTGTTGAATGGCCTGGGCCACGGGACGACCGGCGTTTTCCATCAGCGCCATCTCACTGATGCCACAGGCCACCGTCAAACAGTCCGTAAGCGCCATCTGCTTGGCGGTGAGCAGGGCCGTGTCGCAGTTCATCGCATCTCGGTTGCCGGGGGGTGTCAAACGCCAGCACCTAGAGCCGTCGCATGCGCCGGCTGGGGAAAGTCGGCGGCGCGCGCTACAGCCTCGCCCGCCGCGAACTCGGTGCGCAATTCGTGGACCTTGGTCATCGCACCGTCGAAGGCGTCGTTGCCCAGCAGCAGATGGTCCGGCGGATGGCCTGAGACCACCGCGTCGATGAGCGCATTGACGGCACGCACGGGATCGCCCGGCTGCTGGCCGGAGGAGGCGCGGATCTGGCGCCGCACATTGCCGGCCGTGGCGATGTAGTCATCGATCTGGTGCTTGCTCTCGTTGGCGGAGCGGCCGGCCCAGTCGGTGCGAAACCCGCTGGGTTCGACCACCATCACCTGAAGACCCAGTTCAGCGACCTCCTGCCGCAAGGCCTCAGACAAGCCCTCAACGGCGAACTTGGTGGCGCAATACTGGCCCAGCGCCGACATGCCGCGGATGCCGGCCAAGGAAGAGAGGTTGACGATGCAGCCGCGCCGACGCTTGCGCATGTCGGGCAGCACGGCCTGAATCATGCGGGTCAAGCCGAAGACGTTGACATCGAACATCTTGCGCACCTGGGCCTCTTCACCTTCCTCGATGGCCGCGAAGTAGCCGATGCCGGCGTTGTTCACCAGTACGTCGATGCCGCCGAAGCGGTCCTGCGCCGCCTTGACCGCTGCGACAACCTGGTCCTGCCGGGTCACGTCGAGCGTGAGCACCAGAACGTTGTCGATTGCGCCGAAGCCCTCCAGGGCGGCGGGATTGCGCGAGGTCACTACCGTCCGGTAGCCATGGTCGATGGCCTGTCTTGCGAGTTCGAGACCGAAGCCTGTGGAGCAACCGGTGATGAACCAGACGGGTGGCTCGGTCGCGATGGCGTTGTGAACTTGGGTATTCATTCGTTTACCCTCACGCCAGGATGGCCGCCTTCATGCGGCTGTAGTCGTCGTGGGTGATCTCGCCCCGCGCATAACGCTCGCTCAGGATGTCCTGCGCTTCCTTGCCGAGGGGCCTGCCGTAGTTGCGATGGACGCGGTAGGTGTAGCCCCAGTTCCCGGCGCTCGAGAAGATGAGGATCATCATCCCGAACCAGAGGAACCAGCCCCAGCCCGAGTACCAGTCGTTCCAATAGGTGCCTGCCATTTTTCAAACTCCTTCAGTGAAAGGGATCTACCCCGAAAAGCCTGGTCGACGCAGAGGTCTCACCGGGCCGAGAAATCGAGCACCACGCGCGAGGGCACCTCGCCCCTGGACAGTCGCTCGAACACATCGTTGATGGCCGACAGCGGCTGCAACTCGATGTCGGCCTTGACCTGGCCTGCGGCAGCGAAGGCCAGCGCCTCGGCCATGTCTCGCCGGTTGCCGACGAAGGAGCCGCGGATGGTGATGCAGTTGGCCACCACGTCGAACAGCGGCGTGGGGAATTCGCCCGGCGGAATGCCGACCAGCACGCAGGTGCCGTGCTTGCGCGTCATGCGCACGCCCTGCTCGAAGGCGGGCAAGGAGGGCGCAGTGATCAGCACGCCATGCGCGCCACCGCTCGTGGCCTTGACCACAGCCGCGACCGGGTCGCCCTGCTTGGCATTGACCACCGCATCCGCACCCAGGCGCGTCGCATGTGCGAGCTTGCCGTCGTCGATGTCGACCGCGCAGACGTGCAGACCCATCGCCCTGGCGTACTGCACCCCGAGGTGACCGAGCCCGCCGATGCCCGAGATCACGACCCACTCGCCCGGTCGGGCCTGGGTTTCCTTGATGCCCTTGTACGAGGTGATGCCGGCGCAGATCAACGGTGCGGCGTCGACCGCCGACAGCCCGGCCGGAATGTGCGCGACGTAGTTCGGGTCGGCGATGATGAATTCGGCGAAGCCGCCGTTTCGGGTGTAGCCACCGAACTGGGCCTCAGCGCAGACCGGCTCCTGTGCCGCCAAGCAGAACTCGCAGTGCCCGCAGGCGGAATAGAGCCAGGGCACGCCGACGCGGTCGCCCTCCTTCACCGCCGTCACCCCTGTGCCGAGCGCGGTGACGATGCCGATGCCTTCATGGCCTGGCGTGAACGGCAGCGGCGGCTTCAACGGCCAGTCGCCATCGCGCGCGTGCAGATCGGTGTGGCACACGCCGCAGGCCTCGGTCTTGACGAGGATCTGGCCCGGTCCGGGCGTCGGCACATCGAGCTCTTTCATCACCAGGGGCTGCCCGAATCGTTCGACCTGGGCGGCTTTCATCTTGGGTGTCATGGAGAATCCTTATGTTGAAAATCTTTCAGGCCGCGGCTTTCAACCCGAGCCCGCGCACCGCTTCGATCATCTCGACCAGCACGGCTTGTGCGTCGCCATAAACCATGTGGCAGTTGTCGCCATAAAAGAGCGCGTTGACGATGCCTGCATAGCCCTTGCCCTCACCTCGCTTGATGACGAACACCTTCTTCGCCTGGTCGGCGTTCAGGATCGGCATGCCGAAGATCGGTGAGCCCTTGTCCGTGCGCGCGGCGGGGTTAACCACGTCGTTGGCACCGATGACGAGTGCCACGTCGGTGGTCTTGAACTCGTCGTTGATGTCTTCGAGCTGGAAGATCATGTCGTAGGGCACGCCGGCCTCGGCCAGCAGCACGTCCATCTGACCCGGCATGCGGCCCGCGACCGGATGGATCGCGAACTTCACGCTCACGCCACCGGCCTGCAACAGCTTGACGAAGTCGAACAGCTTGCCCTGCCCTTGCGCCGCGGCGAGGCCGTAGCCCGGCACGATGATCACCGAGCTGGCGTAGCGCATCGCGATGCCCGCATCGCCGGGCTGCATCGGCTTCAACTCGCCCTTGATCTTGCCCGGCTTGTGCTTGGAGGCTCCGCCGAAGTTGCTGAACACCACGTTGCTCACCGAGCGGTTCATCGCGCGGGCCATCAGCAGCGTCAGCAGCAGGCCCGCCGCACCGACCACCATGCCGGCGATCATCAGCGCCGGGTTCTGCAGCACGAAGCCTTCGAGACCGACCGCAAGACCCGTGAAGGCATTGAAGATCGAGATCACCACCGGCATGTCGGCCCCGCCGATGGGCAGCGTCATCAGGATGCCGAGCACCAGCGCGAAGCCGAAGAAGAGGTAGATCGATGCCGGCACGCCAAGCCCGCCCAGCACCCGCACCGATTTGTCGACACTCGCCACGACGAGGTAGGCGCCGACCGCGAGCGTTGCCAGCAAGACTACCCCGTTGACCACCTGCTGCGCCTTGAACCGCAACGGGTTCTTGATCACGCCGTCGAGCTTGGCCCAGGCGATCAGCGAGCCGGACAACGACACCGCACCGATGAGGGCGCCGAGCAGGGTGACGATCAGCGCGGTCATGCCCTGCGTCTTTCCGCCGAACAGCTCCACCGCTGCGATGGCTCCGGCCGCGCCGCCGCCCATGCCGTTGTAGATCGCGACCATCTGCGGCATGGCGGTCATCGCCACGGTGCGCCCCGCCCACCAGGCCATGCCGCCGCCGAGCGCGAGTGCCACGACGGCAAGACCCAGGTTCATCCACAGATCGGGGCGGGCCGCGCTGTCCACGTCGAAGGCATAGAGGAAGCTCGCGAGCACCGCGACCGCCATGCCGATGCCGGCCACGGAGATGCCCGAGGACGCAGTCGCGGGCGACGACATGCGGTGCAGCCCGTACATGAAGAGCAAAGCCGTCGCGAGGTCGGCCGCGCCGATGCCGAGCGACGGCAGGGAGGCGAGCAGGGAGATGTCCATGTCAGCCCTTCTTCGCGTGCAGTCGCTTGACGGTCGCGGACTTGCCCGCCTTGGCGTGGCCGGCCTTGTGCGCGCTCGGCTTGAACATCGCCAGCATGCGGTCGGTCACCGCATAACCGCCGGCGGCGTTGCCCGCCCCGAGCAGCACGGCGAAGAAGCCGATCACCTGCTGCTGCACGGTGCTGGCGTTGAGCAAGGTGTAGATGCCGCCGACCACGACGATGCCGTGCACGAAGTTGGAACCCGACATCAGGGGCGTGTGCAGGATCGCCGGCACGCGGCCGATGATCACCCAGCCCGCGAAGCCGGCGAGCATGAAGATGTAGAGCGCGATGAAACCGCCGATGGCGATATGGAAGTCCATGGGACGGGTCCTGGTTGAGGAGTTACGCCGGCGCGTGCTGAGGAGTGGTGGGTGTGGCGGGCTTGGAGTCGGGCTTGGCCGCTGCCGACTTCGCCGCCTTTGCCGCAGCGTCCGTCGCCGCGCCCTTGTTCTCGCCCGCGTGCGTCATCACCGTCTTGGCCAGGATCTCGTCCGACCAGTCGATGGTGACGACGTTGTCCTTCACGAACAGCGCCAGCAGGTTGAATTGGTTCTTCGCGTAGAGCTCGCTCGCGTCTTCGCCGAGAAGCGACGGCACGTTGAGCGGCGCCACGATGCACACGCGCCCGACCTGGGCCGTCACGCCGGGCTGCGTGTCCTCGCAATTGCCGCCCCCCTCGGCGGAGAGGTCGACGATCACCGCACCGGCCTTCATCCCGCGGACCTGCGCACGGCTGACTAGCTTGGGCGAGGCCTTGCCGGGGATGGCGGCCGTCGTGATGACCAGATCGGCGGACTGGATGTGCTTGGTCAGCACGTCCGCGACCTTGGTCTTCTCGTCGGCCGTCAGTTCGCGGGCGTAGCCGCCGTCACCGGTCCCATCGACGCCGGTGTCGACGAAGGTCGCACCCAGCGACAGGACTTGCTCCTGCGTCTCGGGGCGCACGTCGTAGCCTTCGACCACGGCACCCAGCCGGTGCGCGGTGGCGACCGCCTCCAGGCCGGCCACGCCGAGCCCCATGACCAGCACATGGGCGGGCCCGATCGAGCCGGCCGCCGACGTGATCTTCGGCACCACGCGCGCCAGGTGCGACATGCCGAGCGCCACCGCGTAGTAACCGGCCAGCGCCGACTGGCTCGACAGCGCGTCCATTGCCTGCGCCCGCGAGATGCGCGGCACGCGCTCCATGGCGAAGCAGGTGATCTTGCGTTCGAGCAGGCGCTTGACCAACGCCGGCTCGTTGTGGGCATAGACGAAGCAGACCAGGATCGAACTTTCCTTCATTGCATCGACCACCTCGAGTGCCGGCGGTTGCACGCACAGCACCACATCGGCGTCCTTGACAAGCGCGGCGCGGTCGGTGGTGAAGGCCACGTCCTTGAAGGCATCATCATCCAAATGGATGGCTGCGCCGGCGCCCGACTGCATGTGCAATCGGGCGCCGAGTTTCAACAGCTTGGGAACCACCGACGGCACCAGCGCCACGCGGCGCTCGTGGGGCTGGGTCTCGGTCAGAACCGCGACGTTGACGTACATGGTCAGGCTCCGTCGCTGTTCAGACCGGTGCCGGAAAATGCCCCGTGCGCACGAGCTTCTTGTTGACGAATTCCTGGATTCCCATGTTGCCCAACTCACGGCCATAGCCCGAGTTCTTGATGCCGCCAAAGGGCAGCTCAGCATCCGACCAGTCGATGTTGTTGACGAACATCATTCCGGTGTCCACTGCACTGGCTACACGCTTGCCGCGTGCCTCGTCCTGGGTCCACACCGACCCTCCGAGGCCGAAGTCGGAATCGTTGGCCAGGGCGATGGCCGCTGCCTCGTCCTTGACACGGTAGAACGACACCACCGGGCCGAAGAACTCGTCGCGGAAAGCCGGGTTGCCGGGTCGGATGTCGGTCAGGATCGTGGTCTGCATGAACGAGCCCGGACGTTCGATGCGCTTGCCACCCATCAGCAGCTTGGCGCCGCCCTTCACGGCGGCGTCTACCTGCTTGAGCAGCTGCACAAGCGCGTCTTCGGTGGACAGAGGACCGTGGGTCGTCTTCTCGTCCATCGGGTCGCCAGGCCTCAAGGCCTCCAGGGCAGTCTTGAACTTCGCCAGGAACTTGTCAGCAATCGACTCGACCGCGATGAAGCGCTTGGCCGCGCAGCAGGTCTGCCCGGCGTTGTACATACGGCCCCATACGGCCCACGGAATAACCTTCTCCAAATCGGCATCGTCGAGCACGATGAAGGCGTCGCTGCCGCCGAGTTCCATCGAGGTCTTCTTGAGGTTCTTGCCAGCCCGAGCGGCGATGCTCCGACCCGCGGCCACGCTGCCGGTCAGAGCCACGCCCTTGATCCGCGGGTCGTCGATGACCTGGTCGGACTGCTCGTGCGAGATCAGCAAGTTGGTGTAGGCGCCAACCGGCGCACCGGCATCGAGCAGCAGCTTCTCGAAAGCGATGGCACATTGCGGCACGCAGCCGGCATGCTTGACCACCACGGTGTTGCCCGCCATCAGATGCGGCCCGGCGACGCGGGCCAATTGGTAGTACGGGAAGTTCCACGGTTCGACGCAGAACAGCACGCCGAAGGGGCTGCTCTCCATGTGTGCGTCCCCATGCTTGGGGTGCAGCTTGACGGGCGCAAGAAAGGCCTCGCCGTGCTTGGCGTAATAGGCCAGGATGTCGGCGCTGAACTTGACTTCGCCGCGCGCTTCGTCGATGCGCTTGCCCATGTCCTGCGTCG
Source organism: Variovorax sp. LG9.2 (assembly GCF_035018885.1). Lineage (NCBI taxonomy): Bacteria > Pseudomonadati > Pseudomonadota > Betaproteobacteria > Burkholderiales > Comamonadaceae > Variovorax > Variovorax sp. LG9.2. The sequence goes on along the minus strand of NZ_JASJXB010000029.1, from coordinate 15,475 downwards.
CCAGTTTGGCGAAGTCGTCGACGTGAGCAGCCATCAGCGAGGCGGCCTTGTTGATGATCGCGGCCCGCTCGGCGTAGCTCTTGTGCTTCCATTTCTCGAAGCAGCCCTGTGCCGCAGAGAGCGACTTTTCGAGCTGCACAGAGGTGAGGTGCTCGTAGCTCTTGAGCAGCTTGCCGGTGTTTGGATTGATGCTTTGATAGGTCATGGTGTTCTTTCACAGGTGGAGGTATCGCGGCTCACCGACACAGTCGGCAAACGCCAGGGAATCGAGACTAGGTGTCGTGCTGCGCACGGTCTGTGCGGTGATACACACAGATCGCACGGCGCAAGCAGTCATACAGATCTCACGGACTCGAACTCGAACGCGCAGGCGGCCATCTACGAATGAAAACGCAGTACGTGGCTTTGTTGACGCACAGCAGGACTTTCAGAGCGGCAGATTGCGCGGCATGGTCACAAGCGCGCAGCGCAGTTCACTGGTGACGTGCTTTGTTTGAACGCATTGACCCGGGCCTCAAGCTCGACCCGAACCGATCGGCGTTGCTGGGTCAATGCATCGGGCTGCGCGCGCTCTAGGACCTCCGCGGCCATTCAGTCGCTGCTTCGACTGGCGCTCGGACGGCACGCCGCATTAACGCGGATGGCTCTCAATAAGGAATCTTGCTGGCGCAGGTACGAGTGGGCGACAACCTGCCGGTACGGCCCGGAGAAAAGGTCTCGGTCGACGGTGTCGTGATCGAAGCCGCCAGTGCGGTGGACGAGTTCATGCTCACGGGCGAATCCGTTTCGGTCTTCAAGCGAGTGGGCGACAAGCTGATGGGTGCCACCTTCAACGACGAGTGAACTCGTTTTTCGGGCCGAACGCGTGGGCGCCGAGACGGTGATCTCCGGCATCGTGCACAGGGGCCCAGGCGCAGCGCTCGCGCGCGCCGATGAAGCACATTGCAGGCCGGGTGGCCGGCCATTTCGTCGGCGCCGTGGTCGCCGCCGCGTTGCCGCCTTCGTCTGCAGCGCACTCGGCGTGCCGCTCGCGGCGGGTGTGCTGTCTCCGTTCACCGGATGGTTGCTGTCGCCGATGTCGGCGGCGGCCGCCATGAGCCTGAGTTCGATTTCGATCATCTTCAATGCATTGCGGCTCCACCGTCGAGCAACATCGACGGCCACGGGACCCGCGCCGCGCGAATAAACAGCGTGCCGGGCGCCCAAGACTGGCCGTTCAGGACGGGGGCCTAGGTCGTCGGTTGCGCGCTGTATCGCGCCTCCTCGAGGTCGATCTCCCGTACCAGCCTGCCCTGCGTAGCTTCGTCGATCGCGTGGCTGTGACCCCGTCGAACGATCTCGTCGCGCTCGGCGCGCAGGCCTGCCAGTCGCAACTGCTGGTCGATCGCGCTGGCGTCCTTGCGGCGGGGCGCCGCGCCACCCTGGATGTCACGCAGCGCCATCCGCTGGCGATACAGCGCCACGATGCGGGTTGCGGCTTCGGCGTACAGGTCGGCGTCCGGAGACAGTCGGGCCGATGTCGCGGAGGAGCTCTTCGCCTTTTGCGCTGCCTCGATGGCGCGAATCGCCGCGCCGGCCGCTGCCGACCGGGCAAGGTCTTCCTCGGCGACATGCGAAGGCTCGGGCAGCGTCAGGCCTCGCAGTACGCGCGGCAGCAGCACCGTTGCCACGGTCAGCGAGACAACGATGACGCCCGCTGCCAACAAGATGGCAAGGTCCCGACCAGGGAATGGTGATCCGTCGGCCATTGCCAACGGCAGTGTCAAAACTCCGGCCAAGGTGATGGCACCCCGGACGCCAGCGACTGACATGGCTGCGACCACCCGCCATTGCGCGGCCCGCGGGACTTGCTTGAACGATCGCATGCCAAGAAAAGCCAGTTGCATCGAGGTCCAGACCCAGACGAACCGCAGTGCCGCCAGCGCGAGCACGATGCCCGACACGTAGACCGCGAGCCACCACGGGTTCTGGTGGCCAGTGATGCGCACGGTCTGTGCGGCGCCAGCCAATATGGCGGGAATCTGTTCACCCAGCAAAACAAAGACGCTGCCGTTCGCCACCAGCTGCAGCGTGTCCCATACCGCCGTCCGGCGAATCCGCGTCACGGCCTGCCAATGGGAGTGCGGGCTGTGGCCCATGGTGATGCCCGCCGCCACGGCGGCCAGGATGCCCGAACAATGCATGGCCTCGGCGAGTAGGTAGACCCCGAACGGGATCAGCACACTCACCAGAATCTGCGCGCCGCCGTCGTCGCCGACCAGAACCGAAGACGCCGATCGCGCTTTGGTCAACAGCCATGTCACTGCACAGCCGATCGACAGTCCGCCCAGGGCCACCCACAAAAAATCCAGTACCGCCTGCGAGAGCAGGAACGAGCCGGTCAGTGCCGCCGCCACCGCGAAGCGCATGCACACCAGTCCGGACGCATCGTTGAACAGAGCCTCGCCTTCGAGGATGCGCCGCATGCGCAGCGGAAGAGGCGTCTGGCCGGCAATGGCGGCGACGGCAATCGGGTCGGTGGGCGAAATGATCGCCGCCAACGCGAACCCCACCGCCAGCGGCATAGCGGGCACAAACCAGTGGATCAGCAGGCCCAGGCCGAGTACCGTGAAGACCACCAGACCCAGCGCCAGCGTGAGGATGGTGGGCGCCTCGCGCCGCAGGTCGTCCTTCGGAATGCGCCAACCGTCGAGAAACAGCAGCGGCGGCAGGAGCACCAGGAAAAAGACATCGGGGTCCAATGCAACCGATGAAAGTCCGGCGTAAAACACCCCGCCGCCGAGTGCGATCTGAACCAGCGGCACCGGCAAGCGCGTGACGCGCGCGAGCATTCGGCTGACCACGACCGACAGCAACAGGACCAGAACGAGACGCGTGGCATCCATGCCGGGACGCTCAGCGGTCCTGGGTCGTGCCGGCGGCCCCGGCACAGAACGCGGACATCTGCTCCGTGACCCGCTGCACGACCCGATCGGCAGCGACCACGCCGCCGCAGTTATCGGCGCTCGCAGGCTGTTCGATCTTGTCGAAAAAGCGCGTGGCCGGCACCTGGTTCGTGGGGTTGTCGCGCAGGTAACCGCGCAGCGTGAGCCGGACCGTGCTCGGCCCCATCACGAACTTCTGCTGCAAATGCGTCAACTCCGTCTCGAGCCGCCGATCGCAAGCAGTGCCGGTGGCCGCGTCATTTCCAGCACCGCATTGTTGGTTTGTCCGAGTTGCAGATGCACGAGCAATGTCGAGTAGGTCACGGGGTTCTTTCGGTGTGATTCATACAGAGACGATCGGCCTGTGGCGCGCACAGGTCTTGGCGCGTGAGCGGCAACGGACTCAGGCGGCCGTCGCGCTTGGTCGCCAGTACCTGGTACACGCCTATCTCACCGGATTCGAACTCCAGCGCACACGCCGCCATGTAGAGGCGCCAAACCCGGTAGGTCGGCTCGTTGACGTGCTGCAAGGCCTGCACGTGGTGTGACTGGAGGCGACCCACCCAGTGCCGCAGCGTCATTGCATAGTGACTGCGCAGCGACTGGACATCTTCGATCTCGAATCGGGTCGCTTCCATCACGCGCTGGACATTGCTGACCGTGTCAAGCTGGCCGTCCGGAAAAATGTAGCGGTTGATGAACTGGGTCGACAGCGTTTCTTTCCACCCCTCCACGTCGTGGGTGATGCCGTGGTTGAGAAACAGCCCGGCAGGTTTGAGCAACCGGTGCACGGCAGCAAAATAAGTGGGCAGGTTATCCAGCCCCACATGTTCGAACATGCCAACGCTTGACACCTTGTCGTAGCTCGACACACCGTCCAGATCGCGGTAGTCACGCAGCTCGACGGTGACCCGGTCCTGCAGTCCGGCACGGTCGATGCGCTCTTGCGCCAGAACCAGCTGTTCGCGGCTCAGGGTCACTCCATGCGCGTGGACGCCATAGTGCTTCGCCGCGTGTATCACCAGCGCACCCCAGCCGCAACCGATGTCCAGCAGCCGCTCCCCCGGCCGCAGCCTGAGTTTGCGGCAGATAAGATCGAGCTTGGCTGCCTGGGCCGCTTCGAGACTGTCGCTTGGCGATCCAAAGTAAGCGCAGGAGTACACCATCGCGGGGTCGAGCCACAAGGCATAGAACGCATTAGAAAGGTCGTAATGAAACTGAACGGCTGCACGGTTCTCGGACCTCGAATGGGCCTTTACCTGATCAGGCCTGAAAGGCGCGATATGCACTGCCTGGCTCGCCGGGTCGGCCGCGAAAAGAAGGCGTATGGCCTGCGGCAGAACACGCAGCAGGTCTCCCCACGAAAGCCGAATCTGCTGCAGATGGTCTTTCAGACGCAAGGCCTCGAAGAAGTCTCCTTCAATGTCAATGTCTCCGCGAAAGTAAGCCTCTGCAAGGCGCAAGCTGTCGCGGCCCAGCACCATCGAGCCGATCACGCGCGGATTACGGAACACCAGCGTGAACTGTGGCGCGGAAGTGGCGCCGCCAGCGCCGCCCAGCGGCACTGGCGTTCCGTCCCACAGACGGATGGCACCCGCGCCAGCAAAGCGATGAAACAGGCGCGCCAGCAGACCCGCTGCATCGTGCGCTGCGCGCCGGTGGTCAGTGGAGGGCAGGCGGTCGACACCGGAAGCGGCGCCCTCGGGCGCGCCACTCGCCAACGCGCCTGGCCCATCACCGATTGCCGTCTTCATGGATGCCCCTAGGCCGTCGCCTGCGCTGGGGCGTCCGCGGCAGGAAGACGGCGGGCCGTGGCACTGTGAGCGGCGACGCCCGGCTCGGCAGCAAAGGTTTGGGGTGGGCTCTTCATGGCCCGAGGCTAGTGGGCAGCCGCAGGCAGGGTCTGTGCGCTGGCGTACGGAAAGAGCGCCCGGACGCGGCCACCATCTGCAGATGCCTACCCCGCAAGAACCCGCACTGTCACAGAACGATGACGCAGACGAGCCGCCCCTCGCACAGGCACGCGACTGGACGGTGCACCGGGCCCGAATCACCGCCCCATTCAGCTATCTGGCGCCCGATGGTGCGCGCCGCGCCATCCCCAAAGGACCCTGTCTGGTCGAAAAGATGGAGGGTCCGCGCGTCGAGATCGTATGGGGTGCGCAGGGGCAGAACAGCACGGCCCTGTCGCTGGACGAAGCGGCGTTGGCGGAATCGCGTGGCCAGCTCATGCGGCTCGACTAAGGTGGGCACGCAAGGCGTGCCTGGTTTCCCGGACCCGATTCCGGTCATCGCAACGCGTGACGCTCGCCGGTTCCAAAAACACGGTCCCAGAATCCGGTTGTGACACCGAAGCAGCCCAGCACGGCGCGGTGATGGTGATGGTGTGACGCGTGCCAGCGCTTGCGCGATCGCATCCAGCCGGCGTCGGCACGCCAATGGGGTGTGCCATGGTGCAGTACCGCATACGACAGGTAGCCGACCAAGAAACCCAGTGTGAATGCCGTGGCCACCAGCGCGCGCGGACGCATGTGGTGTGCTTCGTGCCACCGTCGGAACGGTTGCAAGCGGTGCAGCAGGTACTCCACCAAAGTCCATCCCAGGCCTCCCAGCGCCGCCGAAGCGGCGATGACTGTGGCACTGGTTCGCAGGTGCGGCACGAGCAGACACGACGGCACAGCTATGCCCGTTCCATAAAAAACATAGTCCAGAACGTAGCCCGGGCGGCTGTGCTCGATACCGAAAAGACGCATGGATCGATTTCGTGCGCGCACCCTTCAGGCGAGCGCTACCTTGAAGGTTGAAGTGAAACAAAGACTGCGCACGGTCACTGGCGCCCTGTGGGGGGCAGCGCGCCCGAGGTTCAGGCCAGCGCCGCGGTCGTCGCACTACCGATCACCGCCCGCACCTTGTCCTGGTCCCGAGCGTCGCCGTGCACCAGCAGCACATACTTGTCCACCTTGAGGGCGGTTTCATAGCGGATCACCTGGTCCTTGGGCACACCGACCTGCGTGAGCGCAGCGCCGAGCGCGGAGAGACCGCCGACCACGACGGCGCCTTCGAGCGCGCCGACGAGCGCGGCCACCACCGGACCGGCCATCGCCACCAGGCCGACGCCCGGCAGTACGAACACCGCGGGTGCGAGCAGCAATCCCCAGATGCCGCCCCAGAACGCGCCGGTACTGCCCCACGCCTTGACCTTGTCAGCGACGGTGTAGAAGCCGACGGGGTGCTCCTCGCTGTGGTACCCCTTGCCGATCAGCGACAGTTTCCTGACGTCGAAGCCCGACTGGCTCAGCGAGTTGATGGCGGCTTCGGCCAAAGCGCGCGTGTCGAAGATGTAGGCGGGGGATGTGTCTGCGGTCATGAAGATTCTTTCGTTGGTAGATAGATGGATCGATGAATTTTGCCGGTCGGCGAACTGGAGATGGGCAAGGCTGGCTACTACGCAGCGGGCGCTCTACTCGTAGGTAAGCGTCATCTTGTCGACGACATCACGCACCCCAGTGGCTCCCCAAGCGCAGCGCGTTGCGAGATCGCGTGCCGCCCAGCCGTTGACAGTTCCGGTCAGCGTGACATCGGCACCGTGTACCGCCACCGAGATGTCGCGCGCGTCGGCCCCGACCACACGCCGCAGGGCGGCCTCGATGTCCTGCTCGATCGTGCTCGGAATGTCCTTGGCCTTGAGGGTCATCTGATTGTTCACGCCAAGGACGCCCACCAAGTGACTGACGGCATCAATGGCGGCCTGCCGCTGAAACTGCCACTCGATCTCTCCGGACAGCGTGATCCAGCCGTGCTCCACCATCACCTTGAGCGCGTCGTTCGGAAGCGACGCGCGCCAGCTGAGCGCCGTCTCGGCCGAACGCGCAATGTCTGCGTCGGTTCGCTTGCCGAGTTCGGTCAGCTTGACGTTCAACGCGATGACCAGGGCCTGCACGCCGACGACCCGTTGCGCCGCGCTCTGGGCGATCCACTTCTCGGGAAAGCTGTTGACCTCGCCGGTCAGTGTCACCACGCCGTCCTTGACCGACACGCCAATCTCGGCGGCGTGGACGGAAGGCTCCCATTTCAGTTCAGCGATGACATCTTGCTGCAGGTCGCTGTCGGTTTTCATGGAGTGTGTCTTTCAATCGCGGAGGCTAATACACCAGCTTCCGCCTTGTGGCCCTGCCGGTCTGTGCGGTGGCACGCTTTCATTGACCGTGGCCAACCGCCGACCTGCGCGCTTGCGTGCGACATCGCACAGACCCCATCGCGGGGCCGGCGCAGGCTTCGGAGCTGACGACTCCAAAGCAAGTCTCTTCTTCCTTTATGGCCCACAAAAAGCAGATGCCCTACAGCCCTCCTGATTCGAACCCAAAGGCTTTTCTGCCAGACCATCTTCTGGGCGCTGGCGGTTCCGGTGTGCTCCTTGTGGAATACGGCGACTACGAATGCCCGGCCTGCAGCGAGGCCGAGCCCGTCACCCGGCTGTTGCTGGCCACGTACGGTGACCGGCTGACCTTCGCATACCGGCACTTTCCGCTGAGCCAGATCCATCCTCACGCGGAGCAGGCAGCAGAAGCGGCGGAGGCAGCATCCGCACAGGGCAAGTTCTGGGAAATGCACCAACTTCTGTTTACGCATTGGCAGCATCTGAGTGCGGCCATGTCGGCGCATTGCGCACAAACGTTGGGGCTCGACATGCCCCGCTTCAACGCGGAGATGGCCGAGCGCCGCTACCGGCAGCGCGTCATGGACCAGCGCGCCAGTGGTGAACGCCTTGGCGTGCGGGCGTCACCGGCCTTCTTTCTTAGCGGCGTGATCGTGGATGTGTCGTTCGGCCTCGAACACCTTGAAGCAACGGTTCGCCTTGCCTTGGAGCGGTCGTGACCGCCTCCTTCGCAGTGCCTACTGTGCGACCCGCCCGCACGGCGACGCAGGCAGGCGTCGTGATGGCCGCGCTTGCCGTCATCGCACTGATGGGCGTTGCCATCGAACACGTCGCCTCCACGCGGCTGACGCTGCTCTTTGCCACGGGTCTGGCGCTCGGCGCCGTGCTGTACCAGTCCCTGTTCGGATTTACATCGGCTTTCCGCGTGCTCTTGACGGCACGACGCAGCGCGGGCTTTCGGGCCCAGCTGGCCATGCTCGGCCTGGCGTGCATGCTGTTTTTCCCGGCGCTGTCGGTTGGCTCGTTGTTCGGGCAGCCGGTGGCCGGGTTCGTATCGCCGGCCGGTGTCTCGGTGGCCGTTGGCGCTTTCCTCTTCGGCATCGGCATGCAGATGGGCGGCGGTTGCGCTTCCGGCACCCTGTTTTCGGTGGGCGGCGGCAGCACGCGCATGCTGGTGACATTGCTCTTTTTCGTCATCGGCTCCGTGATCGGCATTACCCACCTGGCTTGGTGGCAAACGTGGCCGGCCCTTGCACCGGTGTCGCTGATCACCGTCCTGGGCTGGCCGGGCGCACTGACCGTCAACATCGCCCTTTTTGTGGCGGCCTACCTCATCGTGGCGCGCATGGAAAGCAGGCGCCATGGCGATGTCGAACCCATCGTGACCATCCGCAACGGGTCATGGCGAGAAGGTCCCTGGCCACTGTTGGCCGGCGCCCTCTGCCTGGCCGCCCTGAACTTCGCGACGCTGTGCCTTGCAGGCCGGCCCTGGGGCATCACGTCGGCGTTCGGCCTCTGGGGTGGCATGGTGCTGCAAGCCGCTGGCGTGCCGGTGCAAGGCTGGTCTGGCTACGCCGATCCAGCCATGCGGGGCGCGCTCGGCGGGCACCTGCTTGCCGACATCACCTCCGTCATGGACTTCGGCATCATGCTGGGTGCCATGGTTTGCGCAGGCCTTGCCGGCAAATTCAAACCCCATTGGCGTATCACAGGCCGTCACCTCTGCGCGTCGATCCTTGGCGGCCTGTTGCTGGGATATGGTGCACGGCTTGCCTACGGCTGCAACATCGGTGCCTTTTTCAGCGGCATCGCCTCGGGCAGTCTGCATGGCTGGTTGTGGATACTCTTCGCGCTGCCCGGCAACTGGGTCGGCATCCTGCTCAAGCCGGTGCTCGGACTCTCAGCACCACACGCCCAGCGCCTAGCCTGAGCGCACGGCGTCTCCCGCCGCGGCGTAAGCAATCCGAAGCGCGCGCGCATCGCACAGCGCGTGGTGGCGCGAGAGCGGCGCCCCGCGCTGGGTCACGAAGTAGGCCCGGGCCGCACGCTCGCCCGCCGCGAAGCCGTCGATGTTGTAGACATTGACGGGGGTAAGACGCCCGCGCAGCGAAATCCAGCCCGCGAGGTCAGCGTCCTGCACGGCGCGCGTCGCCAGCAGCCAATCCCGGTCGGACTCGAACGCCACCTCGATCCGCTCTCCCGGGCCGAGCGTGGTCGTGAGGTCGTACAGGTAGACCCACAGACGTGCCCCGAGCTCGGCGTAGCTGCAGGCCGCACCGGCGACCCGACCGAACTGGGACAGCACGGCCTCGAGGGCAAAGTCCGAGGCAGCCCGAAGGCGCTGGCTGTCAGTGACCTCGGCATAGAACTCCTTGTCGTTGCGACTTGCCCGGACCATCGCCAGCGACAGCAACTTCGGTTCTGCGGCCAGATCCGAAAATTCGGTGTCGAGGTAGACCATCATCGATGGACGCGTCGCACTTGGCATCTGAACCGCAGACAGGGCCGTGTCGCGCGCTTGGCCATTTGTCCCGAGCGCGGTGCACGGCACCGCATCTCGGACGTGCCGAATGTCAGCAACGGATCAGGCACACATGAGGCGTCACAGTTGCTGTGCATAGTCCCGCCGGTCAGCGGCATAGCAGCTGCATGCGGCGGCTTCAAGGCCCGGCCGGTCCAGCACCGTCATGTCCCCACGGCTGTACACGATCAGTCCGGCATCCTGCAGCGCCTTAGCCGCTCCGGTGACGCCGGCGCGGCGCACGCCCAGCATGTAGGCGAGGAATTCCTGCGTTACGCGAAACTTCTCCGAATGGGCTCGGTCCTGGCTCATCAGGAGCCAGCGCGCCAGCCGGGGTTTGATCAGATGGAACCGAAGGCATGCTGCCGACGAAGCCAGCTGCGCCATCAACACATAGATGTAACGGTCGATCGCGCGCCTTAGCAAATCGTTCGTCAGCAGGGTGCGCCGGAACGCAGTTGCATCCACACGCCACGCCGCGCCCGCAACCTGCACCAGAGCCTGCAGCGGGGTGCGGGACACGCCGAGTGCGAGATGTGCTCCCACCATGCCTTCACGCCCCACCATGCTGACCTCCAGCCCCGAATGACCGTCGGTGTTGGTAAGCAGGGAAACGAAGCTGTCCACCGGAAAGTAGTCATGGCGCATGACATCGCCGCGCTGACACAGGATCTGCCCGAGCTTGAGTTCCACGGGTTCGCAACCCGCAAGAAACAACGTGCGCCCGGCACGCGACATTTTCTGAATCAGGTAGTTCTGGGCACGAAGCAAGTTTGGCCTCCTTGAAGAACCTTTGACATTGAGGCATTGCCCGGGGCGCCGACTGTCTGGCAGCGCACACAGCTACTAAATCAGGCCGATCCGACGGTTCCGGTCACGTCGCAAGCGCAGCGGCTTAGACCGGCTTGAGCGGATCGGGTGACCAAACCGGTCGTTCAGCGCGCAGGCTGTCCACGACCACCACGTAGCGCCCTGCACCCTGCACGGGCGTCCGGTCGGTCGACAGGATCCAGAGCGGGCGCTGTTGTGTTTGCGTCGTCTCATAGTCTGCGTCGAGCAGACCAAAGTGGTCGAGAAGCCGATTCAGCGATTCCGGTATCCGGATGCAGCCCTTGGACTGAACGCTCCCCAGTTGCGGCTGTGCCAGCTCGACATCGGTAGCATGCATCTGCAGACGCATGGTGCTGCTCCCGCCCTTGCCCCAGCCACGTAAGGCCTGCTGCCAGCCCAGGTCATAAATGCGCAGGCCCTTGGACCCATAACCCCGGAAACCCTTCTCGTTTTTTGTTCCCTCGGCCCGGAAATCCGGGTTGGAAGGCGTGTGGGCGAATGCGCCCAACGGCGTTTCGAAATGGTCGAACTGGCCGACGCGCCCCGTCGACACCGGCGAAGCCCCGATCAGCAAGGCAGGCGCACCGACCGGGAGCCAGTAAATCATGATGGCCTGCACCAACGGGCTGCGGTCGATCACGGCCACATACTGTGAAGTCACCAGGTCAATCCCCTGCTGGGTGAGGGCCGAGCGGGTAAGTGCCGCATAGCGGGCCAATTCGTCCGGCGGCAGCTCAAGACGCTGCACCACTCGCTGCTGGTATGCCGCCTGCAATCCGGACGGGCTGTCTGCCGCTTCCTGCCCACCGGCTGCAGAAAGCGCAAAAAACATAGTGGTGCAAAGCAGCAGAATCGCATTGGCGGCGCTTCGAGGGGTCATTGAGGCTTGCGGGCGGTAGCTGCCACGCCGTGATGAAGTCAGCATGGAGTTTCAGCGAAAGCGGCGACACTGACCGTCTGCCACCGCACGCAGTGCTCCCGCACCGGAGCGCTTGCACATCCTAGCGCCACGCTATGTTGCTCAACGCACCGACAACGCCGCAGCAATCAGTATCCTTAGCGCGCTATGGCGCTCTGATCGGGGGCGCACCCCAAAGAAAACCTTATGCACGGCGATTCCAACCACAACCCGTACGCTTCACTTGCATCCGTCGGACACGGGGTCGCCCCTGAAACGCAGCGCGCCGACGCTCTGCTCCAGGCCAATGCGTTGCAAGCCGCCATTTTCAACAGCGTGATGTTCTCGAAGATCGCCACCGACGCTAAGGGTGTCATCCAGATCTTCAACGTGGGTGCCGAGCGAATGTTGGGCTACCTTGCCTGCGATGTGGTGAACAAAATCACCCCCGCCGACATTTCGGACCCGAGGGAGGTGATTGCCCGGGCAAAGGCGCTCAGCCTGGAACTGTCCGCACCAATCGCTCCAGGCTTCGAGGCGCTCGTCTACAAGGCTTCGCGTGGCATCGAGGACATCTACGAGCTGACCTACGTGCGCAAGGATGGAAGCCGCTTTCCCGCCGTGGTTTCCGTCACAGCCCTGCGCGATGCGCGCGATGTCATCATCGGATATCTCCTGATCGGCAGCGACAACACGGCGCGCCAGCAGGCCAAGAAAGCCCTGCACGACAGCGAATCGCGCCTTAACTTTGCGCTGGAGATGAGCCATACCGGCGGCTGGGACCTCGATCTTGTCGACCTCTCAGCACGCCAGACGCTGGAGCACGATCGCATCTTCGGGTATGACACGTTAGTGCCGCGCTGGAGCTATGAAGTGTTCCTCGACCATGTGCTGCCAGAAGACCGGGCTGATGTAAACAGGCGTTTTCGCGACGCTATCGAGCATCGGACCGAGTGGCGTTTCGACTGCCGCATTCGTCGGGTCGATGGCGAAATACGCTGGATCTTGGGCACCGGGATGCATCAGCGTAACGAGGACGGACAGTGCCTTCGTATGTCCGGCATCGTGCAGGACATCACCACCCGCAAGCGTGCCGAAGAGGCGCTGCTTGAAATCAACATCAAACTAGAAAGCGCCAAATCTGCGGCCGAGAAGGCCAACCTTGCCAAATCGGATTTCTTGTCCAGCATGAGCCACGAACTGCGCTCACCGCTCAATGCGATCCTTGGCTTTGCGCAGCTGATGGATTCGGGCTCACCGCCACCCACGGTCTCGCAGAAGGAAAGCATTGACCAGATTCTTCAGGCGGGCTGGTACCTGCTGCAGTTGATCAACGAGATCCTCGACCTTTCACTGATCGAATCCGGCAAGCTGTCACTTTCGCCCGAATCGATGGCGCTCTCCGATGTGCTCAGCGACTGTCATGCCATGATCGAGCCGCAAGCTGCCAAGCGCAGCATCGTGCTGCAGTTTCCTGAGACCGAGTTCCCACAATTTGTCAAGGCGGACAGGACACGCCTCAAACAGGTCATCGTCAACCTGCTGTCCAACGCCATCAAGTACAACCGGCCTAATGGCCGCGTGGACATCGCCTACCACGCTGCAGAGGCAGGCCGCATCCGCATCAGCTTCCAGGACACGGGCAGGGGGTTGCCGCCCGAGAAACTGTCCCAGCTCTTTCAGCCGTTCAACCGGCTGGGACAGGAGATCGGCAGCGAGGAGGGAACCGGCATTGGCCTGGTGGTGAGCAAGCGCCTGGTGGAATTGATGGACGGCGCCATTGGTGCGGACAGCACCGTCGGCGTGGGAAGCACTTTCTGGATAGAGCTGGGGGAAGCAAGTGCTACAGCCCTTGCGCCGGACGACGGCGATTTTGCTGACGCGTCACCCACTGCACTGGCCTCGTGCATTCCGCTCCGCACGCTTCTTTGCGTGGAGGACAATCCGGCAAACCTCCTGCTAATCGAAAAGCTGGTCGAACGTCGCCCCGACATTCGACTCCTGAGCGCCCGCAGCGCGGAACACGGAGTCGAGCTCGCGCGCCTCGCGCGGCCCGATGTGATCCTCATGGACATCAATCTTCCAGGCATGAGCGGACTTACAGCGCTGGAGCGGCTGTCGGAGGATCCACTGACCGCGCACACGCCGGTCGTCGCCCTCAGCGCCAACGCGATGGCGAGAGATATCGAGAAGGGGCTCCAAGCCGGCTTTTTCGCCTACCTCACCAAGCCGATCAGGGTCCAGGCGTTTATGGTCACGCTGGACTCAGCGATAAACGCAAGCGAGAGACACTCCCTCTCCTAAGTGGCCAAGGAGATCCAATGATGCTCAACATTCCTGACATTCTCGAAGCCCGCATCCTCATCGTCGACGACGAGCCCGCCAACGTGCAACTGCTGGTGAGATTTCTTGCCGAGGCAGGCTACACACAGGTAGTGGTCACGACGTTGCCGCAGGAAGTCGAACCGCTGCATCGCAAGAACGCCTTCGACTTGATTCTGCTCGACTTGCAGATGCCCGTCATGGACGGTTTCGAGGTCATGGAAAGGCTCAAGACCGTGGAGTCGGATGCCTACCTGCCCGTGATCGTGCTCACAGCGCAGCCTGGCCACAAGCTTCGCGCACTCCAGGCAGGTGCCAAGGACTTCATCAGTAAACCGTTCGATCTCATCGAGGTGCGCACGCGCATTCACAACATGCTCGAAGTTCGCCTTCTCTATCGGGAACTTGCACGTTACAACGAATTGCTCGAACAGACGGTGAAGGAGCGCACCGCAGAGCTTCGCGACAGCGAGGCCCGTTACCGCCGCCTGACCGAACTGGCATCGGACTGGCACTGGGAACAGGATGCCGAAGGAAACCTGCTGAATGTGCAGGGCTCCGCGATGGAGATGCTGGGCCTGAACTTCGACCATGCGCTCGTGCGTGACCCATGCGCAAATCCAGGTCGCTCCACGGGATGGGACGAAACACAACGGCAGGCACTGCAGCAACTCATCGCGGCCAGACAGCCTTTTCTGGACTTCGTGTTCACCCGGACCGGCCCCGACGGGGTCCAACAGTACTTTCGCGTGAGCGGAGAACCCATTTTCAACCAGGCAAGCCTGTTCATCGGCTACCGCGGCATCGGCATTGAATTTGCCGAACAGGGATACGCCGCAGGCATCGGCGCGTAAATACATGGCCATGTTCCAAGACCCTCGAGAAAACCTCCTGCTCGACGCGCTACCCCTGGAAGATTTTTCGGCCATTGCCGCCTTTCTGGAACCGGTCACCTTGCGACTTGGCGACCATCTGTATGGGCCCGGCACATCTCTACAGCACGCCTATTTTCCTGGCACGTCCATCATTTCCCTCCAGTACGCCACCGCATCGGGCGCGTCATCGGAAACATCTGGCGTGGGACGCGAAGGCGTGGTCGGGATCAGCCTGTTCATGGGCGGAGGAATGCTGCCTGGCAGCGCCGTAGTCCAGACGGCCGGCCGGGCCTTCAGGCTGGAGCGCGCCCGCCTGCAACAAGTTTTTGGGAAGAGCGCGAAACTGCGCCGGCTCCTGCTGCGCTACGTGCAGGCCTTGATCACGCAAACCACCCAAACTGCTGCCTGCAACCGGTTCCACTCGGTGGAGCAGCAGCTGTGCCGATGGCTCCTTATGACCCTTGACCGTATCCCATCGGGCCAGCTGGTGATGACACAGGAACTCATCGGCTCGATGCTCGGTGTTCGCCGCGAAGGCATCACAGAGGCGGCGGGCCGGCTACAGCAGGACGGCCACATCCGTTACCGTCGTGGTCATATCTCTGTGCTGGACCGGGCAGGTTTGGCGGCACGCACCTGCGAGTGCTACGCAGTTGTGAAAACAGAAATGGGCCGGCTGCTGCATCACGAGCGGCTGCCGGGGGCGGCCAGTGGGCTGGTCCATCCGGCACGACAGGCACTGTCCGACGCCCGGGAATCGGGCGCTTAACGCCGCCATTGAGACCAGTGGCCGTATCCAGGGGCCCACCGCGAACGGCCTTTCAACGGCATGGGACACGCCTGGCTTGCCTAGATCGCCTGCCTGTCCGGCAGCAGCCGGCCAAGTCATCTTGAAGCCAGGAGGTGCAGATGGCATCGTGTCCACATGAATGATGCGGACACGATGGA
>NZ_JASJXB010000028.1:0-61317 GCF_035018885.1 Variovorax sp. LG9.2 | reverse complement strand
GCGTTCGGAGAACGCCGCGGCTCTTCGTTTGTGCTGCGCAAATCGCGACCTGGGCGCTGTTACGACAACGAATCGTCATACAGAGAGTCGCGAAGATGAAGACGTCTCAACTGCGGCTTTTCTGCAGCTGACGCGGATTTCGATCGCGAAGCGAGCCAATTTTGCGAGATTGGCGCCACAATTTGGCATGCTCATCGAATTCTCCGTGGAAAACTATCGCTCGTTTCGAGAGCGCCAGACCTTTTCGATGGTCGCCGCACCGCGACTTCATAAAAAGGAAAACACGTTTGTCCCCGACTTGCTCGGGATCAAATTTCCGCCGCTGCTCAAGGTGGCCGTGATCTACGGCCCGAATGCGTCAGGGAAGTCAAACTTGCTTCGCGCGTTGTGGGTGATTGAACTGATGTTGGGGCGCGAGCCAACCTCTACGTTGACATTGCCAGTTTCGCCTTTTCGCTTCGACCCGGCGCTGTCGACAAAGCCGAGCGTCTTTGAGATTCATTTCATCGCGGAACAAGTGCGCTACATATTTGAAGCATCTGCAACGCAGAGTCGAATATTCAGCGAGCGTCTTACTGCCTTTCCAAAGGGCAAGGAGCAATTACTCTTCGATAGGACTCACCAAAGCGAATCAGATGTTTATTCGTTTGGGCCGTCTCTCGTGTCTGAGGCTGGACAATCTCTGCTAGACACGTGGACTAAGCTTACTCCGCCAAGATCGTTGTTCCTCGCTCAAGCTGTTGGAAATAGTAGCGAGTCGATGAAGCTGCTGCGGCCAGCATTCGAATGGCTTCGAGATGGCATGCGATTTCTGATCGGCTCGATGAGCGGTATGGCCGATCAAAGTCAGAGCTTGATTGGCGACAGCCCGATTCACGGAAAAGATCTCGCCGAGTTTTTGAGAGATGTCGACGTGCCTATATCTCACATAAGGGTTCATAAGCTTAAGTTTCCACCGTCTGCCCGCGCGCTCATGTCGAACGTTCTAATTGCGCAGTTAGCTGGTGCGGCGAATGGCGATGAACTCGCCGAAGTCACAAGAAATCAAACAATGTTTACGCACCAAACTGCATTGGGTGAAGCGGACATTGCATTCCAAGACGAGTCGGAAGGCACCAAGAATCTGGTCGGCCTTTGGTTGCCTTGGTCGCTGCGCGTGCCGAAACGTATTGGTGTGAGTGGTGGCGTGATGGTCGTCGACGAGCTTGACTCAAGTCTGCATCCAAATATCGTGAGCGCCCTGATAAAGAGACAAATCGATGCCGAGCAATCAAGCCAGCTAATTTTTACAACACATGACACGCATCTGATGGATGCGAAGATTCTGCGTCGAGATCAATTTTGGATTACTGAGCGCGATACCAATGGCGCAACACGGCTTCGATCCGTTCATGATTTTGAGGGACGTGCGAGCGAAGACATTGAGAAGCGCTACTACGAGGGACGCTATCGCGGACTTCCCTTCGTCAAACAGTGATGGCGCGATCTCTTTCTTCTTACGGTCGACCTGGAGCTCGCTTGAAGCAAAGCCCCACCGTCCTCATTTTGTGTGAGGATTCCAAGTCGTCTCAGACCTATCTCCGCGAAGCGGCGTTGCACTACCGTGCTTACGCAAAGATTGAACTTGCCGATACTCGGTGGACAGACCCCGTTGGGATTGTTCGAGAGGCGATTAGCAGAAATCGTCGCTTCGACGCAATCTATTGCGCGATTGACCGAGATACACATCACAACTTTGACGAAGCGGTTGCGCTCGCTGCCGGCTTCGGGGTCAATTTGATCGTTTCCTACCCGTGTTACGAGTTTTGGTTGATCCTCCACTTCAAACGGACGCGTCGACCTCACTCTTCTGTAGGGTCAAAATCTGCCGCCGATCGCGCTATAGACGAGTTGCGCAAGCAAGATGGAATGGGAGGCTACGCAAAGGGGGATTGCAAGGGCCTTTTCGAAAAGTTGTATTCGAGACTACCGGTCGCGCGTGCGAACGCCGACTGGGCACTTGAGCAGGCTGAAACCGCCGGCAGTCTTGATCCGAGCACTCGGATTCATAACCTCATTAGCCTTTTTGAGACTTTGGGGAATGAATCTCTTGCCTGAGATCGACTGCGGCTCAAGGTTGGTTAGGTCGACGCTGGATCACTGATCACACTGTCACTGGAACTGTCGAAGTAACAATCTTGAAGGAGAACAGGATGGTTCTAATGTCAATGGTCAAGACAGCATGCATCGGCTGGTTTTTGACAGGAGCCGGCGTTGCCTTTTGTGCCCCTACCGAAATTCTCAAGGAAGTGCCTGCCAAGGGCACGGTACGCCGCGGCGATATCGTCTACGTCGACGACGGCCAGTGTCCTGCCGGCCAAGTGAAGAAGATCATCGGCGGCGACCAGCAAACCGGTGTGCCGCGCCAGGTGTCGTGCGTGAAGCGGCCCGACTGACGCGCGTCGTCTAGCAGCGTCAGTGGCTGCGCATCTTCGCGCGAAGGCGTGCGATCGACTGGCTGTGCAACTGGCTCACGCGCGACTCGGTGATGCCGAGCACCGCAGCGATTTCTTTCAGGTTCATGTCCTGCTCGTAATACATGCCCATGATGAAGCGCTCGCGTTCCGGCAGACCGTCGATCGCCACCACCAGTGCCTTCTTCAGGCGCTGGTCTTTCAAGAGGCTGAGTGGATCGGCCTCCGTGTCGGCGGTATGCCGATCGAGAAAACCGTCGGAGTCTTCGCTGCCGGCACCGATGTCTTCGAGGTAGACCAACTGCGTGCCGCGCACGCGACCGAGCAGGGCCTGGTATTCGTCGAGCGGCATCTTGAGCTCGGCGGCAATTTCCGATTCGACCGGAGAGCGGCCAAGCCGATGCTCCAGCTTGTGCACCGCCTGCTCGATCTGCTTTTGGCTCTTGCGCGAGCCGCGCGACAGCCAGTCGCCTTCGCGCAGCTCGTCGAGCATCGCACCGCGAATGCGCTGCGTCGCAAAGGTTTCGAACTGCACGCCCTGGCTCGCTTCATAGCGCGACAAGGCGTCCGCCAGGCCGATCATTCCGACCTGGATCAGGTCGTCGAGTTCGACGTTGGCCGGCAGCTTCGCGATCATGTGGTGCGCGAGACGCTGCACCAACGGCACGTACTGGCGAATCAAGCCGTCGCGGTCGAGTCGGCCTTGGGGGTTGTACATCTGGGAAGCGGTAACGGCGAGCATTGCGTCGAAGTTCAGGCGCCGCAATCGGCCGGTGAAAAGTAGCAGGGCATGTCGACCGGCTTCGGGTCGAAAGCCGAGCGTTGGGCTGCCTGCATCGAGGCGCGGATAAGGCCGCGTGCATCGCCGACCTTCCAGTCCTCGGGCACGCGCTGGCCGTTGCCGATGCCGCGCACGGTGAACTCGTGGCGCATCAGCACATCGAGCACCGGGCCGAGCTTGGCGGCTTCGTCGATTTTCGAGACGATGGCCTGGCGCGTGCCGCCGAGCTTGAATGCGATGGCCATGTCTTCCAGCGTGTCGCCATGCGCGCCGGCATTGAGCACCAGCACGCGCTTGACATTCGGCACGTCGAGCATGTCGAGCAGATCGCGGCGACGCGGATCGTGCGGCGCCACGCCGGCGGTGTCGATGATCACGACCTTCTTGCCTATCAACAGATGCAGTAACTCCTGCAGCGCGGCACGGTCGTGCGCCAGATGCGCCACGACGCCGAGGCTGCGCCCATGGGCGCGCAGTTGTTCGTGCGCCCCGGCGCGTTGCGTGTCGAGCGTGATGAGGCCGACGCCGGAGGGTCCGTGCAATTGCGCGCCGAGCGCGGCCAGCTTGGCGGCGCTGGTGGTCTTGCCGACGCCGGTGGCGCCAATTAACGCGAACACGCCGCCTTCTTCGGGGATCGACGGCTGCACGGTCTTGGAGCTGAGCCGGTTCTCCAGCGAGCCGAGGAGCCAGCGCACTGCGTCGCCGGCTTCGAGTGAAGCGGGCATCGCTTCGAGCACCGAGCGCGCGAGGCCGGGCGAGTAGCCGGCACGCACCAGCTTCAGCATCAGGTTCGACTGGATCGGGTCTTGCCGCGCCTGGCCGAGCCACGCGAGCGCACTGAAGCGCTGGTCCATCATGGCCTGCATCGACTGCAGCTGCGCCATCAGGTCGGGGGATGTGGCGGCGGCGGCGGGGGCGGGTTCGGTCACGACCGAAGCGGTCGGCGCGCCAGGCGTCGCAGTGGAAGCGATGAAGTCGTTCACCACGACGGTGACCGGGGGCGATGAAAGGATCTGAAAATCGGGCTTGGCAGCGCTTTTGGCGGGTGCCGGTGCGGCTGCGGGTGCGGCTTGCAGCGATGCAACTGCGGTGACAGCCGCAACGACCGGCACGCTCGCTTCATGCTGACGGCGCAGCATCCGCTCGCGCACATAGTCCTGGAACGACAGCGTGCTCATCGCGAGCTGCTCGGTGTCGGCTTGCACGCCGATGTCGAGCGCGGGTGCGGCGACCGCTTCGACGATGGCCCTGGGTGCTGCGACCGGTGCCGGGCGTGCAATTTCGACCGATCCATGTTCTGGCGTGTTGCTGTCGATCAGCGCCAGCGCGGCTTCGGTCGCGGCCATCACTTCGACGCCGTCGGGCAGCTGGCGGTTCGACAGGATCAGCGTGTCGTCACCGAAGGCGGCACGTGCCTTGGCCAATGCCTCGCGGGCGGTCGGTGCGAGAAAACGTTGAATATTCATGCGGAAGCACCTCGAAGGATCGGGCCGATGCGGATCGTGTGGGTTTCAGGAATTTCGCTGTGCGCCAGCACTTGCAAACGGGGCGCAACGCGGCGCACCAGGCGCGAGATCGAACTGCGGATGGCGTCGGGTACCAGCAAGCAGGCCGGTACGCCCAGCTCTTCCTGCTTTTGCGCGACTTCGGCAGCGGTGCGGGTAAAGAGTTCGGCCACGCCAGGATCGAGCGCCGGAGCTTGCGCATTGGCCAGCGCCTGCACCAGCAGCCGCTCGAAGCCGGGCTCGATGGCGATCACGTCGAGCTCGCGCGTCGGGCCGTAGATCTGCTGCACGATGGCCGGCGACAGCGCCACGCGCACACGGCGCGCCAGCTCGGCCGGGTCGGTGGTCTGGCCAGCCTGTTCGGCCAACGTTTCGACAATGGTGCGGATGTCGCGGATATGAACCGACTCTTCGAGCAGCAGCTGCAAAACTTTCTGGAACGTCGAGATCGGTACCAGCTTGGGTACGACTTCTTCGATCAGCTTGGGGGCCAGCTTGCTCACGTGTTCGACCAGTTGTTGGGTTTCGGTGCGGCTCAGCAAGCGCGCTGCCTGAACCTGCATCAAGTGTGAGAGATGGGTCGCCATCACGGTGGGTGAATCAACGACGGTAAAACCGGCCATTTGCGCGGCTTCCTTCTGGCGTTCCTCGATCCAGTGCGCCGGCAGGCCAAAGGCCGGGTCGGTCGTCGCAGTGCCGATCAGCGGCGTGTTGATGCCGCCCGGATTGATCGCCAGGTACATGCCGGGGAAGGCTTCGCCCTCGGCCACCATCACGCCGCGCAAGGTCACGCGGTAGCCGCTCGGCTTGAGTTCGAGGTTGTCCCGGACGTGCACCGCGGGCGGCAGGAAGCCGACCTCCTGTGCGAACTTTCGGCGCACGCCCTTGATGCGCATGAGCAGGTCGCCTTGCCGGTTCTTGTCGACCAGCGCGATGAGGCGGTAGCCGAGTTCGAGGCCGAGCAGGTCGACCGGTTGCAGGTCGTCCCAGGTGGCTTCTGCATCGGCCGCGGGTGGTGGCGCAGGCGCATCGACGGCCGGTGGCGGACGCCGCGAGATCATCCATGCGCCGTAGCCGAGCAGCCCGCCCATCACCAGGAACACGACGTGCGGCATGCCGGGGATGATGCCGAGCAAGATGAGGATGCCGGCGGTCAGGCCGAGCACGCGTGGCGAGGTGAAGAGCTGCTGCACGATCTGCCGGCCGACGTCTTCTTCCTTGCCGACGCGCGAGATCACCATGGCCGCGGCAACCGAGATCAGTAGGCCCGGAATCTGCGCGACCAGTGCGTCACCCACGGCCAGCAGCACGTAGGTGTCGGCCGCCTTGCCCACTGGCAGGCCATGCTGCAGCACGCCGATGGTGAAGCCGCCGATCACGCTGATGATCAGGATCAAAATGCCGGCCATCGCGTCGCCGCGCACGAACTTGGAGGCACCGTCCATAGCGCCGAAAAAGTTGGCTTCTTCGGCCACTTCGAGGCGACGGCGCCGTGCTTCTTTCTCGTCGATGTTGCCGGAGTTGAGGTCGGCATCGACCGCCATCTGCTTGCCGGGCATCGCGTCCAGCGTGAAGCGCGCCGACACTTCGGCGATGCGCTCCGCACCCTTGGTCACCACCACGAAGTTGATGACCACCAGGATCGCGAACACGATCAAACCGACCGCGAAATTGCCGCCGATCAGGAAGTGGCCGAAGGCTTCGATCACCGCGCCGGCAGCGCCCGGACCGGTGTGGCCTTCGAGCAGCACGACCCGTGTCGAGGCCACGTTGAGCGACAGCCGCATCAGCGTGGTGAGCAGCAGCACGGAAGGGAATGCCGCGAAGTCCAGCGGCCGCACCATGTACGCGGCGACCATCATCACCATCAATGCGACGGCGATATTGATGGTGAAGAAAGTGTCGAGCAACCAGGGCGGAATCGGCAGCACCATCAGGCCGAGGATGGCGACGACGAGCAATGGCGCCGCGGCGCGCTGGAACATCGCGCCCTGCGCACCGAACCATTGGCGGATCAGGTCCGGATTCATTCAGTGCCTTCGACGGGTTGCTTCGGGTTCTTCGGTTGCTTGGGCGTTTTGTTCAGCGGATCGAGCTCCGGCGGCACGAAAGGCTCCGGCACGACCAGCGGCATCGGCGCTTCACCGCGCAGTGCGGCTTTCAGGCGATACACATAGGCCAGCACCTGCGCGACGGCGGTGAAAAGACTGGCCGGAATGGGCTGGTCGAGCTCGGCGTGCGCGTACAAGGCGCGCGCCAGCATCGGCGACTGCACGATCGGAATCGAATGCTCCTTGGCGATGTCGCGGATCTTCATGGCGAGCAGATCGGCGCCCTTGGAGATCACTTGCGGCGCGCTCATGGTCTGCTCGTCGTAGCGCATCGCCACGGCAAAGTGCGTCGGGTTCATCAGGATGAAGTCGGCGCGCGGCACGGCGGTGATGCTGCTGCGCTGCGCCCGCTCGCGCGCGTTGCGGCGCATCTGGCCTTTCATGTGCGGGTTGCCGTCGGCTTCCTTGTGCTCCTGCTGCACTTCCTGGTGCGACATCTTCAGCTTGGCGCGGTGAAAGTGGTTTTGCAGCGGCACGTCGATCACGGCCGCGGCCAGCACCACCAGCATCACCAGGCTCATGCCCGACACCAGCCAGTCGCCGAGCGCAGCCAGCCCGGCGGCCGACTGCTGCATCGCGAGCTGCGCGATGGTGTGCAGCGAGCCCGCCGCGAACATGTAGCCGACGGTGCCCAGCAGCGCCGACATGAAGACCAGCTTGGCGACGTTGACCAGCTGCTGCTTGGACACCAGATTGCCGATGCCCGACAGTGGATTGAGCCGGCTCAGGTCGGGCGTGATCGACTTCATGCTGGCGACCCAGCCGCCCGTCGCAACGGTGCCGGCGATGGCCGCGAACAGCACGATGGCCGCGAAGATCGCGCAGGCCGCGAGCCCGAGGTTGGTGTACGAGGTGAGCCGGGCCAGCATGTCGCCGGGTTGGGCGATGCTGTGCGCGTCGAAGTGGAATGCATGCGCCAGCGTGCTGCGCATGCGCTCGAAGGCGGTCGGTGCCAACAGCAGCAGGGCGACAGCGCCGGTGCCGAGAACGATCAGATGCGGCAGGTCTTTCGAGCGCGCAGCCTGGCCGTCACGGCGAGCCTGATCGAGCTTGCGTTGCGTGGCGGGGAGGCGGCGGTCCTGACTGCTGGATTCCATGGCGGGCTTTTGGGTGTGCCAGCCATTGTCCGAAGCGGGGGCGAAAACGAAGCGCCGATAAGCGGCGCGAGTGCCTGTCTATTCGTCGATCAGTTCGTTGGTGACGAAGAAGATGCGGCCTTGTCGTGGTCGCGAGCCAACTGGTCGTTGATGGCCTTGACTGCATCCGGCGCATCGAGGCGCGGCGTGCCGAGCAGTCGCGATTCGGCCTCGTGCGTCAGCACCGTGATGCTGATGCGCCGATTCACCGGCGCCATCGCGTTGCCCTTGTCGAGCAGGTCGCTGGCGGCCAAGCCGACCACGCGCACCAGCTTGTCATCGGGCATGCCCGAGGCGACGAGTTCGCGGCGTGACGCGTTGGCGCGATCTGCCGAAAGCTCCCAGTTGCCGTAGCCGCGATCACCGTTGCCGTAAGGCGTGGCGTCCGTGTGGCCGGCCAGGCTGACCTTGTTCTCGATGCCGTTGAGCGCGCTGCCGATCTCATGCAGGATGTCGCGCATCTGCGGCTTCACCAGCGAACTGCCGGTGTCGAACATCGGGCGGTTCTGGTCGTCGACGATCTGGATCTCCAGCCCGTCGATGGTCACCTGCATCTTGATCTGCGAGCGAAAGTCGCGCAGCTTGGGGTTGGCCGCGATCAATGCATCCATCTTGGCTCGCAACTCGTTCATGCGACGCGCGTCCTGCTTGGCCTGTTCTCGCTTCGGGTCTTCGATGTTGAGCGGTGCACTCTCTTTGCCCTTGCTGCCGTCGTTGCGCTTGACCGCGCCCACGGTGCGCGTCAAGTCTTTGCCGCCGCCCGTGACGATGCTCGAACTGGCGCCGGCGCCCGAGCCGCCCGCCATCTCGACCTTGAGCGGCGATTGAAAGTAAGAGGCGATGCCCTGCAAGTCGCCCTTGGCCGTGGAGCCCAGCAGCCACATCAAAAGAAAGAACGCCATCATCGCGGTGACGAAGTCGGCATAGGCGATTTTCCAGGCGCCGCCGTGGTGGGCGTGCGCCGTCTTCTTCACCCGCTTGATGATGATCGGCTGGAGCTTCTTGGTACCGGGGCTGGTGGCCATGTCGTCACTTCTTCTTCACGTGGGCTTCGAGCTCGCTGAAGCTCGGGCGGTCGGTCGAGAACAGCACCTTGCGGCCGAATTCGATCGCGGTCGTCGGGTTGTAGCCCTGCATGCTGGCCAGCAAGGTGGTCTTGATGCACTGCAGTTCCTTGGAGGCGTCTTCGGCCTTCTGCTCGAGCAGGCCGCCGAACGGCTCGACGATGCAGTACGCCATCAGGATGCCGAGGAAGGTGCCGACCAGCGCCGAGCCAATCATCGCGCCGAGCACCGCCGGTGGCTGGCCGACCGAGCCCATGGTGTTGACCACGCCCAGCACGGCAGCCACGATGCCGAAAGCCGGCAGTCCGCCAGCCAGCCGCGCGATGGCTGCGACCGGTGCGTGCTCTTCCTGGTGGTGGGTTTCGATCTCGCTGTCCATCAGCGCTTCGATCTCGTGGGCGTTCAGGTTGCCCGAGACCATCATGCGCAGGTAGTCGGTGGTGAACTCGACGACGTGATGGTCTTTGCCCACGGTCGCGTACTTCTGGAAGATGGCCGAGTCTTGTGGTGCTTCGACGTCTTTTTCGATCGACATCAGGCCGTCCTTGCGCGCCTTCTGAAGAATGTCGTAGAGCAGCGCCATCAGCTCCATGTAGCGCGCCTTGGTGTACTTGCTGCCCTTGAAGGCCTTGGGTACCGCCTGCAGCGTGGCCTTCAGCACCTTCGGCTGGTTGTTCACGATGAAGGCGCCGATGGCACCACCGCCAATCACCATCATCTCGATCGGCAACGCATGCAGCACCACGCCGATGTTTCCGCCGTGGATGATGTAGCCGCCAAAAATGCAGCCCAGCGCGACGACGTAACCGATGATGACGAACATGGGGGAGTGATCAGTTCAAGGCACGAGTGACATGTAAAAAGCGGCAGCAGACATTGCTCCGCGCATGCAGCGATTTGGCACGCATCGATCTCGCCGCACTCCATTGAAAAGGGCCCGTTCAGGGGCCCTTATCGAATCTTTGTGGCCGGTGCGGCCTCGCAGAATTACTGCAAATGAATGCCGCCCGCCGCCGACCCTTTGCCTGCTCGCGCTGGCGGCACGCACATGCCGCAGACGTAGTGCCTGGCGTTTTCGTAGGGTTCGGTCACGAAGTGGCCGCCGCACTTGGAGCACTGGGTCATGGCGAGCATGTTGTTCTCCATGAAGCGCACCAGGCGCCAGGCTCGCGTGATCGACAGTTGCGGCTCGATGTCGCACGAGGAGATCTGCTCGGTGTAGAGCTGGTAGGCCTTGATGAGCACGTCGACCGGTTCAAGGTCGCTCGTCTTGGCCAGGTAGGTATGGATGTTCTGGAACAGCGACGCATGGATGTTCGGCTGCCAGGTCAAGAACCAGTCGGTCGAAAAAGGCAGTTGGCCCTTGGAGGGCGACTTGCCCGCCACTTCCTTGTAGAGACGCAACAGCCGCTCGTAGGAGAGCTCGGTTTCGCTTTCGAGCACCTGCAAGCGGGCGCCGAGGTTGATCAGGCTGACGGCGCGCCCGATCTGCCGGGAATCTCCGAGAACGCTTTTGGAAGTGGCCATGTCGGTGTCTCTCGCTCTGTTTCAGGGAGCGATGGTTTCGGCAGCGTAGCGGCCGGCCATCACGATGCCTGCATGCAAACGCGTCGTCGCGTCGTTGGCAGTGCGGGCGTTGACGTTGTGATTGGTCAACAGGCTCCAGACCATGTCGTCGTCGGCGCGGAAGCGGCACAGCAACATGCTGCCCGATGCGATCTTCATGATCTGCGCAGGGGAGAGTGCTTCGATCAGGTCGGCCGATTCTTCCGGCAGGCCGAGGCGGAACAGGGCTTGCGCCTTGTCAGCGCGGATCAGGCTCTGCGCCAGCATCAGGTAAGTGAGGTTGGCTTCACGAATCTCGGCAAGGATTTGCTCGCTGGTCATATCGGTGCTTTCGTAGGACGTCGTCCGGGTTGCGTTAAAACCGATTCTGACCAGCGTTACAAAAACTTTAATAGGTTAACAACTGTTAACGACGTCTCCGAAATGTGTCGATATGTCATTCATTTGCCTACACCCAAAGTATTCATGTGAACTTTATGAATACACATTTGCGTAAGACTTTGGTCGATTTGAATCACAAGGTATTCATTTCCACTCACACCGTAAATGTGACGGCCGGAAAAGCGCTGACAACACGCCGTTGTTCAAAGCGTGACTTAGTTGGCTCATCTATATGGTCTGTGGCGGCACAGACACGTTTTCTCCTTGATTCGCGGGCCGTGTGTAACTGCATCGGTCGCCCTCACATCTGCCGTTGCGGCGATTTCTAAAGGGTCAGTTACGAAAAATATACCTCTCAAGCTAGTCGCAGTTCGATCCGAAAACAAAACCAACGGGTCACGAATGCGATCCGCCAGGCGGCCAGTCTCTTTGCTGGCGTGACAGTGGCAGCGATGCCGGATTTATTCAGCTCTAAAGGACTTCTCCATGACCTCAGTTATCAACACCAACATCAGCTCGCTTACGGCGCAGCGCAATCTCAACTCCAGCCAGTCGTCGCTCGCTACTTCGATGCAGCGCCTGTCTTCAGGCCTCCGCATCAACAGCGCCAAGGACGACGCTGCCGGCCTGGCGATCTCGGATCGCATGACTTCGCAAATCCGCGGCATGAACCAGGCCGTGCGCAACGCCAACGACGGCATCTCGCTGGCGCAAACCGCTGAAGGCGCGTTGGGCGAAATCGGCAACAACCTGCAGCGCATTCGCGAACTGTCGGTGCAATCATCCAATGCAACGAACTCGACCTCTGACCGCACGGCGATCCAGGCTGAAGTGACCCAGCTCACATCGGAAATCGATCGTGTGTCCAAGCAGTCGGACTTCAACGGCACCAAGCTGCTCGACGGTTCGTTCTCCAGCCAGCTTTTTCAGGTCGGTGCCAATTCGGGCCAGACCATCGGCGTAAGCAAGATCGCCAACAGCACGGCCGGCGCCTTGGGCAACGTCAAGTTCGCCGCTGACCGGGTCGGTGCTGCAGCGGCAGGTGCCACAGCCGCAGCGACGGTGCCTGGCTCGCTGACCGGCTTGGTGCTGAACGGCGTCACGATCAACACCGTCAACTACAAGCTCACCGATACCGCAGCGCAAGTCGGCGCCACCACTGCGGCTGGTATCAACGCGCAGATGGGTGAGACCGGCTTGCGCGCTACTGCAGATGCAACGACCGGTGCTGTCACGCTCGAATCGCTGAAGGCAAACAAGGACTTCACGGTGACTGCCGGCACGTTGGCAGGCGGCGTGACCGCAGTGGGCCTGGGTGGAACTGCGGACACCGCAGTCACCGCTGCTGCGACCGCAAACTTCAGCTTCCTGTCCAACGTCGACGTCACCAGCGTCAAGGGCGCGCAGCAAGCGATGGAAATCGTCGATGCCGCACTGACGCAAGTCAGCAGCAGCCGCGCAGAACTGGGCGCCGTTCAAAACCGCTTCACCTCGGTCGTGACGAACCTGCAGACCAATTCGGAAAACACCTCGGCCTCGCGTTCGCGGATCCAGGATGCCGACTTCGCGGCTGAAACGGCCAACCTGTCGCGCGCGCAAATCCTGCAACAGGCTGGCACGGCGATGGTGGCCCAGGCCAACCAGCTGCCGCAATCGGTGCTGAGCCTGCTCAAGTAATAGAGAGCTCACAGAAAACCAGCGTGCGATGGCGGTGGCGCCACGCATGCATTCAGCGGCTAACGGATTTCCCGTTCGCCGCTTTTTGGCCATTCGGCCGCAGGAGCAAAAGATATGGCGACCGTTTCATCGGCGGGTCTGGGCAGCGGTCTGGATGTGGAGAGCATCGTCACCAAGTTGATGGCGATCGAAAAGAAGCCGCTCACCGCATTGCAGACGCAAGCGACGGCACTCGACAGCAAGATATCGGCTTTCGGCACCATCTCTTCGCAGATGTCGACATTGAACGATGCGATCGCCACGCTCGCGTTGCCTGCGACCTGGAACACGAAGTCGGCGTCTTCGTCGAGCGCTACGGCCGTATCGGCCTCAGTGTCGGGCACCGGCGCCTTGGCCACGTCTTTCAGTCTCGAGGTGTCTCAGCTCGCACGCGCGCAATCGGTCGCCTCCAGCGGAGTGACAGCCGGCAGCGGGTTTGGTGCGGGCACGCTGTCCATTCAGCTCGGTACCTGGGCAGGCACGACGCCGGCCTTTACCGCAAGCGGCGCGGCTGCCATGTCGGTGACGGTGGCCGAAGGCGACAGCATGTCGACCATCGCCGGCAAGATCAATTCGGCCGGTGCGGGCGTGACCGCCACCGTGCTCAAGGATTTGTCGGGCGAGCGCTTGCTGCTGCGTTCGTCTTCCACCGGGGAAGCGGCGGGCTTCCGTGTGCAAAGCACCGATGCCGCTGGCGCGACGGGCCCCAGCCTGGCCGCGCTGTCTTTCGACAATCCGTCGGGCGGTGCCGGCATGGCGGCCAATGCAGTTCAGTACGGTCTCAATGCCAAGGCGACCCTCAACGGCGTAGCGCTGAACTCGGCCAGCAACACGCTGGTGGACACGGTGCCGGGCCTCACGCTCACGCTGTCGCAAGTGACGACGGCGCCGGTCGACATCACGGTCGCCAACGACACTTTTTCCCAAACCACGGCCATCACCGCGTTCGTGAAGGCCTACAACGCGATGAACGACATGTTCAACCAGGCGACGGCATACGACGCGACCACCAAGACCGGCGCGCTGCTGCAAGGCGACTCGACCACCACCAGTTTGCAGACCGCCATGCGACGGCTGGTGGGCGCCATGTCGGGCGGCAGCACAGGCACACTGCACCGCCTGTCGGACCTGGGCATCTCCATATCCAAGGACGGTGGCGGCGATCTCGCGGCCGACTCGACCAAGCTCGCCGCTGCACTCAAAGACCCGGTAGCGGCAGCCAAATTCTTCAGCTCCGCTACCAACGTCGCGTCGGATGGCGAAACCGGCTTTGCCACCCGCATGAAGGCTTTCCTTTCAGGCGCCATCGGCAGCGCCGGCACGATCGCCGCCAAGACCACCTCACTACAAAGCCAGAAGACGACCAACGGAAAAAGCCAGGACCGGCTGAGCGACCGATTGACAACCGTCGAGGCCAATATGCGGAAGCAATACACCGCGCTCGACACCAAGATGGCTTCGCTCACCGCGCTCAACACCTACATCACCCAACAGATCGCCCAATGGAACAAGTCGCCGGGCTGAGGGCCAACTGACCAAATGACCTACAAATGGTCGTTGAGTTCAGCGGGCGGATGCCGATAACTAGAGTGTGAAGTGAATGCTGCGCACCAGCAGAGCAGATTAAGGAACACACCATGTACACCCCGCCCAGCCTCCGCGCCGCAATGGCTTACAAGAACGTCGGCGTCCAGTCGAGCGTCGAGTTCGCCAGCCCGCACCAGTTGATCGACTTGCTGTTCGACGGTCTGGTGGTGGCGCTTGCTTCGGCGCGCGGCGCGTTGCAGCGCGGCGACGTGGCGGCCAAGGGCATTCAGATCATGCGGGCGGTGCGCCTGCTCGACGAAGGGCTGAAGGCGGGCCTGGACAATGAACGCGGCGGCGCGCTGGCCGAAAGGCTCGCTTCCCTTTACGATTACTGCATCGAGCGTCTGACGCTCGCCAATGTGCGCAACGACGGCGAAATGCTCGCTGAAGTCGCTGCCCTCATCGCACCGGTGGCGCAGGGCTGGAAAGAAATCGGTCGACCGAGCGTCGGCCAACCCGCTTGAGGGCGTGACCGGAGGTCCCATGCAAGACGATTTGATGGACTACTACAAGGCAATCGAAAGCTCGAGCCGGCAGATGCTCGATGCGGCGCGCCGAGAAGACTGGGACGACGTCGTGCGCTGCGAAGGCGCCTGCGCGGTGCTGATCGAGCAGCTGCGGTTTTTGGCGAAGTCGCAAGACCTCCCCAAAGACCTTCGCTCCGAGAAGTCGCGGATCATGCAGCGCATCCTGCGCAACGACGCCGAGATCCGCATCCTGGCCGAGCCGTGGCTCAGCACCTTCGCAGAGATGTTCGACGCCAAGCTGCAGTTGATTCACTGACGGGTTTTTATCCACTCTCCCTCCGGGAGAGGGTCACCCTCAGACCTGCATATTCATGATGTCGGTGTAAGCCTGCACCATCCGGTTGCGCACATTCAAAGTTGCAGCAAACCCGATCTGCGACTTTTGCAGCGCGACCATCGTCTGCTCCAGACTGACATTCGGATTTTCGAGCTGCACTTCGCGCTGCAATGCGGTGGCGTCGCCCTGCGATGCACTCACTGCTTTCAAAGCGCCCGACAGGGCCCCGGCAAAGCCGGTTTCCTGCGTGGCACCGGTCGATCCGGTGACGGCGCGGGCGGCCCCGGCCGGGCGCGTGGTGAGCGGTGCGGTAACGGGGGTGAGGCGGAGGTCCATGGCGATGATGCTAATTCGGCAGCGGACGGGCATGGGCGGGAAATGAGCGGGAAAGCGGCGCCTTATCGGGCTTATGCGGAACGGGCCGGCCCGAATAATCGTCTCGTGCAAAGAGCCGACCGGCTTGCTGCCGCACCCACCCACCGCCCATGTCCGCCGTCGCTGAAATACCTGTCCCCCTCGCCACTGCTGCGCCGTGGTCGCGCAAGTTCGAAGGCCTGGCACCCCGCCAGCGCATCCGCTTCGCCATCGGCGTCGTCCTGCTCGTCGCGGTCGCCATCGCGGCCATCGTGATCGGTCGGCAGCCGGATTGGCGGGTGCTCTACGCCAACCTGGGCGACAAGGATGGCGGCGCCGTTATCGCGCAACTCGCGACGATGAACGTGCCCTATAAATATTCCGAGGGCGGTGGCGCCGTCATGGTGCCGGCCGATCGTGTCTACGACCTGCGCCTTCGCCTCGCCTCGCAAGGCCTGCCCAAAGGGGCCGTCGCCGGCTTCGAGCAGATGGAAAACAACCGCTTCGGCATGACGCAGTTCCAGGAGAAGCTGAGCTTTCAGCGGGGCCTCGAAGGCGAACTCACCCGATCGATCCAGGCCATGAACTCGGTGCAAAGCGCGCGCGTTCATCTTGCGCTACCGCAGCAAAACGGCTTCTTCCGCGAACAACAAAAGCCGACCGCTTCCGTGCTGCTCAGCCTGCACCCGGGCCGCACGCTGGAGCGCAACCAGATCGCCGGCATCGTGCATCTGGTCGCTTCGAGCGTGCCGGAGCTGACGCCTGCTGCGGTGAGCGTGGTCGACGACACCGGCAAGCTGCTCTCGGCAACCAGCGAGCCCGGCAGTGGTGCCGATGCGCAGCAGCTTCAGTACGTGCAGCAGATCGAGCAGCAGTACACCCGTCGCATTCTTGAAATGCTGGAGCCGGTGGTCGGCCGTCAAAACGTCAAGGCACAGGTAACGGCGGACGTCGACTTCTCGCAGACCGAAGCGACCTTCGAAGAACACAAGCCGAACCTGGCCGCCGATGCCAGCGCTGTGCGCAGCCAGCAGACGGTGGAGAGCACCGGCCCCGGCGCGGCCGGCGCACCGGCTTCGGGCGTGCCCGGCGCCACGTCGAACCAGCCACCCGGCCCGTCGTCGACCCCGATCAACGGCGCCGCCGCACCGCTGTCGCCGACCGGCACCGCGCCGGGTGCAGCGGCGGCCAAGCCCCCGAGCAAGCGCGAGTCGACCACCAACTACGAAGTCGACAAGACAGTGAAGACGGTGCGCAATGCGACCGGCCAGATCAAGCGCCTGAGCGCTGCGGTCGTGCTCAATTACCAGAACGTGGCCGATGCCCAGGGCAAGGCCGGCCCCTCGACCCCGCTGTCGGCGCAGCAGCTCGAACAGATGACGGCGCTGGTGCGCGAGTCGATCGGCTTCAGCAAGGACCGCGGCGATTCGGTGAACCTGATGAACGCGCAGTTCCTGAGCGAGCGCAACGAAGTGGCCGAGGTACCGATCTGGAAGAACCCCGAAATGCTCGATACGGCGCGCAGCTTCGCCTGGCCGGTCGGCCTGGTGCTGATCGGCGCGATCGTGCTGTTCGGCCTGGTGCGGCCGGGCCTGAAGACGCTGGCGGCGATGCAGCCGCCGCAGCAACTGACCAACGAACCCGGCCGTCAACTCAACGCCATGGTGGCGGACACGCCGCAGCGTCCCTCGCTGTCGTCGCCCTCGGTGGCCGAAGCGCTGCCGCGGCCGGAAGCAGCCGAACAGGCGCGGCTCGAAGGCGCGCGCCAGATGGCGCGACAGAATCCGGTCGCCGTCGCCAACATCGTGAAGACATGGGTCAACGGCGACGACGCCGCGGCCGCGTCGGCCTGAGAGTCGCATCGCCATGGACGAACAAGGCCTCAACGACGCCGCCATCCTGCTTATGTCGCTGGGCGAGATCGAGGCGGGCGATGTGCTGCGCCACCTCTCTCCACGCGAAGTGCAGAAGCTGGGCGAAACCATTTCGAAGACGCGCGCGGTATCGCGTGAACGTTTGGGTGCGGTGGCCGACCGCTTCGTCACCGCGACCGCTGGTCAAAGCCTGTTCGCGGCCGACACCGGCGACTACGTGCGCGCCGTGATGAAGCACGCGCTGGGCGAAGAAAAAGCGTCGATCCTGATGGACCGCATCCTGCAGAAGGCCGACCTGAGCGGCATCGAAAACCTGAAGTGGATGGATGCGCCGTCGGTCGCCGAACTGTTGCGCGTCGAGCATCCGCAGATCGTCGCGGCCATCCTCGTGCACCTCGAGCCCGAGCACGCCGCCGCGGTGCTGGTGAAGCTGCCCGAGCAGCAGCGTGCCGAAGTGCTGCTGCGCGTCGCCACGCTCGAAGGCATCCAGCCTGCCGCACTCGAAGATTTGAATGAAGTGATGTTCCGCGTGCTGGCCAACGGCGCCAAGGTGCTGACGGCTTCGCGCGGCGGTGCCCGTACGGCGGCCGGCATGATCAACCTGCTTGGCAATGGCGTCGATGCGCAGGTCATCGAGGCCATTCGCAACCACGACCCGGATCTGGCATCCGAGATCAGCGAGCTGATGTTCGTGTTCGACGACGTGATGAAGCTGGACGACAAGTCGATCCAGATGCTGCTGAAAGAAACGGCGTCGGAGACGCTCATCATCGCGCTCAAGGGTGCGGCGCCGCCGCTGCGCAACAAGTTCCTGTCGAACATGTCGTCGCGTGCGGCCGAGTCGCTGCGCGAAGACCTGGAGTCGCGCGGGCCGATGCGGCTGGTCGAAGTCGAGGCGCAGCAAAAGGAAATCCTGCGGTCGCTGCGGCGCCTCGCCGACGAAGGGCAGATCGTGTTGGGCGGTGGTGCCGAAGGCGGCATGGTCTAAGCGATGCAAAGCCTGAACAATCTTCGAAATCGCGGGCTGATCGCCAGCGAAGACATCGCACATGTCGCGCGCTGGCAGTTCGGCGCGGTAGCCCCCGACAGCGGCGAGCCTGAGAGCGGCATCTCCGATCCCCAGGCCTTGCGCGCGGCCCATGCCGAAGGGCACGCAGAAGGTTTTGCGGCGGGCCGCGCGCAGGCGCTGGCCGAGGCCGAAGCCCAGCATGCGATGTACCGCGCCAATGAAGGACAAGAGGCGGCACGCCGGCTCGCCGCGTTGCTGCAATCCGCCGAGGCCGGCCTCGCGGAAGCGCAGCAATCGATTGCGCGCGGCACGCTAGAAATCGCCTGTGCCCTGGCGCGCCAGGTGCTGCGCCACGAGCTCGCGACCGACCCGAATTCGCTCGAACCCGTGGTGCACGAGGCGTTGTCGTTGCTGCTCGCCGATGGCCGCAGCGCCACCGTGCGGCTGTCGCCCGTCGACTTCGATTTGCTCGACGGTCCATTGCGTGCGCAGTTCGCCGGTCAGCCCGTCACCGTGCTCTCCGACAACGCAGTGCAGCCCGGCGATTGCCTGGTCGAATCGGCCGGTGCGGTGGTCGACGGCAGCGTGGCGTCGCGCTGGTCGCGTGCGGTGGCGAGCCTCGGGCTGTCGATGCCGTGGCACGAGGAGAGCAATGGAGCAAAGAGCGATGCCGCCTGAGCAGGAAGTCTGGCAACGCTTCATGGCCGACGCGCACGCGCGCGCATCGCAAGACGCGGGGCTGGCGTTGCGCGGCACGCTCACTCGACTGACCGGCCTGGTGCTCGAAGCCGCCGGGTTGCGCGTGCCGGTCGGCTCGCAATGTCTGGTGCGCATGGGCAATCAGCCGCCGGTGCTGGCCGAGGTCGTCGGCTTCTCCGATCAACGTGCCTTCCTGATGCCGGCGGGCGATGTGCACGGACTCTCCAGCGGTGCCAGCGTGATGCCGGCGCCTCCCTATGTGCCGATCCCGCGGCTCGGTGAACCCGAGCGTGACGTGACGGCACGTGTCGGCGTGCTGCGCTTGCCGCTGGGCACCGGCCTGCTCGGCCGCGTGGTCGACCCGCAAGGCACGCCGCTCGATCATCAAGGTCCGCTCGCGGATGTCAGCGCCGAGCCGCTGGACCGCAAGCCCATCAACGCGATGGACCGCGCTCCCGTGCGCGAACCCCTCGACACCGGCGTGCGCGCGATCAACGCGTTGCTCACCGTGGGGCGCGGCCAGCGCATCGGCTTGTTCGCTGGCTCCGGTGTCGGCAAGAGCGTGCTGCTCGGCATGATGGCGCGCTACACCGAGGCCGATGTGATCGTGGTCGGCCTCATCGGCGAGCGTGGCCGCGAGGTCAAGGAATTCGTCGAAGACATCCTGGGCGATGAAGGCCGCGCACGTTCGGTCGTGGTGGCCGCGCCGGCCGATGCGCCGCCGCTGTTGCGCATGCAGGGCGCCGCGTACGCGACCGCCGTGGCCGAGTACTTTCGCGACCGCGGCCAGCATGTGCTGCTGCTGATGGATTCGCTCACCCGCTATGCGATGGCGCAGCGCGAGATCGCCCTGGCCATCGGCGAGCCGCCTGCCACCAAGGGCTATCCGCCATCGTGCTTCGCCAAGCTGCCGCAACTTGTCGAGCGCAGCGGCAACGGGCTGAACGGGGTCGGCTCGATCACTGCCTTCTATACCGTGCTGTCGGAGGGCGACGACCAGCAGGACCCGATTGCCGATGCGGCGCGGGCCATCCTGGACGGGCACATCGTGCTGTCGCGCTCGCTCGCCGAGGAGGCGCACTTTCCGGCGATCGACGTCGAGCAATCGGCCTCGCGGGTGATGCACAACGTGGTGCCGCGCGAGCACACGGATTGCGCCCGCCGCTTTCGTGCGGTGTATGCGCGCTATCGGCAAAGCCGCGACCTGGTGCGGCTCGGCGCCTATGCAGCAGGAAGCGACCCGGCGCTCGACGAAGCGATCCGCCTGCAGCCCGCGATGACCGCCTTCTTGCAGCAGGACATGTACGAAGCCGCGACGCTCGGCGCGAGCGTGGGCGCGATGGCGCAGACGGTGGGTCGAAGCTAAACGCGCACATGACCTGCATGACCTCCCCGTATTTCACTCCTCCGATCCCGAAAGCCCAACCATGTCGAACCTGAGTGCCTTGCAGACCGCCGTGTCTTTGGCCACGAGCGAACGTGATGCCGCGGCACAGCGCCTGGCGCAAGCGCGCCAGGGATGGCTCGCGACGCAGGTGCAGCTAGATCAGCTCGAAACCTACGCGCAGGAAACGATGACGCGATGGCAGGTGCAGTCCGCGCGGGTGACGCCGGAAATCATGGCCCATCACTATCAGTTCATGGAGCGCCTGACGCACGCCATCGGCTTGCAGAAGAGCGCGGTGACGCAACAGGCGAACCAGGTCGCGCTGATGGCCGACCGCATGCGCGTGGCAGAAACGCGCCGCGAAAGTCTGGTGCAACTGCATGCCAAGCGCGAGGCCGAGCAACGCCGCCTGACCGATCGCCGCGAGCAGAAGGTGTCGGACGAGCAGGCCGCATTGCAATACCGTCGCCTTGCCGGCGGCGTGATGGGAGGACTCTGATGGCGATCGAAATTTCACGCAGCAACGAAGTGCCGGCGGCGTCCGGCGCAGCGCGAGGACGATCGGGTTCGAACGACAACGCGGACGGCGTGAGCAGCTTTGCGGCGGCGCTGGCTTCGGCCGATCGGGAGCCGAACGCGGACGCGATGGCAGCGTCGAGGCCAGCGCAATCGAACGGTGGCGCGGACCGCAACGCAGAGCAGGGCGCCACTGCCGACAGTGCATCTCCTTCCGACGCCGCATCTGCAGCCGCCGATCGCGAGAAGGCCGATCGGCGTGAGCGGGCCTCAGCTGCCTCAGCGGCTTCAGCTGCGTCGACTGATGCGGTCAGCAACGCGGCAACCAACGCAGTTGACAACGCGACACCGACCGCGCCTCCCGTGCCGACGCCGGCCGCCGACGCGGCGGCACTGCTGCTGGCGCAAAGCAATCTGAACGCCGTGAGCGCATCGTCGGCGCTCGATGCCGGATCGGCCGCGATGGCCCTGGCCCAGCAAGCGGGCAATGGCTTGTCGAGCGCGCCGGGCCGGGGCGGCGCATCGACGCTGCCCGACAGTACGGTCGCCGGCCTGACCGGTGATGGCGCGAGCGCAGCTGCAAAGGCCGTCGCACTGCCCGAAACCGTGAATTACACCGGAACCGTCAAGAGCGTCGGAACCGTCAAGGACACGGGCACGGTCGACTCGCATTCGGCCGCGCTCGGTGTCGCCTTGCTCGATCGCACCGGCGGCAAGAAAGACGGTGTCAAAGACCTCTCGCGCACTGCATCGACACAAGACGCGTCGACGCCGCGCATCCCCAACTCGACGGCAGCGACTGCCGCAGCAGCGGCGTCGGCCGACGCTGCTGCTGCCAGTCGTGTCGCGGTGTCCGCCACCGCGACGCCAGCGGCCGAAACCGTCGCACTTGCGCAGGCGGCAGCGGCCAGCATTCCGGGCGAAGGTGCGTCTCCGTGGCGTCGCATCGAGCGTCCCGGCGACGCGTCGACCCCATCGGCAGGCGCAGGCTCGTTAGGTTTCGACGCCACAGGCAGCGCCGCATCGTCATCGACTGCGCCGACCGACGCCGCAGCGGTCGCCGCCAACGCAGGCGCTGGCAGCGCCGAGTTCATGGAGCGCATGGTCGATCAGGTGAGTTGGTGGATGGCACACCGCAGCCAGGGCGCCGAACTCAAGCTCGATCTGCCCGGCGGCCAGCCGGTCTCGGTCAGCGTGCAGGTTCAGGGCAACGAGGCGCAGGTCGCGTTTCGCAGCGACCATCCCGAGGCACGGCAGTGGCTGAACGCCGCGATGCCGCAGTTGAAGGAGATGCTGGGCAACGAGGGGTTGATGCTGTCGGGCTCGTCGGTCGGCCAGTCGGGAAGCGGCGCCGAGCAGGAAGCTGCGCGCGATGCGCAGCGGGCCTGGCGCGCAGAAAGCGGCAGCAGCGGCGCCGCGACTTCGACCATCGACACCGCGATGACGACAGCCCCGCGGCCTCGCACGGTGAGCGAACGCGCACTCGATCTCTACGTCTAGCCTGCTCTGCCCTCTACGGGCAGCGGGCCGGGGCAAGCGCCCATAAAGCGCGGCTTTCCCCCCTTTTTTCCGGGCTTGGCGCGAGGGGGTCGCGCCGAATAATCGGTTCCAAGCAGACCCTGCTGCGCGTGGCGCGATGGGTCGTTCTGCCGACGAACCGAAGGAAATCCCGTGTCCGCCCCTGCCGCCACCGCTGCCGCCATACCGGCCCCCGATGCGCCCAAGCGCAAGGGAAAGTCGATGCTGCTCATCATCGTGGCGGCGCTCGTGCTGGCGGGCGGCGGTGCCGGTGGCTGGTTCTACATGAGCAAGAAGAACCACGCGGCCACCGACGAAGAGCCGGCTGCGCACGCGCCCGAGCACGCCGCGGCGCCGACCTACCTCGCGCTGGAAAACATGGTGGTCAACCTGGCCGACCCGGGGGGCGAACGCTTTGCGCAGATCGGCGTGACGCTCGACCTCGAGAACGAAAAGGTCGGCGACAAGATCAAGAGCTACCTGCCGGCGATTCGCAGCAGCGTGCTGATGCTGGTGTCGCAGCGCACCTCGGAAGAACTGTTGAAGCGCGATGGCAAGGAAAAGCTCGCCACCGACATCGTGGCCGAGGTGTCCCGCACGCTGGGCTATGAAGTCGAAGCGCCGGTCAAGAAGTCCAAGGTGGTGGCCGAGTCCGATGACGACGAAGCGCCGGTCAAGGCGAAGAAAAAGCGCAAGGCCGAGCCAAGCCCTATCAAGGGCGTGCTGTTTTCCAGCTTCATCGTCCAGTAACGGCCGATCTCGCTGCCAACAACTCGCTTCGACTGCACACGCCTCCCGATGGACAACATTTTCGACACTGCGACCGATGCTGCGAAAGACGCGGCAGATGCAGCGCCCGACGATGCCGTAGAGCGCATGGCCGATGCCATCGTCCGCGAATACGACATGGCAGCGCAGGAGCGCATGGTGCGCCGGCCGATGCCGACGCTGGACATCGTCAACGAGCGCATGCAACGCTACCTGCGCGCCGGCATCTTTCAGTTTGCGCGGCGCAGCCCGGAGATCACGGTCGAGCCGACTGTGGTGCAACGCTTCTCCGAGTTTCTCGAAGTGCTGCCGGCCCCGGTGCACTTCAGCGTGGTGGCATTGCGCCCGTTGCGTGGAAGCGGATTGGTCGTCTGCGAATCCACCTTGATCTCTGCGTTGGTCGATGCGTTGTACGGCGGCGCCGGCACGTTGCAGGCACCGTTCGAAGGCCGCGATTTTTCGCCGACCGAACAGCGTGTGATCCAGCGACTGCTCACCTTGGTGTGCACCGAATACGCCAAGGCCTGGAAGGGCGTCTATCCGCTCGAGCTCGAATTTCAGCGCTCGGAAACGCATCCGCGCTTCGTCAATGTCGCGGCACCGGCCGACCTGGTGCTGGTGACCACGCTGCAGATCACCTTCGGCGAACTGAAGGGCGCGATTCGCATCTGCAAACCGTGGGCGGTACTCGACCCGGTGCGCGACATGCTCTACGGCGCGCAGCAGGCCGACGCCATCGCAGAAGACCGACGCTGGGTCACGCAGC
Organism: Variovorax sp. LG9.2; assembly: GCF_035018885.1. Classification (NCBI taxonomy): domain Bacteria; kingdom Pseudomonadati; phylum Pseudomonadota; class Betaproteobacteria; order Burkholderiales; family Comamonadaceae; genus Variovorax; species Variovorax sp. LG9.2. The sequence goes on along the minus strand of NZ_JASJXB010000028.1, from coordinate 37,322 downwards.
TGACGCGCGAGATCCAGGCGGCGGAGGTCACGCTCACGGCCGAACTGGCCCAACCCGAACTCACCGTGGGCCAGTTGCTCGCGATGAAGCCCGGTGATTTCATCCCGCTCGAACGCGCCTCGCGCATCGTCGCAGCGGTCGACGGCACCCCTGTTTTCGCCTGCCATTACGGCACCCACAACGCGCGCTACGCCTTGCGCATCGACGAATGTGTGCGAAGCGACAGCGCGCACTGGCTCGGAGGCTCCCATGTCCATTGAAGAACAGACCATCTCTCCATCCGCTTCCGGTGCCGACTGGGCCGAAGCACTCGAGGCCCGTCCCGAAGGCATGAGCAGCGCCGCGAGCGGTGCGCCGCTCAACGACATCCAGCGTGTGCTCGACATCCCGGTGCAGTTGTCGGTCGAGCTCGGCCGCAAGAAAGTGCCGATCAAGCAGGTGCTGCAACTGGCGCAAGGCTCCATCGTCGAGCTCGATGCCATGGCCGGCGATCCGATGGACGTGCTGGTCAACGGCTACCTGGTCGCGCAGGGCGAAGTGGTGGTAGTCAACAACAAGTTCGGCATCCGCCTGACCGATGTGGTGACGCCGGCCGAACGGCTGCGTCGCGTGCACCGCGCCTGAAAAAAATCAACGGATCGAGTCGATGGCACAAAGCCTTTTCACCGTCGTGCTGTTCCTGGCACTGCTCGCCTGCGCGCCCTACCTGCTGCGTCGTCTGCAGGCGCGGCGGCTCGGCGCTTCCGGCATGGTCGATGGCGAGGCGTCGAAGCTGCTGTCGACTGTCGTGGTCGGTCCGCAGCAACGCGTGGTCACGCTCGAAGTCGGACCGCAGGGCGCACGCACCTGGCTCGTACTGGGCGTGACGGGGCAGTCGATCAATTGCCTGCATGTGCTGCCGGCCAATCCGGTTCACGCAACCCAGGACGCCATCGATGTCTGACGCCCGGAGCAAGCGTCGCCATGCATGGGTCGGCGCGCTGGTCGCACTCGGCCTGAGTGCCGTTGCGCCTTCGGTCTTTGCGCAAGCGACGGGGCAGGGCGGTCAGTTGCCGCTGGTCATCGGCACGGGTGCCGGTGGCACGAGTTACTCGGTGCCGGTGCAGACGCTGCTGTTCTTCACCGCTCTCTCTTTCCTGCCCGCCATCCTGCTGATGATGACCGGCTTCACGCGCATCGTGATCGTGCTGTCGCTCCTGCGGCAGGCGCTCGGCACGCAGTCGGCACCGCCCAACCAGGTGGTGGTCGGGCTCTCGCTCTTTTTGACTTTCTTCGTGATGGGTCCGACCATCGACCGGGTCTACAGCGAAGCCTATGTGCCGTACACCAACAACACGCTGCAGTTCGAGGCGGCCCTCGGCAAGGCAGAAGCGCCGATGCGTGAGTTCATGCTCAAGCAGACGCGGCAGTCGGACTTCGCGCTGTTCGCGCGGCTTGCCAAGTTGCCCGCCGACGTGACTGCCGAGACTGCGCCGATCCGCGTGCTGATTCCGGCCTTCGCCACGAGCGAGTTGAAGTCGGCCTTCCAGATCGGCTTCATGATCTTCATTCCTTTTCTGGTCATCGACATCGTGGTTTCGAGCATCCTGATGTCGCTCGGCATGATGATGTTGTCGCCGGTGCTCGTCGCCTTGCCGTTCAAGCTCATGCTGTTCGTGCTGGCCGATGGATGGAACCTGCTGATCGGTTCGCTGGCCGCCAGCTTCGTGCAGTAGCGAAGATAGAGGCAGAGCCCACATGAACGCACAAACCGCATTGACCATCGGCCAGGAAGCACTGGTCCTGCTGCTCACCGTCTCGCTGCCGGTGCTGCTGGCGGTGCTGGCCGTCGGTTTGCTGGTCAGCATCTTCCAGGCGATCACGCAGATCCATGAAGCCACGCTGGCTTTCGTGCCCAAGCTGATCGCCGCCGTCGCCGTGTTCGCCATCGCCGGACCGTGGATGCTCAACACGCTGGTCGACTACATCCGCCGCACGATCGAATCTATTCCGCAGATGGTCTTGTAGGGTGCTGACCTTCACCGAAGCCCAGCTCATGGGCTGGATCACGCCGGTGCTCTGGCCCTTCTTGCGCGTGCTCGGGCTCTTCACTACCGCGCCGCTCTTCTCTACGCGCGCCATTCCCATTCGCGCGCGCATCGGCCTCGCCTTCCTGATCGCGCTGTGCGCGCAGCCCACGTTGCAAGGCCAGCCGATGGTGGCGCTCGACAGCGTCGCGATGCTCGGCACGCTGATCCAGCAGGTCGGCATCGGCATGGCGATCGGTTTTACCGTGCGGCTGGTGTTCACTGCGGTCGAATTGGCGGGCGAGTTGGTCGGCCTGCAGATGGGCCTGAACTTCGCGTCGTTCTTCAATCCGATGAGCAACGCGCAGACCAGTGCGGTGTCGAGCTTCCTCGGCAACATCGCCACGCTTCTTTTCATCGCAATCAACGGCCATCTCACCATCGTCATGGCGGTGATGAAGAGCTTCGACGCCTTCCCGATCGGCGGCAGTTTCATGCAGGCGATGGGCCGCATGCGCATTCACGAACTGGGCACCGAGCTGTTCGCGAGCGCGCTGTGGATCGCGCTGCCGATGATCGGCCTGCTGCTCTTCACCAACCTCGTGCTCGGCGTCATTTCACGCGTCGCGCCGCAGATGAACATCTACGCGATCGGCTTCCCGGTGACCTTGGTCGCCGGACTGGTCGGCATCACCTTGACGCTGCCGATGATGGAGCAGCCGTTGCTGATGCTGATGGAGCAGATGATGGCGCGGATGTAGGGCGCGCCCCGAGGCCATTCTTTTGTATCTCATGTGATACAGTTTGAGCTTGATCGAAGTTCGCCAAACACCTGAATACGAAAAGTGGTTTGCGTCGCTGAAAGATCGAACGTCACGTGCTCGGGTAGACATCCGAATTCGACGCCTGTCGCTCGGAAACCTGGGATCTGTCGAACCTGTTGGAGAAGGTGTTTCAGAGCTGAAGATCGACTATGGCCCGGGCTACAGGGTCTACTTCGTGCAGCATCGGGGTCACTATGTCTTGCTGCTGGTTGGCGGTGACAAGTCCACGCAAGCACGTGACATCAAGAAAGCCAAGCAACTGGCGCGTCATTACGCGGAGCAAATATGACCAAGACGACTCGTATATGGGATCCCGCCGAACATCTTCAAACCGATGAAGACATGGCGGCCTATCTTGAAGCGGCGCTCGAAGAAGGCGATGCATCGCTCGTCGCCGCAGCGTTGGGCGACATCGCGCGTTCCAAAGGCATGTCACAGCTCGCTCGCGAAACTGGCCTCGGGAGAGAGAGTCTGTATAAGGCGCTCTCGCCTTCTGGAAATCCCGAGTTCGCGACCATTCTTCGCGTCGTCGGAGCCCTTGGTATCCGGCTGCATGCAGTACCGGTTGGGGCCAAGCCGGTCGCCTAAATCAAATTGTTCCGAATCGCATAAACCGTCAGCGCCGCATTCGTCGGCAACCCGAGTTTTTCCATCACCCGCGTGCGGTACACGCTCACCGTCTTGGGGCTCAACATCAGCTCTTCCGCAATGTCCGAAAGACGCTGGCCCGATGCGATCTTGATGAGGGTCTGCAGCTCGCGTTCCGACAGCGCGGCATGCGCCGCTTCCAGCGCCGGCCGAGCCACCGAGTCGGCCAGCATCTGCGCGACTTCAGCGGTGACGTACTTGCGGCCTTGCGCGACAGTGCGGGTCGCCGAGATCAACTCGTCGGGGTCGCCGGCCTTGCTCACGTAGCCCTTCGCGCCAGCGCGCAGACAGCGGATCGCGTACTGGTCGGCCGGGAACATCGACACCACCAGCACCTTGATGGGCGAGTCGGTTTCGGTCAGGCCGGTCAGCACTTCGAGCCCCCCGCGGCCGGGCATGCTGAGATCGAGCAATAGCACGTCGCACACCGTGGATCGCAGAAGCTCGCGCAGTTCGGCATAGCCGCCCGCCTCGCCCGTCACCTTGATATCGACCGCTTCCGATAGCGTGTCCCTGATACCCCTGCGCACGACGGCATGGTCGTCGCACAACACCACGTGGATCATGTTTCTGCCCGTTCCAGCGGCACCGACAAAATGATCGATGTGCCGATGCCGCCCTGGTTGCTGATGTCGAGCCAGCCGTCGACGGTGCGGGCGCGTTCGCCGAGGCCTTTGAGTCCGAAGGTCTTGGGCTTGTCGAGTTCGGCACGCGTCAGTCCGCGGCCGTTGTCGGTGACTTCGAGGGTAAGCACGTTCTCGCCGTCCGACAAATCGATATGCACTTCGCTGCATTCCGCATGCTTGGCGATGTTGGTCAGCGCCTCTTGCGCGGTGCGGTAGGCCACCAGCTTGACGGCATCGGACGCATCGATGGTTTCGTGCGTCGCGGTGAAGGATGTCTTCACGCCGGTGCGCCGCTCGAAGGCAGTGGCGAGCCAGTCCACCGCCGCCACGATGCCCTGGTCGAGGATGGGCGGCCGCAGGTCTTGGACGATGCGCTGGCTGGCGTCGATGGCGTGCTGCAGCGTTTCGATCGCGCCGTTCACATGCTCGACGATCGCCGAATCTTTGGCGCGGCGACCGATCCACGCCAGGTCGAACTTGACTGCCGCCAGCGACCCGCCGATATCGTCGTGCACTTCGCGCGCGATCGACTGCCTCTCTTCTTCCAGGCAAGCCTGCAGGTATTCGTTGAGTTCGGACGAGCGCCGCATCGAGCCTGCCAGCTCGGCATGCGAATCTTCCTTGACGGTGCGCATCTGATTGGCGCCGAGCGCCCGCACGATGGCGCGGGGCAAGTCGGGCAGCGCGCTCTTGCGGACGAAGTCGCTGACGCCGCGGCGAATGGCGTCGATGGCATCGCACTCGCTGGCCGAATTTGACAGCACGATGAAGGGTGGCTGCACACCCGATGATCCGAGCACGATGTCCCAGGCGTCCATGGCAGTGAAGCCATTCGCGTAATAAGCAGCGACGATGACATCGCAAACCTGCCGCTCCAGCCGATCGCTCAACTCGGCCAGCGTTTCGACGCGCTCGATGGCGTAGTCGGAACCGTTCAGTTCCAGAGCCGCTCGGGCCTTCGCATGGTCGGCCGCAGACGGCTCGATGTGGAGGATTCGCAGCCGGCGCGGAGGTTGGGCGGGTAACATTTGTGACGAATGATAGTCAGCCTGCGTCGCGTATACCGAGGCAGGCTGACTATCGTTCGCAGATGGCCCCGCGCGGGGGGCCATCTGTTGTTTTACAGAACGGGTGCGATCAGCCTGGGATCAGAACCTTGTTGACCACGTGGATCACGCCGTTTGACTGGTACACGTTGGCGATCGTCACCATCGCGGTGCCGCCCTTGGCGTCGGTGATCAGCACGTTGCCGCCGCTCGTCGTCGCGGTCAGCGTGCCGCCGCTGGCGGTCTTGAGCGTTGCCTTGCCACCACCGGCGGTGATTGCGCTCATCAAGGCTGCTGCATCCATCTTGCCGGGCACCACGTGGTACGTCAGCACCTTCGTCAATGTCGGCTTGTTCTCCGGCTTGAGCAGCGTGTCGACCGTGCCCGGCGGCAGCGCGGCGAAGGCTTCGTTGGTCGGTGCAAAGACGGTGAACGGGCCAGGGCTCTTCAGCGTATCGACCAAGCCTGCGGCCTTGACTGCAGCGACCAGCGTGGTGTGGTCCTTCGAGTTGACGGCGTTGTCGACGATGTCCTTGTTGGCGTACATCGGTGCGCCGCCGACCATCGGATTGGCCGCCATGCCGCTGCTGCCCGACATGCCACTACCGCTCATGCCCATACCGCCCGCGCAAGCGCTGAGCAAGACCGAAACGCCGACTGCAATCATGAGTTTTTTCATTGGAGGCTCCAGAAGAATTAGATGGTTTGAAAAAGCTCTGTGGAAACCGCCAACAGCTCGGAGGCGCCAGGCGCTTGGAGGTGATACGGAGATCGTGTCTCTTTGGATGTGTAGGACAAAACCCGATAGTCACGGGCATGAAAAAAGCGCCCGAAGGCGCTTTGCTCCGAGGGGCAAAAACCCGTATCAGGCTTCGCCCTTCACCTTCAAGCGCCACGCATGCAGCAGCGGTTCGGTGTACCCGCTCGGCTGCTCGATCCCCTTGAACACCAGGTCTTGCGCTGCCATGTACGCAGCCGAAGTCTTGAAGTGCCCGGCCATCGGCTGGTAGATCGAGTCGCCCGCGTTCTGCTTGTCGACCACCGCAGCCATGCGCTCGAAGGTCTCGTTCACTTGCGCCTTGGTCACGACGCCGTGCAGCAGCCAATTAGCGATGTGCTGGCTGCTGATGCGCAGCGTGGCGCGGTCTTCCATCAGGCCGACGTTGTGGATGTCGGGCACCTTGGAGCAGCCCACGCCCTGGTCGATCCAGCGCACCACGTAGCCGAGGATGCCCTGCACGTTGTTGTCAAGTTCCTGCTGCTTTTCTGCGGCGCTCCAGTCGGTCCTGGTGGCTGGCGTCGCGATCGGCACCTGCAGCAGCGCATTGAGGATGTTGTCGCGCTCGCCGTCGGCGTCGATCTTTTCCAGCTCCATCTGCACCGTCGTCACGCTGACCTGGTGGTAGTGCAGCGCGTGCAGCGTGGCCGCAGTGGGCGAGGGCACCCACGCCGTGTTGGCGCCGGCCTTGGGGTGCGCGATCTTCTGCTTGAGCATGTCGGCCATCAGGTCGGGCATGGCCCACATGCCCTTGCCGATCTGCGCCTTGCCACGCAGTCCGCACGAGAGGCCGACCAGCACGTTGTTCTTTTCGTAAGCGCCGATCCATGCGCTCGATTTCATGTCGCCCTTGCGGATCATGGCGCCGCCCTGCATGGCGGTGTGCATCTCGTCGCCGGTGCGGTCGAGGAAGCCGGTGTTGATGAAGGCGACGCGTGCGGCGGCCTCGGCGATGCAGGCCTTCAGATTGACGCTGGTGCGGCGCTCCTCGTCCATGATGCCGAGCTTGACGGTGTTGGCGGGCAGGCCCAGCAGCTGTTCGACGCGGCCGAACAGTTCGCTGGCGAAGGCCACTTCCGCCGGACCGTGCATCTTCGGCTTCACGATGTAGATGCTGCCAGTGCGCGAGTTGCCCTTTCGTTTCAGGTCGATGGTCGCGATGGTCGTCGTCACCACGGCATCGAGGATGCCTTCCGGGATTTCCTTCTTGCCGTCGTACAGCACGGCCGGGTTGGTCATCAGGTGGCCGACATTGCGCAGGAACATCAGCGAGCGGCCGTGCAGCTTCAGTGGCTTGCCGTCGGCGCCGGTGTATTCGCGGTCGGGGTTCAGGCCGCGCGTGAAGGTCTTGCCGCCCTTGGCGACTTCTTCGGTCAACGTGCCCTGCATGATGCCGAGCCAGTTCGAATACGCGACCACCTTGTCTGCGGCATCGACCACCGCCACCGAGTCTTCGAGGTCGAGGATGGTGGAAAGCGCAGCCTCCATCACCACATCGCTCACGCCGGCTGCATCGGTCTTGCCGATTGCCGTGGTCGGATCGATGACGATGTCGATGTGAATGCCGTTGTGCTTCAGCAGGATCGAGGTCGGTGCTTCTGGCGTGCCCCGGTAGCCGACGAAAATGGTCGGGTCCGCCAGCAAGGTGCTGCTGCTTTGCAGTGCGATGTGCAACTGGCCGCCCTGCACCGTGTAGCGGGTCGCCATCTTGTGCGAGCCGTTGTCGAGTGGCGCCGCCTGGTCGAGTGCTTCGCGTGCAAAGCCGATCACCTTGGCGCCGCGAACCGGGTTGTAGCGTGTCCCTTTTTCGGCCCCATCCGTTTCCGGGATCGCGTCCGTTCCGTAGAGCGCGTCGTACAGCGAACCCCAGCGCGCGTTGGCCGCGTTGAGCGCGTAACGTGCATTCAGGATGGGTACCACCAGTTGCGGGCCGGCCTGCAGTGCGAGCTCTGCATCGACGTGGGTCGTGGTCGCTTGCGTGTCCTTCGGTTGCGGCAGCAGATAGCCGATCTTTTCGAGGAAGGCGCGGTAGGCCGGCATGTCGGCGATCGGCCCGGGGTGCGCCTTGTGCCAGATGTCCAGTTCGGTCTGCAGGCGGTCGCGTTCGGCCAGCAGCGCGATGTTCTTCGGCGCCAGGTCGGCCACGATGGCATCGAAGCCTTTCCAGAACGTAGCGCTTTCGACACCGGCGGCTGGCAGCACCTTTTCATCGACGAAGCGGTAGAGCTCGGTGGCGACCTGGAGGCCGTGGGCGGTGGTGCGTTCAGTCATGGGGCTTGTCCGGAAAGTAGGGGGGTTGAGAGATGAGAGTCGAAGACGAAATCGGAATCAGAAGAAAGCCAGCACGTCGCGCAGGCTGCTGCCGGTGCGCTCGGGGGCCGGTCCGATGGCTTCATGGGGCAGGCTGAGCCGATTGATCCAGAGCGTGCGAAATCCATACCATGTGGCGGCCAGTGCGTCCCAGCCGTTGCTGCTGACGAAGACGATGTCGGCCGCTTCGCAGCCCGTCGCTAGCGGCCCGAGGGCGTAGGCATCGGGATGCGTCTTGAACTTGCGCACGGCATCGGTGCTGAGGACGTGATCGAACAGGCCGCTGAAGCCGCCGTTGTGCACCAGCGGCGCAAGCATCGAGGGGTCGCCGTTCGAGAGGATGCCGGTCACGACGCCGCGGGCGCGCAGCGCTTGCAGCACCTCCCGCGCTTCGGGATACGGGGTGAGGCTCAGGTATTGCGCCATCAGTGCCGCTTCGCGTTCGGCCGTCAGATCGAGCGCCAGACGCTGGCAGGCGTAGCGCAATCCGGCGCGCGTCAGTTCACTGAAGGGTTGGTAGTGCGCGCCATCGTTGCTCGTCGTCACGAGGCGCGAGTACTCGATCTGCTTGTCGCGCCACAGCACGCTGAGCACTTGTCCCTGACCGGGAAAGAAGCTTTCGGCCAGTGCGGCGACGCTGTGCACGTCGAACAACGTGCCATAGGCATCGAACAAAACTGCAGAGGGTGTGCGCATGTTCGTACTTTATTTGATACCGGGTCCCGCATTAAGACGCGAAATAGCGATTGATTGATGACTAAAAAATGCGCAATCAAAGCCGTCCGCTGAGATTTGCCGCCGCTTCGCGCACAGCTGGCACAAAGCCGGCGTCGTAGCGGTGCGTCGGCATGGTGAGGGTGACGGCCGCTGCCAGCGAGCCGTCGGCGTGGAAGACGGGCGCCGAGATCCCACCGAGTTCGGCGCTGCGGTCGCCGATCAGCGCGCAATAGCCCTGCGCTCGAATCGTCGCGTAGAGCTTGCGGTCCGTTCGCGAGAGGGACTCGCTCGCCTTCGTGCCGGCGTCGACGCCATCGGTACCGTACGCGATGAGCACCCGCGCGCCGGCACCCCGATCGGCAGGCAGCAGGTCGCCCGCGCGAACGTGGTCACGCACCGTGTGCGGCGAATCGACGCGGTAGAGGCACAGACGCGCCCAGCCGTCGCCGCTGCCCTGGCGCACGTGGTACGACGCGCTCTCACCGGTGGCGGCGACGAGCGACCGCAGCACCGGGAGCACCACATGATCGAGCGAGAACGACGCAGCGTAGAGACCGTGCAGCCGCGCCACCTCGGAGCCGAGTGCATAGCGGCCGTCGTCCAGTTTTCGGAGCAATGCTGCATGTTCGAGCGAGGCGAGCAAGCGCAGTGCAGTGCTTTTATAGAGTTGGGTGCGAGCCGCCAACTCGGCCAGCGTCAGCGCCACGTCGCCCGCCCGAAAGGCGGCGAGCAAGGTCAGCGCGCGGTCCACCGCCGCGGCGCCGCCGGGTGCAGCGTCGGTGTCGGCGACCGACTCGGTTTGGGCTTTTCGGGGCATGCTGCTCTCCTTCTGGACCTTCGACCCGCTTGACGATCTACGGTGCGGTCTGGTGTAATTCAATTTATTAGAACATCGTTCTGTCAGATAGAACAATAAGAATCTGCGCGAAGGCTTTCGACGCCACGACTTTCAGCGCTGCAGCCCTCAACGTAATCACGGCGGCGCGATCTGCTCCGGAGACGAATTTGGAAACCCCATCGAACCGCAAGCTGGACACGCACAGGCCAGGTGACGTGCTGATCAGCGAGGTCGGTCCGCGCGACGGCTTGCAGTCGGTCAAGGCCACCATGCCGACAGCAGACAAGCTGCGCTGGATCGACGCGCTCTACGCCGCCGGCCTGCGCGAGATCGAAGTCGCTTCATTCGTGCCGGCCCGGTTGCTGCCGCAGATGGCGGATGCCGTCGAGGTCGTGCGCCACGCGATCACATTGCCGGGCCTCACCGTCATGGCGCTGGTGCCCAACCGGCGCGGCGCGGAGGCCGCGTTGCGAGCCGGAGTGCACAAGCTGACGATGCCGGTGTCGGCCAGCCCGGCGCACTCCCTTGCCAATGTGCGCAAGACGCCGGCCGAGATGGTCGAAGAGGTGCGCGCCATCAGCGATTTGCGGCGAGAGATCGCGCCGCATGTGCTGCTCGAGGCCGGCATCTCCACGGCTTTCGGTTGCACGCTCCAGGGCCATGTGGCCGAAGACGACGTCATCCGGCTGGCGGTGCAATGCGTCGCCGCCGGTGCCGACGAGTCGGGCTTGTCGGACACCGTCGGCTACGCCAACCCGGCGCAGGTCCACCGGCTCTTCAAGCGGCTGCGTGCCGAGCTCGGCGCCAAGGCCGGCGCCGCGCACATGCACAACACGCGCGGCCTCGGCCTCGCCAATTGCCTGGCCGCTTACGAAGAGGGCGTGCGTACTTTCGATTCTTCTCTTGGCGGTCTGGGCGGGTGCCCGTATGCGCCCGGCGCGTCGGGCAACGTCGTGACCGAAGACCTCGTCTTCATGTTCGAAGCGATGGGCGTGCGCACCGGCATCGACCTCAACCAACTCATCGCCGCGCGCGTGCCGCTGACGGACGGTCTGCCCGGCGAGCCGCTGTACGGCATGACGCCGGAAGCGGGGTTGCCAAAAGGCTTTGCGCAACGGTTCGCGCAAGGTCTCGTGAACGAAGCCGAGCATGTCTGAAGCCACGATGTCCGACACGAAACAGCCACTGCCCTACGAAGGCATCCGCGTCGTCGAATTCACCCACATGGTGATGGGGCCGACCTGCGGCATGGTGCTCGGCGACCTGGGCGCCGAAGTCATCAAGGTCGAGCCTATCGAGGGCGACAACACGCGCCGCCTGCTGGGCTCCGGGGCAGGATTCTTCCCCAACTTCAACCGCAACAAGAAGAGCATCGCGCTCGACCTGAAGCAGCCCGCCGGCGTCGAGGCGGCGCTCCGTTTGATCGCGACGGCCGACATCGTCAGTGAGAACTTCAAGCCCGGCACCATGAAGAAGCTTGGCCTCGACTACGACACGTTGAAGAAGCTCAATCCGCGCCTGATCTACGTCAGCCACAAAGGCTTTTTGCCCGGCCCGTACGACCACCGCACCGCGCTCGACGAAGTGGTGCAGATGATGGGCGGCCTGGCCTACATGACGGGCCGCTCCGGCGACCCGCTGCGCGCCGGCACCAGCGTGAACGACATCATGGGCGGCATGTTCGGCGCCATCGGAGCGATGGCTGCATTGCGCCAACGCGAGCTCACCGGCGTCGGATGCGAAGTGCAATCGGCGCTGTTCGAGAACAACGTGTTTCTGGTCGGGCAGCACATGATGCAGTTCGCCGCGACGGGCAAGGCGGCCGACCCGATGCCGAGCCGCATATCGGCCTGGGGGGTGTATGACGTGTTCACCGTCAAAGACGGCGAGCAGATCTTTCTGGCCGCGGTCAGCGACAAGCAGTGGGCGATCTTCTGCAAGGCTTTCGGCCTCGAAGAAATGATGGTCGACCCGCGCCTCAAAACCAACAACGACCGGGTGATGGCGCGCGAATGGATGATGCCGATCCTCCGTACGCATCTGGCCGACCGCAGCGCCGCCGAGCTGAGCGCAGTGTTCGAGGCGAACGAGTTGCCCTTCGCGCCCATCACGCGGCCCGAGGCGCTGTTCGACGACCCGCACCTGAACGCCAACGGCGGCCTCGCGCCCATTCGAATGAACGACGGCAGCATGTCGAAGGCGCCGCTGCTGCCTTTCACCATGGGCGGCAAACGTGCCGGCATCCGGCTCCAACCACCGCTGCTGGGCGAACACACAGATGCGTTGCTGACCGAGGTCGGCTACAGCGACGAAGAGATCGCCGCCCTCAAAGACCGAAACATCGCGACCGGAAACTGACCTCACCCATGACATTCCCTTCACGGCGCTCACTGCTCGCCTGCGCATCCGCATCGGTTGTTCTCGCCTTGACCACCTTGCCTGCAGGGGCTGCTGGGACAGAAGCCGCATGGCCCGACAAACCGATTCGCTTCATCGTGCCGTACACGCCGGGCGGCGGCACCGACGTCGTGACGCGGCTGATCGCGCAGAAGGTGAGCGAAGACACGCACTGGACCTTCGTCATCGAGAACCGTCCCAGCGGCAACGGCGCCATCGGCATCGACGCCGTGGCCAAGGCCAAGCCCGACGGCTACACGATCGCCATGGGTCAGACCGCGAACCTGGCGATCAATCCGACGCTGTTTTCCAACTTGCCTTACAACGCCTTGAAAGACGTGGTGACGGTGGCGATCGTCGCGTCGCAGCCGGTCGTCATGGTCGTGCGCACAGACGCGCCGTACCAGTCGCTCGCAGACCTCGTGGCTGCCGCCAAGGCCAAGCCTGGCGACATCAAGCAGGCGCTGGCCGGCACCGGCACCCTCGGCCACATGGCCGGCGAGGTGCTGGCCAAGCGGGCCGGCTTCACAGTGCTGAGCGTCCCGTACAAGGGCGCCGCACCGGCGTTGACCGATCTGCTCGGCGGCCAGACCGACTACATGTTCGCGACGCCCGAAGGCGCGCTCGCGATGGTCAAGGGCGGCAAGCTGCGTGCGCTGGCTGTGACTTCCGCCAAACGCCTGCCGACGCTGCCCGATGTACCGACCGTCGGCGAAACCTACAAGGGCTTCGAGGCGGTCGACTGGAAGGCCATCGTCGCCCCGGCCGGGACACCGCCCGAACTGGTCAAAAAGCTCAACGTCGCCGTCGACAAGGCGCTTGGAAAGCCGGCCGCGATCGCCCAGCTTCTGGCTGTCGGCAGCACACCGGTCGGCGGCAGCGTCGAGAGCGCGGCCCAGTACGTCAAAGCCGAGTACGCGAAGTGGGGCGCAGTCGTGCGGGACGGTGGCCTCAAGCCAGATTGAATAATCAGGCGCCATGGACCGCCTGAAACAACTCGAATCCTTCGTCTCGATCGCCACGCGCGGCAGCCTCACGGCGGCGGCCAAGGCGGAGGGCGTGGCGCCGGCCATCATGGGCCGACGGCTCGACGCACTCGAGGAGCGGCTCGGCGTCAAGCTGCTGGTGCGCACCACGCGGCACCTCACGCTGACGCACGAGGGCAGCGCTTTTCTCGAAGACTGCCAGCGCCTGTTGATCGACATGGCCAACGCCGAAGCCAGCGTGAGCGCCGGCGGCGTCAAGGCCAGCGGCCACTTGCGCATGACCGCGCCGGCGGGCTTCGGGCGCCGACATGTCGCGCCGCTGGTGCCGCGCTTTCGCGAGCTGCATCCCGAGGTCACGATCTCGCTCAACCTGAGCGACCGCGTGGTGGATCTGGCGGGCGAGGGCTTCGACTGCGCAGTGCGCGTGGGCGACATGCCGGACTCGTCCTTGGTCAGCTTGCGGCTGGCCGACAACCGCCGTCGTTGCGTGGCCACGCCGGCTTTCATCCAGCGGCATGGTGCGCCACAGCACCCGAGCGAGCTGTCGCGCTTCGCCTGCCTCACGCTGTCGAGCGACGCCTCGCAAACCCGCGGCTGGGCCTTTCGCACACCCGATGCCGCCGGCAAGCTGGAGGTGATCCATTTCAAGCCGCATGGCCCGCTCGATTGTTCCGACGGGCAGGTGCTGCACGACTGGTGCCTGGCCGGACACGGCATCGCCTGGCGCAGCACTTGGGAGGTCGAGGCGGAGATCGATGCCGGCCTGCTGGTGCCGCTGCTCGACGAATACGCCGCGCCGGCCAATGGCATCTACGCGCTGTTTTCGCATGCGCGCCACCTGCCACTGCGGGTGCGGCTCTGGCTGGATTTTTTGAAGCAGCAGTACGGCAGGCCGGAATTTTGGGGAGAAGTTCGCTGAATGGGCGGCGAATCGAGGTCTTGTCTGGGGTTCGACAGCGCTCGCTGCACTGCACAATCCGGCCATGAAAATTTCAGTCGTCACGATTTCCTTCAACCAGGGCGAGTACCTGCGCGCCTGCATCGACTCGGTGCTGAACCAGAACTACCCCGACCTCGAATACATCGTGGTCGACCCCGGCAGCAAGGACGACAGCCGCGCCATCATCGATTCGTACGGCGACAGGATCATCCGCGTCTATGAAAAAGACGATGGCCCGTCGGATGGTTTGAACAAGGGCTTCGCCCATGCCACTGGCGAAGTGCTCGCCTTCATCAATGCCGACGACGAACTGCTGCCCAATTCACTTCAGCGCATGGCCGATGAATTCAAGCGCCAGCCCGACGCCGATCTGGTGATGGGTTGTGGCTATTTCTCCGACGAAAAAGGCAAGCGCGGCAAGCGCATCCTGCCGTCGCGCCTGACGCCCTGGCTTTACGTCAACGGTGGCGTCACGCTGTTCCAGCAGGGCACCTTTTTCCGCCAGGGCATCTTCCGCAAGATCGGCGGCTTCAAGAAGGCCAACCGCACTTCGTGGGATGCCGAACTCTTCCTGGACATGGCGCTGGCCGGCGCCAAGTTCGTTCGCATCGAAGACGACATCGCTCTGTTTCGCATGTACCCCGGCTCCATCACCGGCAGCGGGCGACTGCAAAAGCTGTACGAAGCCGACAACCTGCGCATGTTCAAGGCGGTCATGGGGCGTGAACCGCGGCCGGCCGACCGACTGCTCAACAAGGTGGCGCGGGCGATGAAGTTCGCCGCCGATCCTGGCTACGCGTTGCGCCGGATGCGCTGAAGCGGTTGCAAAATAGACGCGGTGCCGTCTATTTTTAGAGAGCAATCGATGACCCTCGAAGCCATCCTCGCGTACCTGCATTTGCTGGCCATCCTGACGATGGTCGTCTTCATCGCCAGCGAAGCCGCGCTGTGCCGGGTGCAGTGGCTCAATGCGGCCGTGGTCGAGCGGCTGACCAGGGTCGACATGATCTACGGCATCGCGGCCATCGCGGTGCTGGCCACCGGCATCGCGCGAACCTGGTGGGGCGTGAAAGGCACGGCCTGGTACTGGACCAACCCGCTGCTGCACGTGAAGCTGGGGCTCTTCATCATCGTCGGCGTGCTGTCGATCTTTCCGACGCTGACCTTCTTTCGCTGGCGCAAAACGCTGCGCTCCACCGGCAAGCTGCCATTTGAAGGCGACATCAAGAAGACGCGGCGCCTGGTGATGATGCAAGCGCACCTGATCGCACTCATCCCGCTGGTCGCCGTGTTCCTCGCGCGCGGCTTCGGCAAATAAGCGCTGCATGGGACCGGTCGGCATCCAGCTTCTTTTTGCGGGCACGATTTTCAGCAGTGCCTTCCTGCTCTTCCTGGTTCAACCGCTCATCGCCAAGCAGATCCTGCCGTGGTTCGGTGGCTCAGCGGCCGTGTGGTCGATCTGCATGGTGTTCTTCCAGGTCGTGCTGCTGGCCGGCTACGCGTACTCCGACTGGGTTACGCGGCGCTTGGGCGTGAAAGCGCAGGCGCGATTGCACGTCGCACTGCTGCTCGTGAGCCTCGCGTTTTTGCCGATCGTCACCAGCGCGCGCTGGAAGCCCACCGGCTCCGAAGACCCGACGCTGTGGATCCTCGGCTTGCTGCTCGGCACCATCGGTCTGCCTTACTTTCTGCTCTCGACAACCGGGCCGCTGGTGCAGTCGTGGGTGGCGCGCACGCCTTGGGGTGCGCAGGTCTATCGCTACTTTTCTCTGTCGAACCTGGCGTCGCTGGCGTCGCTGCTGGCGTACCCGGTGCTGATCGAGCCGTACAGTTCGCTGGTGCAGCAGGCGCATGGCTGGTCGTGGGGATTCGGTGCCTTTGCCGCGCTGTGTGCGGGCACGACGATCTATGTGTCGCGGCGCTGGGCGAGCGGTGCGCCGCATCTGGCGCCTGTCGCCACGGTTTCTGCGGCACCCGATGTGAAGCCGCGCACCGTCGACTACCTCCTGTGGCTCGCGCTGCCGGCCCTCGGCTCGTGGCTCTTGCTCGCGATCACCAACCACATCACGCAGAACGTGGCGGCGATCCCGTTCCTGTGGGTGCTTCCGCTGTCGGTCTACTTGTTGACCTTCGTGCTGTGCTTCGAAAGCGATCGCTGGTATCGGCGCGGCATTTTTTTACCCGGCGCGGCGGCGATGCTGCTGCTCTGCGCATTCGGCCTGCAAGACAGCGTCGGCTCCGACGTCAAGACCGCCTTGCCGATCTACGTCGCCGGGCTCTTCGTGCTGTGCATGTTCCTGCACGGCGAGATGGCGCGGATGCGGCCGGGGCCGAGCTATCTCACGCGCTTTTATCTGATGCTATCGCTGGGCGGCGCCATCGGTGGCGTGACGGTCGGTCTGCTCGCACCGCACGTGCTGCCAGCGTATTACGAACTCGGCATCGGGCTGGTGCTGACCGCGCTGCTCGGCGCGGTGCTGGCGGGCCGCGGGTCGGGCCAGCGCCGGTGGCTGGGCGGCGCTGGCGTCGCACTCGCCGCCTGCTGTGCATGGTTTCTATCGGTGCAGATTCGCGACGACACGACCGATGCGCGCGGCCTGCTGCGCAACTTCTACGGCACGCTGATCACGCTCGATACGCGCCGGGACGATCCGAACTACAACGTGCGGCAGATGTACCACGGCTCGGTCAAACACGGCGAGCAGTTCCTGGCCGCAGCGCGCCGACGTGAGCCGACCACGTACTACGGCGAATCGGCGGGCATCGGCCGCGCCATCGCGTCGGCGCCCGATGCGCCGCGCCGGGTCGGCCTCATCGGCCTGGGTGCCGGCACGCTCGCAACCTACGGGCGCACTGGCGACGCCTATCGCGTGTATGAAATCAACCCGCAGGTGTTCGAGCTGGCCGATGGCGAATTCAGCTTTCTGAAAGACAGCCCGGCGCGCATCGAGCGTGTGCTTGGCGATGCGCGGCTGGCGCTGGAGGGCGAGGCGCCGCAGAACTTCGATGTGCTCGCAGTGGACGCGTTCTCCGGCGATTCGGTGCCGATCCACCTGATCACCGTAGAGGCGATGGCGGTGTACGAGCGGCATCTGAAGCCCGACGGCGTCGTCGCCTTCCACGTGACCAATCGCTTCCTGGATCTGGCGCCGGTGGTGGCGCGCATCGCCGAGTCGCGTGGGCTGCACGCGGTGCTGGTGCATGACGAGCCGGAGAACGGTGCGCTGCGCAACACCGACTGGGTTCTTGTCGCTCGCGACGCGAAAACGCTGGCGCGTCCGGCGATCGGCCGTGCCGGCGCGGCGATCACGCTGAAGCCCGGCGTGAAACCCTGGAGCGACGACTTCAACAACCTGCTCGGTGTGTTGAAGTAAGCAGTCGCAAAAAAGCCCGCGTGCAGCGGGCTCTTGAGTGCGACGCTGAGGTCGCCTCAGCGCCGTCTCAGCCTTTGGCGTCGGCTTCGCACTTCTTCATGAAGCTGGTCTTGGCGGCACCGGCCAGCGCCTTGCCGTTCTTGTCCATGGCCTTCGTCGCGCATGCGGGCGCTGCCGAGGACATGGTGTCCTTCTCGCACTTCTTCACGAAGCTGGTCTTGGCGGCGCCGGCGAGGGGCTTGCCGTTCTTGTCCATGGCCTTCGTTTCGCAGGCGCTCTGGGCGTGGGCTGCACCGAAAGAGAGACACGCGCCGAGGGCGATCAGGGAAAGGAGCTTTTTCATGGTGTGGATGTCCTGGAGGTTGAGTGACGACAGCAGCCCCGACCGGGGCCAATGATGCTAACGGGGCAAGGTGCCTGCAGGATGACGCAAGAAAGGAGCCCGCTGTTACGCCCGGTAAAATTGGCCGATGCTATTGGTCAAACAGGAGTTGCTCGCGGCGCTCGCGAACACACTCGATACTTTCTCGCCCGGCGCTGGCGCCAAAGCCGCGTTCGAGTCGCCCAAGGTGGCGGCGCACGGCGACTTCGCCAGCACGGCCGCGATGCAACTCGCCAAGCCGCTCGGGCGCAAGCCTCGCGATCTGGCCGAGGAGGTGAGCGCGGCGCTGCTCGCCACGCAATCCTTCCAGCAATGGGTGCAGTCGATCGAAATCGCCGGCCCGGGCTTTCTCAACATCCGCCTGAAGACCGCTGCCAAGCAGCAGATCGTGCGCGAGGTGCTCGATGCGGGCGCCACCTTCGGCCAGCGAGCCCCCACCGGCGAGAAAGTGCTGGTCGAGTTCGTCTCCGCCAACCCGACCGGTCCGCTGCACGTCGGTCATGGCCGCCAAGCCGCGCTGGGCGATGCCATCTGCAACCTGCGCGCCTCACAGGGCGATGCCGTGTTCCGCGAGTTCTATTACAACGACGCCGGCGTGCAGATCCAGACGCTCGCCAGCAGCGTGCAGATGCGCGCCAAGGGCCTGAAGCCTGGCGACGCCGACTGGCCGAGCGGTGAAAAGGCCGCCGCCTACAACGGCGAATACATTGCGGACATCGCTTACGACTTCAGGGCGAAAAAGACCGTCAAGTCGGACGACCGGGAGTTCACCGCCAGCGGCGACATCGCCGATATCGACTCGATCCGCGAGTTCGCCGTGGCCTATCTGCGGCACGAGCAAGACCTCGACCTGCAGGCGTTCCGGGTGCGCTTCGACAACTACTACCTGGAGTCGAGCCTGTACACCAGCGGCCGTGTCGAGTCGACCGTGCAAAAGCTGGTCGCCGCCGGCAAGACCTACGAAGAAGACGGCGCGCTCTGGCTGAAGTCCACCGACTACGGCGACGACAAGGACCGCGTCATGAAAAAGCGCGACGGTACGTACACGTACTTCGTGCCCGACGTGGCCTACCACTTGGCCAAATGGGAGCGCGGCTTCCACACCGTCGTGAATATCCAGGGCACCGATCACCACGGCACGATCGCACGGGTTCGCGCCGGCCTGCAGGGCGTTGGTGAAGGCATCCCGCCGAGCTACCCCGACTACGTGCTGCACACCATGGTGCGTGTCATCAAGGACGGCGAAGAGGTCAAGATCAGCAAGCGCGCCGGCAGCTATGTGACGTTGCGCGATCTGATCGAGTGGACCAGCACCGACGCCGTTCGCTTCTTCCTGCTGAGCCGCAAGCCGGATACGGAGTACACCTTCGATGTCGACCTGGCCGTGGCCAAGAACAACGACAACCCGGTGTACTACGTGCAGTACGCCCATGCGCGCATCTGCTCGGTGCTGACTTCATGGGGTGGTGACGAGGCCTCGCTGAAGACGGTCGACGTGTCACCGCTCGACAGCCCGGCGGCCCAGGCCCTGATGCTGCTGCTCGCCAAGTACCCCGACATGCTGAGCGCCGCTGCCAAGGATTTCGCGCCGCACGACGTCACTTTCTACCTGCGCGAACTGGCCGCGAGCTACCACAGCTACTACGACGCCGAGCGCATTCTGGTCGACGACGAAGCCGTCAAGAAAGCCCGTTTGGCGCTGGTCGCCGCCACTGCGCAGGTGCTGCACAATGGCCTCGCAATTCTTGGCGTCAGTGCGCCACGCAAGATGTGATTCCGAACCTCAAAATGAAATCAAGTACACGCTCAGTTCAGCGCGGCAACATCGTCATCGGGCTGATCATCGGCCTGGTGCTCGGGCTCGGCGTGGCGCTGGGCATCGCGGTCTACGTGACCAAGGTGCCGATCCCGTTCATGAGCAAGAACCAGCGCGGCGGTGCCGAGCAGGACGAAGCCGAAGCCCGCAAGAACCGCGACTGGGACCCGAACGGCCCACTCGCAGGCAAGGCCGGTGCCGTCAAGCCGCAGCCGCCTTCGGTGACCGCACCTGCGACCGTCGGCCCGCTCAATGCGCCTTCGACCGGCCCGGTTCCGGTAGTGGTCGCGCCCGGTGCGTCCACGACCCCGGCTGCGCCGCGCCCGCGCACAGCGCCGGTGCCGGCCGAAGCCAACGCACTGCCGCCGTCGAGCGATCCGTTGGGCGACTTGGCTCGCTCAAGATCCGGCAACAACCCGACCGCCGGCGGCACCATTGCCAGCGCGGCGCCTTCGACTGCTGCTGCCAACGCCAGTGGCGCAGACCCATTCCTCTACTTCGTGCAGGCCGGCGCCTTCCGCACCACCGACGACGCCGAAGCGCAGCGCGCCAAGTTGTCGCTGATGGGTGTCGAGGCCAAAGTCACCGAGCGCGAACAAGCCGGTCGCACCGTGTACCGCGTGCGCGCCGGCCCCTTCAACAAGAAGGACGATGCCGACCACTTGAAAGATCGCCTCGATGGCGGCGGCTTCGATTCCGCACTGGTGCGGGTGCAGCGCTGAGTGCGGTCCGCCGTGGAGCGTTGAGTTTTGGAACGTTGACTTTTCTTTACTCGCCGCGGCGTGACGCACTGCGTCTCTGCCGCGTTGAATCAACCGGGCGCGGAACTCCGCGCGGCACTTCTGGCTCTTTCAGCCGAACAGGAGCACCTCTTTGATGAAACACATGAACCGTCGTGACTTTTCTCTGGCCGCCACATCCCTCGGGTTGATGTCCGCCGCTTCTCTCTCGCATGCCCAGGTTCAGCCCAAGGCCGGCAAGGACTACATCGACTTGAGCCCCCGCGTCCCGGTCGATGCGCCGGCCGGCAAGGTGGAGGTCATCGAGTTCTTTTCTTACAACTGTCCGCATTGCAATGCGTTCGAGCCCGAGCTCGAAGCCTGGGTCAAAACGTTGCCGAAAGACGCCGCGTTCCGTCGCGTTCCCGTGCCGTTCGTCGGCAACGACGTCGAGCCTAAGCAGCGCCTGTATTACGCGCTCGATGCCATGGGCAAGCTCGACGAATACACGATGAAGGTCTTCAATGCGATCCACACCCAACGCCAGAACGTGAACGGCGACGCGGCCATCATTGCGTGGGCCGAAAAGAACGGCCTCGACAAAGTCAAGTTCACGGAGGCGTTCACCTCGTTCGGCGTAGTGAGCAAGGCCAAGCGGGCGACGCAAATCACCGAGCAGTACAAGGTGGCCGGTGTGCCTGCTCTTGGCGTGGCAGGGCGATTTTACGTCGACGGCGAGCTCGCCGGCAACATGACCAAGTCGCTGCAGGTCGCCAATTACCTGATCACCGAAGCGCGCAAAGGTTGAAGCTGTCACACGCGTTTTTTGAGAAGCCCGCTTCGGCGGGCTTTTTCGTCAAGGTCGTGTCAGTTGGCCGCATACAATGCGCAGCAAGTTTCGTGCCTCTATGACCCTGCGCTCAAAATCCCCCCTTCGCTCCTTTCGTTCTGCTTTCGCGATCACCTTTGGTGCATTGCTCGCCTTGGCACTCGGCACCGGCCTGCCGGCGCATGCCGAAAAGGCCGACCGACTGAAGCCGATGAACATCGAGTCGGACGCGCTGCGTTACGACGACCTGAAGCAAACCAGCGTTTTCACCGGCAAGGTGTTCGTCACCAAGGGCACGATCGTGATTCGCGGCGCCCGCATCGACGTGCGCCAGGACCCCGAGGGCTACCAATACGGCGTGGTCACGCCCGAGCCGGGCAAGCTGGCTTACTACAAGCAGAAACGCGACGCCCCGGGCGACGAGTGGACAGAGGGTGAAGCTGATCGCATCGAATACGACAGCCGCGCCGACAACGTCAAGTTCATCGGCCATGCCGTGATGCGGCGGCTGATCGGCACCAAGGTCAACGACGAAACCACCGGCCCGCTGATCGTCTACGACCAGAGCAACGACACCTTCACGGTCAACGGTTCTACCTTGCCGCCGGACGCCAGCGTCGCGGCCGGTGCTTCGGGTGGTCGCGTCAGGGCGGTGCTCACGCCGCGCGCTCCGGCGTCGGCAGCCGGTGGCGCCAAAGCGGCTCCGCCTGCGTCCGGTCCGGGCTCGGGTTCCAGTGCCGCGCCGGCCACGACGGTGCCCGCCACCCCCGCTGCAGGCTCCGGCCTGCGCCAGAGCACCACGCTCGGCGGAGAACCGCGCAAGTGATCGAAAACGCAGACACGATCGACGTCGGCAGCCGCCTCGAAGCGCGCGGCCTCAAAAAGACCTATGGCAGCCGAACGGTCGTCAAGGATGTGTCGCTCGGCGTGCAAAAGGGCGAGGTGGTCGGGCTGCTCGGCCCGAACGGCGCCGGAAAAACGACCTCGTTCTACATGATCGTCGGGCTGGTTCGCGCCGACGCGGGCGAGATCACCATCGACGGCGAGCCGATCGCGCACATGCCGATCCACAAGCGCGCGCGCATGGGTCTGAGCTACCTGCCGCAGGAGGCGTCGATTTTCCGCAAGCTCACGGTCGAAGAGAACGTGCGGGCCGTGCTCGAGCTGCAGCTAGACACCGACGAGTCCGGCAGGGCGGTCCCGATATCGAAGGCACGGATGGAAGAGCGGCTGAGCGAGCTGCTGAACGACCTGCGCGTCGAACATTTGCGCAACTCGCCGGCGTTGTCGCTGTCGGGCGGCGAGCGGCGGCGGGTCGAAATCGCCCGTGCGCTCGCCACGCAGCCGCGCTTCATCCTGCTGGATGAACCCTTCGCCGGCATCGACCCGATTGCCGTTATCGAAATCCAGCGAATCATCAGTTTTCTCAAAGAGCGCGGCATCGGCGTGCTGATCACCGACCACAACGTGCGTGAAACGCTGGGCATCTGCGATCACGCTTTCATCATCAGCGACGGGCAAGTGCTGGCACAGGGCACGCCTTCGGAGATCGTCGACAACGCCGAGGTACGACGCGTCTACCTCGGCGAACACTTCCGGATGTGAACTTGTTGCTCGCCCCCAGGTCGTCGCGCACTGCGTGTCGCTTCTTCCACCCCCTGACCGGGGGCAACACCAACAGCCCGGCAAAGCCGGTTCTGCGGTGTTTCTTGAACAGAGTGTGTCTGGCAGGCTGTCCGTGAAGCAAGGTCTTTCTCTTCGTGTCTCGCAGCATTTGGCGCTCACGCCACAGCTGCAGCAGTCGATCCGGCTTTTGCAGTTGTCCACGCTCGAGTTGAGCCAGGAAGTCGAGCAGATGCTCGACGACAACCCGTTCCTGGAGCGCACGGCCGAAGAAGCCGCACGCGAAGAGTTCGGCATCGACGTGTCCGACGCGCCAGCGCCGCGCGAAGAGCACGACAGCGACCGCCAGAGCGAGAGCGACGGCGAGTTCGCGCCCAGCGCGCTCGCGACCAGTGCCGACGGCGCCAGCACCGCGACCACCGCCAGCGAGACCGAAGCGCCGGCCGCCGAGATGTCCGACCAGGAGCCCGACTGGGGCGGCGACGGCACGGTCGAGATGACGCCGGACGATGGGGAATGGGGCGGCGAGGCGCCAGCCAGCAGCAACAACCTCGGCCCGAACGACGGCAGCGAGCGCACCGACGCCACCGAGCTCGCGCGCAGCCAGGAGTCGCTGCAATCCTTCCTGCACCGACAGGCACTGAGCCTGCGGCTGAACGAAAACGACCAGGCCGCACTGCGTTTTTTGATCGAATCGTTGAATGACGATGGCTATCTCGAAGACTCGTTGCCAGCGCTGGCATCGGGCCTCGCGGGCGATGACAAC
This sequence comes from Variovorax sp. LG9.2, assembly GCF_035018885.1. Taxonomy (NCBI): domain Bacteria; kingdom Pseudomonadati; phylum Pseudomonadota; class Betaproteobacteria; order Burkholderiales; family Comamonadaceae; genus Variovorax; species Variovorax sp. LG9.2. The sequence goes on along the minus strand of NZ_JASJXB010000028.1, from coordinate 13,697 downwards.
GACCAGTTCGACGGTCTCGTCCACCACTTCCAGGTGGCGCTCGGCCTGCTGCAAAGCCTGGAGCCGGTCGGCGTCGGCGCACGCGATCTCGGCGAATGCCTGGCAATCCAGCTGAAGGCGCTCGCCCATGAGAACGAGACGGCCGAAGAAAAGCAGATCCGCAAGACTGCGATCCTGATCTGCAAGCAGCCGATGGAGCTGCTCGCGCGGCGCGACTTCAAACGTCTGGCCACGCTCACACGCAGCAACGAAGAAGAAGTGCGCAGCGCGCTGCAGGCGATCGCCAAGCTGGAGCCCAAGCCGGGCCGCCGCTTCGTCGATGTCGAGCGCAACATCGTGGTGCCCGACGTGATCGTCACCCGCACCGGTCGTGGCGCAACGCTCAAGTTCCGCGTGATGCTCAACCCCGACGTGATGCCGCGTCTGCGCGTGCACGACATCTACGCCGGCGCGCTCAAGGCGCACAAGGGCGAGGGCAGCCAGGCGCTGTCGCAGCGGCTGCAGGAGGCGCGCTGGTTCATCAAGAACATCCAGCAACGCTTCGACACCATCCTGCGGGTGAGCAACGCCATCGTCGAGCGGCAGAAGAGCTTTTTCGTGCACGGAGAACTCGCCATGCGCCCGTTGGTGCTGCGTGAGATCGCCGACGAGCTGGGCTTGCACGAGTCGACCATCAGCCGCGTGACCACGGCCAAGTACATGTCGACGCCTTACGGCACGGTCGAGCTCAAGTACTTCTTCGGTTCGGCGCTCGGAACCGAAACCGGCGGCAATGCATCCAGCACGGCAGTGCGAGCGCTCATCAAGCAACTCGTGAGCGCCGAGAGCATCAAGAAGCCGCTGTCGGACAGCCAGATTTCCGACATGCTGAAAGAGCAGGGGATCGAATGTGCGCGGCGCACCGTCGCCAAGTACCGCGAAGCGCTGCGCATCGCACCGGCGAATCTGCGCAAGGCGCTGTAAGGCGTCGGTTTACCGCCGCGCCTGCAACAAAATCCCGCGCAGCTCCGCCGGCTGCACCGGCTTGCGCAACGCATGCCAGCCACGCTCGCGGGCCAGGTGCAGCGTCGCTTCATCGATATCGGCCGAGATCAGCGCGATCGTGAGCGACGGCTTTTGCAGTTGCAGGCGTCGCGCCAGGTCGATACCGTCGAGCTTGCCCGGCAAGCGGATATCGCACAGCGCGACGTCGATGGCCTGCAGGTCGGCGAGCGCCAGCGCCTCGGCCGCGCTCTCGTAGATGCGTGGCAGCGCCTGCCATTGGCGCAGCAGGGCCGCGAGGCTGTCGGCCACCACAGCGTTGTCTTCGACCACCAGCACCGCCAAGCCGGGCGCCAGCGGCATGGCGTCGAGCGCAGCGGTGCTGGTCGCCGCCGCGGTCGCGGCGCGTGCCGTGCGGTCGGGGTGCGCATCGCGAGGGGCCGATGGCAGCGTGAAGCCGAACACCGAGCCGCGTCCCGGCAGCGACCGCAGCGTGATCTGGACCCCCAGCCGCATCGCCAGGCGCCGCACGATGGCCAGCCCCAGCCCGTGCCCACGCTGTAGATTGCGCTCCACGTTCCCGACCTGCTCGAAGTCGCCGAACACCCGCTCCTGCGCTTCGCAAGCGATGCCGATGCCGCTGTCGCGCACCTCGATGCGCCAGCCGTCCGGCCGGCGCCGACAGGCCAGCAACACGCGGCCATTGGGTGCGAACTTGACAGCGTTGTCGACCAGATTGGCGACGATGCGGCGCAGCGCCACCGTGTCGGTCCACACGATGGCTTCGGCCGGGCAACGCACCCGCACCCGGCCGCTGCCTGCCTGCCGTGCGAACTCGTTCAGCAGCGGTGCGAGGGCGACCGCGGTCAACGTGAACGGGTCGGCAGCGGCCTCGATGCGACCGATTTCGAGCAGCTGGTTGGTCAAGCCTTCGAGCGCCTGCTGTGCCCGTGACAGCGCATCGACGGAGCCTTGCACCACGGCGGCGCTTTCGCCGGCGCGCAGTTGCTGCCGCAGCACTTCGGCCTGCAGGCCCATCGCCATCACCGGCTGCCGCAGGTCGTGGTTGGCGGCTGAAAAGAACCGGAGACGCTCGGCCTGCGCCTGTTCCGACGCGCGCAGGCCAGCCAGCGCCTGCACGCGCAGCGCGCTCTCGTTGTGGCGCAGGCTGATGTTTTCTTCGAGCTGGCGCGAGCGCTCCGACACCAGCTTCCACACCATCGCAAGCAGGCCGATGCCGAGGACCGCCGCCGTCACCATCACCGGCTGGCCGTAGGTGAGGCTCATCACGATCATCGGCACCAGCAGCAGCGAGATCGCCAGTTGCATCGCGGGCGTGTGATACGACACCGAGAACGCCGACGACAGCGTCATCGCCATGATGACGACGGCCAGCAGCAGTTGCACCACCGGGTCGGTCGGACTGAACAACAGTACGCCTGCCGCACCGTGCGCGGCCTCGTGTACTGCGATGCGAAAGGTGTGCAGGCGGAGCGCAGGCTGCAGGTTCTCGGGCGTCAGCGAGCTGGGCAGCACTTGCGGAAAAAAGCCGCGCCATGCGGTGCTGGCGGCGATCATGGTGATCCAGATAAGCGCGTGCGATACCGAATACTGCCAGGCGAAGAGGGCTGCAACGCCGCAGTCCAGCAGGAACTGCACGGCCAGCATCGGTCCGGTGGGCTGGGCGCTTAGGCGCAGCACTTCGCACTGCACTGCAAAGCGCACGGCCGGCGACGGAGCGGCCTGTGATGAGGGCGACGCGGGGGCGGACGGGGAACTCATGAGCACGGCCACTATAGTGGGCGGGTGAACGATCTCTCTCTCTTTTTGCCTTGCGCCGCCGGCGTCGAGGAACTCCTGGCGCAGGAAGTCCATGCGCTGACCGGCCGTGTCGGCCAAGACCTGCTGACACTGCGCGGCGGCGTGCGGGTCCGGGCCGAGTGGCGCGACGCCCTCAAGCTCAACCTGCACAGCCGCTTGGCGCAACGCGTGCTCATCGAATTGGCGCATGCGCCGTACCGCAGCGAGAACGATCTCTACGCCATTGCCAGTGGCGTGGCGTGGGAGATCTGGTTCACGCCGAAGCAGACTTTCAAGATCGAGACCACTGCGCAGCACAGCCCGCTGCAGAGCCTGAACTTCGCGACGCTGCGCATCAAGGACGCGATCGCCGACCGCTTTCGCGCCAAAGCCGGCGGCGTGCGGCCGAGCATCGAAACGCAGTGGCCCGACTGCCGCGTCTTCGCGCATCTGACTACCGACGACTGCACGCTCTACATCGACACCAGCGGCGAGCCGCTCTTCAAGCGCGGCTGGCGACAAGACACCGGAGATGCGCCGCTGAAGGAAACGCTGGCCGCGGCCATGCTGGCCGCCAGCGGCTGGTGGAACCCCGAAACGGGCGAGGTCGCAGCCCAACCCTTGTACGACCCCTGCTGCGGCAGCGGCACGATCGCCATCGAGGCGGCGCAGATCCAGTCGGGCATTCCGGCGGGCTGGTTGCGGTCGTTCGGCTTCGAGAAATTGCTGGCGTTTCAGCCGCACGTGTGGGCGGCGATCAAGGCTGCGGCCGAAGAGGCCGGCGCTTCGCACGAGCCGGGGCCGGCCAACATCTTCGGCTCCGACGTGGCGCACCGCATGGTCGATTTTGCCGAGCGCAATGCCGAGCGCGCTGGCGTGGCCGACCGCATCGAGTTCCGTGGCGGTGACGCGTTGCAGCGCATGCCGCCAGTTGACGTTGGCACCACTGGAGGCGTCATGGTCGTGAATCCTCCATATGGCGAGCGCATCGAAGTCGGTGGCATCGCAGGCGCGGACAGCGCAGCCAACACCGCGCGGTTCGGCGCACGCGAGTCGGCGCAGACCGAAGGCGGCGATGCCAGCGGCGACTTCTTCCCGCAGCTCGCCAGCCACTGGAAAAAGAACTACGCCGGCTGGACCGGCTGGGTGCTCACGCCCGACCTGCAGTTGCCCAAGCGCATGCGCCTCAAAGAGTCGCGCCGCGTGCCGATGTGGAACGGGCCGATCGAGTGCCGGCTGTTCAAGTTCGACATGGTCAAGGGCTCGGCGCGCACGCCGAAAGTGCCGGTGACCTGAGCCGCCTCGAGGCACCGGAACGCGTCAGGTGCCGATGCGTAAATCGTCCGTCGACACTGCTGTCACGAGCGGCCCGAAGCTGCTGATGTTGGTGAGGGTGTCGTTGTGGTGCCGGATGACTTGTTGCGGCGACAGGCCGGCATTGCCTTCGGTCGTGTGTGCGTCGGACACCAGCACCACCGGGTAGCCCAAGGCCAGCGCGCGCCGGATGGTCGTGTCGACGCAAAACTCGGTGTGCATGCCGCAAACGATGAGGTCTTCGACGTCGTGCGCCTTCAAGACAGCTTGCAGATCGGTCTTGTGGAACGAGTCCGCGGACGTCTTTCGAATGCGCAGGTCGGTCGGCGCTACGGTGAGTCCATCGGCCAGTTGCCAGGCGGGAGTGCCGTGTTCGAGGTAGCCCGAGCCGGACTCGTGCTGCACGAAGATCACGAAGGCGCCGGCGGCGCGCGCCTTGTCCGAAACCCGGTTGATCCGGTCGATGACTTGCGGCGATTCGAAGGGAGCATGCTCGCCCTCGCACAGGCCTTGTTGGACGTCGATCACGAGCAATGCGGTATTCATGAAAGGGATTGTCGGTCAGGTCTTTTGCAGCCGTGTGGCGGCGCCTAGACTTCCCCGATGATTTCGGCGCCCATCGTTCTCGACACCAACATCGTTCTCGACATCTTCGTGTTCAACGACGTGGCCGTGCAACCCTTGCGCGCCGAGCTAGAAGCCGGGGCACGAACCTGGATCGCGACGGAGGCCATGCGCGTCGAACTCGTGCGCGTGCTGGGCTATCCGAAGATCGTGCCGCGGCTTGCTTTTTATGAAATGAGTGCTGGCGACGTCATCGCCGCCTTCGACCGCCTCACGCGAACCGTGCCCCCGGCAGAAAAAGCAGGCCTGACCTGCAAGGACCCCGAGGACCAGATATTCATCGACCTGGCCGTCGCGCACGGTGCGATGCTGCTGAGCAAGGATGGCGCGGTGCGCGCCTTGCGCAAGCGGCTGGCGGCGCTGGGTGTCGAGATGGAACCCTGAGCGGGACGCCCAGCAGGCCTTGTCTCCTGGCTCACCCGAGCTTCATTGCAGTCATCCCCCCGATTGCATGCGCCGCGACCCTATTCCGCTTCGATCCCGGCCGCCTTCACGATGCTGCCCCACTTCTGCGATTCAGCGGCCTGGAACTTCGCCAACTCGTCGGGCGTGGTCGTGAAGACCTCGGTGCCGGTGGTCGCGTAAAAGCTGGTGCGTGCTGCGTCGCTCTTCGCGGCTTTGACCAGCAGCTCGTTCAGGCGCTTGACGACGGCGGGCGGCGTCGCGGCCGGTGCGTAGGCCGCGAACCAGTAACCCATCTGGTAGCCCTTGACGCCGGCTTCGGCAATCGTCGGGACATCGGGTGCGAGCGGCGAGCGTTGGGCGCTCGACATGCCCAATGCACGCAGCTTGCCGGCTTTGACTTGCGGCAGGCCCGTGGCGGTGTCGGTAATCATCATGTTGATCTGGTTGCCGAGCAGATCGGTCACCGCGAGCGTGTTGCTTTTGTAGGGCACATGCAGCAGCTTGATGCCGGCCATCTGCTGCAGCAACTCGCCCGCCATGCGGCTCGACGAACTGCCGCTGCCGAAGCTGTACTTGCCCGGATCTTTTTTTGCGAGAGCGATGAACTCGGCCACTGTCTTCGCAGGGAAATCGGGCGCGACGACCATGATCTGGCCGCCCTTGCCGAGCGCGGTGATAGGCGCGAAATCCTTCACCGGGTCGTACGGCAGTTTCTTGTACAGATGTTCGTTGGCCGCGTGCGTGGTGTTGGTGGTGATGAGCACGGTGTAGCCGTCGGCTGGAGCCTTGGCGACGTTCTGCGACGCGATGAAGCCGCTTGCGCCGGCCTTGTTGTCGATGACCACCGGCTGTTTCGTCTCGGCCGTGACGGCGTTGCCGAGCGCGCGGGCGATCTGGTCAGTCGCGGTGCCGGCCGCGAAGGGCACGACGAAGGTGATCGATTTTTCCGGGAAGGTCTGCGCCTGGGCCAGCATCGGCGCCAGCGAGAGTGCCAGCGTGGCGGCCACGGCAACGACCGCCATCGAAGCAAAGGAAGGGAGTGGACGGAACGATTTCAAGGGATGTCTCCTGATGTGGTGAGGATGAAAACTCGCGTCAGTCTTCGGATGGACCGGCGAGCAGATGGTGCAGGTGATCGGGCACGTCGACCGGCAGTGCGAGCAACAGAAACGACAGTGCCTTGCCGTGCGTGTCGAGGTTCAGCGCATCGTTGACGCCGCCGTCGAGCACGCCGTCGAGCACGAAGTTCATCGCGTGCAATTTGGGAAGCACGAAGCGTTGTACGCGGCTCGGCGCGCGATGGTGAAACTGCGCGGCCACCGCGTCCGATGTGACTTGCGCGACGAGCAAGTCGAACAGCTCGGGATGCCATGCGATGACGCTGATGTTGGAGCGGTCGCCCTTGTCGCCGGTGCGCCCGTGCGCCAGGCGATACAGCGGAAAAGCATGGGTGCCCATGACGGTCGTGTTCATGGCAAGTCCCCACCGCTGACGATCTCGAAGCGCACCGGCACCGCCTCGCGCGGCAGCAGGCAGGAGAGGGTGCTGAGGCGCGGCGTGAGCGTGGTGCGGACGCCGCCGCCGCCGGCCGGGCCGCAGGTGTAGAGGGCGGTCACTTCGCGGCCGAGCCGCTCGGCCTCGGCGCGATCGGCATGCGTGGCGGCGACGCGCAGGCGGACATCGCGGTGGCCGGCGTCGGGCAACTCGGCGAGCGCCCGGCCGGCGTCGTCGCCGAAGATGCTGAGCGAACCGATCAGGTCGACGCGCAAGCTAAGCCCGACCAATCGGCTGCGCAGCACATCGGCTGCCAAGCGTGCACGGGCCTCGGCGCGCGGGCCGGCGTACGAGATCTCGCCTTCGGCAAGCCAACCGCCTTCGTGGCACACGTTGACCTTGTAGTGCGTCGGACGCGCATGGCCGCGCACGCCCGACAGTCGCACGCGGTCGGCGCCCAGCAGTTCAACTTCCGCGTCGGCGATATCCGCCACCACGTCGGGGGTCAGATAGGCCGCCGGCTCGTGCACCTCGTACAGCAGTTGTTCCTTGACCGTCGCCTCGGTCACGAGGCCGCCGGAGTTGTCGGCCTTGCCGATGGTGCAGCGACCGTCGTTTTCGATTTCGGCAATCGGAAAGCCGACGTTCGCCAGGCCCGGAACATCCTTGAAGCCGGGGTCGGCGAAGTAGCCGCCGCACACCTGCGCGCCGCATTCGAGCAAGTGGCCGGCCATCGTCGCGCGGCCGAGCACGGTCCAGTCGTCGGCGCGCCAGCCGAAGTGCGACATCGCCGGGCCGACCGTGAGCGATGGGTCTGCCACGCGGCCGCAGACCACGATCTGCGCGCCGGCATCGAGTGCGGCCGCAATCGGTTCCGCGCCGATGTATGCGTTGGCGCTGACGATGCGCAAGCCGTCGAGCTGCGCGCCCAGTTGTTCTCGCAGCAGCGCGCGTTGTTCCGGCGAAGACAGATCGTCGCCCTCGACCACGGCAATGCACGGCGGGGGCTGCTGCAGCTCGACCGCCATGCGCGCGATGTGCCGTGCCGCCGCGCGCGGATTGGCCGCGCCGAAGTTGCTCACGATGCGGATGCCGTGCGCCAGGCAGCGCGCCAGCACGGGACGCAGCATGGCATCCAGCAGCGGCTCGTAGCCTGAATCCGGATCGGCACGGCGACGTAACTGCGCGAGCGCAAGCGTGCGTTCGGCCAGCGTTTCAAAGATCAGGAAGGCGCGTTGGCCGGCCGGTCCGCTGGCGAGCCGAGCGATCAGCGTGTCGACCACCGGGCCCGCAGCGTCGGTGCGATCGCCGGAAAAACCGGCGGCACAACCGACGAGCAATGGGGGTGGGCTGGGCGTGACAGGCAACGGCATGGTCCTAATGTAGGCACCGCAGCATCATCCGTAAAATCAAAAATCCGAATAAATTGATCCGAATTTCAAATCACAGAACGAGGTCGTAGAGTGGACTGCAGATGAGAACCCCCGACCTGTCTTCACGCCAGCTGCGCGCCTTTCTTGCGCTGGCCGATCAACGCAACTTCACGCGGGCTGCGCAGACCTGCCATCTGTCGCAGCCTGCCTTCAGCGCGCTCATCCGCACGCTGGAAGCGTCGGTCGGCGCGCGCCTGTTCGACCGCGACACACGCAACGTGCAGCTCACGCCCGAGGGCCGATTGTTCGAGGGTCCTGCGCGGCGCCTGCTCGACGACATGGGTGGCGCCATCGGAGATCTCGCGAACCACGTCGCACTGCGCACGGGGCGGATCAGCGTCGCGGCTTTGCCATCGCTGGCCGCTGGCTGGCTGCCCGCGGTGTTCGCGGAATTCATGCAAGCCTGGCCCGGCATCACGCTCGATCTGCACGACGCGCTGTCGGATGCGTGCGTGGCATTGCTTCGCAGCGGTCGGGTCGACTTCGCACTGGCTGCATCCGGCGCCGGTTCGGCCTCGGCGAGCGACCTGCGCAGCCGCAAGCTTTGCTCCGATCGCTTTCATCTGGTTTGCCGCGCCGACCATCCCCTGGCGCAGGAGCCGCGACTCACGGCCAGGAAGATCGCGCCGTGGCCGTTCATCCAGATGGCGCGCCACAGCAGCGTGCGCCAGTCGCTCGATGCCGCGCTGCATCCGCTGCGACTCAATGCCGTGTTCGAGGTCGAGCATCTGGCGACAGTGATGGGATTGGTCGAAGCGGGGCTCGGCATCAGCGTCGTGCCTGCTCTCACGCTGTTCCATTTCGGGCGGAAGACACTGGTGACGCGGCCGTTTCCGGTGGCGTCCCTGACGCGCAATGTCTATCTGGTGCAGCGTCGTGAGGGCAGCTTGTCGATGGCGGCGCAGGCGCTGCACGACCTCATCGTGAAGCGGCTGGGGTCGATGAAGCTCGATTGATCGCGTCAATCCGACAAGGCAACGCCCTTGCCATGCCAGCGCGACAGCAACCGCGCAACAGCCCGCACCCGCTGCGTATCCCGCCCCCAGCGCCGACCCGCCGGCAGATGCCGCAACCAGCGCATTCGCTGCGCTGCCAGCCGCAACCGCGCGCGTACCTCGATGTCGGCCGCCTTCAGCACCGCGTGCCAGTGATCGGCCGCGGCCTGCGGCGACGCCGCGCGCACCAACATCGCGGTCGAATGCAGGTAGCTCAGCCAGTCGCGCGTCTGGCATTCAGCTAACGGCAGCGTTTCGCCCGGATCGTCTTCGAAGTCGATGTAGCCGATGACGCCGTCGGGGCACTGCACAAGGTTGCGGTCGAAGGCCTGGCTCAGGTACTTGCCACGCGCGTGCACGATGGCGATGGCGTCGAGCCCTTCGCGCCACACGGCAAGCAGCGCGGCGGGGCCGGCGGCGGCTGCGTGATCGAGCTTTTCCTGCAGCACGACGGTGCTGCGACCACTCTCGCCGAGGTCCGACATCAGCAAGCCGTCGGGTTGCTGCGCCAGCACGGCCGGCACGCGCAAACCCGCTGCGCCGAGCTCACGCAGGCGTCGACCTTCGATGGCGATGGCCGCCTCGCCGCCGGGGTTGGGCACGGGCTTGAGCACGTCGAGCCGCAGCAGGCCGGCAACGACCGCGAGCAGGTGATAGCGCAGCTTGCCGTGCCGCGCACCGGCCTTCTTGAGCCACACGCGCTCGGCGCCGAGCCGGTGACTGACGACGTTCTTCGGTTGCTGCCGCAGTGTGATGCGAAGGAACTCGGCGTAGTCGCCCGGTGCAGGTGCGCGCGGAAGCGCGTCGAGTGGCGCAGGCCCCGAGGCCACGCCTTTGCGCATCTGGATGCGCGTGGAGCCGCTGCGTTTGGGAGGGTTCATGCGCTGAGCGCGACCTCTTGCGGCGCCTGCCCTTCGGCCTGCGTTTGTGTTCTTGCTTGCACGTCCGCAGCCTCACGCTGCTTCTGCGCATCGGCCTGCAGCGCCGGCAGCAGCGGCTGAAAACTGGCCGAGTTCGCCAACGGCCAGTACGTGCGAAACACGTTGTGCTGCGCATCGAGTGGCCCGAGCAGCGCACCGGCCTGCACCTGCATCACGAGGTTGCTCAACAGTCGCACCTCGGTGTCGGAAATGCGCCGCACGATGTGGTGCGCGGTGATCTGTTGCGGATGGTCGAGCCCCGCGGCCTGCACCAGCTCCTGCAGTGCGTGCAGCGTGCTGCGATGAAAGTTCTGCACGCGGGCGGCTTTGGTCGGTACGACCAGCGCCTGCTGGCGCAACGGGTCCTGCGTGGTGACGCCGGTCGGGCAGTTGCCGGTGTGGCAGGTCTGCGCCTGGATGCAGCCGAGCGCCATCATGAAACCGCGCCCCGCGTTGCACCAGTCGGCGCCCAGCGCCATCATCCGCGCGAGGTCGAAGGCGGTGATCACCTTGCCCGCACAACCGATCTTGATGCGGCTGCGCAAGCCGACGCCGATCAACGTGTTGTGCACCAGCAGCAGGCCTTCCTGCAGCGGCGCGCCGACGTGGTCGCTGAACTCGACCGGTGCCGCCCCGGTGCCGCCCTCGGCGCCATCGACGACGATGAAATCGGGCGTGATGCCGGTCTGCTGCATCGCCTTGACGATGGCAAACCATTCCCATGGATGGCCCAGGCAGAACTTGAAGCCGGTCGGCTTGCCGCCCGACAGCTCACGCAGCCGGGCGACGAAATTCATCATCTCGACGGGCGTGGCGAAGGCGCGGTGCGACGATGGCGAGATGCAGTCCACACCGATCGGCACGCCGCGCGCCGCCGAGATCTCGGCCGTGACCTTGGGGCCGGGCAGCACGCCGCCGTGGCCGGGCTTGGCGCCCTGGCTCAGCTTGATTTCGATCATCTTCACCTGCGGGTCACGCGCATTGGCGATGAAGCGTTCTTCGCTGAAGCTGCCGTCGTCGTTGCGGCAGCCGAAGTAGCCCGAGCCGATCTCCCAGATCAGGTCGCCGCCATGCACGCGATGGTGTTGCGAGATCGAGCCTTCACCCGTGTCGTGCGCGAAGTTGCCGGCCTTGGCGCCCTTGTTGAGCGCGAGGATCGCGTTGGCCGACAGCGCACCGAAGCTCATCGCCGAAATGTTGAACACGCTGGCGTCGTAAGGCTGCGCGCAGTCGGCGCCGATGACGATGCGAAAGTCGTGGTTCGCGAGCTTGGTCGGCACCATCGAGTGGTTGATCCACTCGTAGCCGGCGATGGTCACGTCGAGCTGCGTACCGAAAGGCCGGTTGTCGGGCTCGCCCTTGGCGCGCTGGTAAACCAGCGAGCGTTGCGCGCGCGAGAACGGCGCGGCTTCGGCATCGCTCTCGATGAAGTACTGGCGCATCTCGGGTCGGATGTACTCCAGTAAAAAGCGCAAGTGCCCGATAACCGGGTAGTTGCGCAGGATGGCATGCCGCGTCTGCCGCAGGTCGTGCACGCCAGTGCCGCTCAGCACCGCGAAGGCCCCGACGCCGACCCAGCCGCGCCAGAGCCAAGGCCACAACAGGACCGTCGCCAGGCTTGCGATCAAGCCGACCACGCACAGCGCGAACGCAATGTAGCGGGTGGGAAAAGGTGTGTTGATCGGTGTCGCGATGGTGTGTTCTCCAGTGCCCGGCGGCCTGCCTGCTGCATCATAGAGGGCTCAAACAGACGCAATATGACGACTCCTTCCGCTCCTGACAACGACCCTGCAACCCAAGCCGCTGCACTACCCACCGCCGACCCCGCACCGCTCGGCCCCGACGACTTCGATGCGCTCGACGGCGACCTCGACGCCATGCGCGAGACCGACGAAGAAATCCCTCAGTGGGAATTCTGCGAAGGCTTCATGGCCGCGCTCGTGTGCTCGCGCCGCCCGGTGCCGACCGAAGAATATTGGCCGGTGCTGCTGGGCGACGGCTTCGTCGCGGCGCAGCACATGGAATTCGTCTGGCGCTGGAAGCGCCGCTGGCGCGAGATCGAGCAGGGCCTCGATGCCGATGTGCAGTCGCTCGATGACGAGCGCACCTGGCAACCAGAAGTGCTCGACACCCGCGGCGCCATCGCGTCGTTGCCCGAAGACGAACGCACCGACATCGAGGGCGAAGAGATCCCCTCGTTCGCGCAAGTGTGGGCGCTGGGCTTCATGTACGCGGTCGAAAACTGGCCAGAAGACTGGGCCGCGCCGCGCGACAAAGAGGCCGCGCAAATGCTCGACGAAGCGCTCGACAGCATCGTTGCCCTGACCGAAGACGACACCGCCAAACCGACGTTGTCGATGTTCAGCGAAGACGGCCCGCCGAGCGTGAGCCAGCAACGGCTCGACGACTTCGGCGAAGCCATCTGGGCCGTGTACGACCTGCGTCAGCTATGGAAGAGCATGGGGCCGAAGGTCGAGACGATTCGGAAGGAAGCGACACCGGGGCGCAATGATTTGTGTCCTTGCGGGAGTGGGAAGAAGTTCAAGAAGTGCCATGGGGGGTGAGGGCGAACGGCTAAGTCGTCGCTCTACGACCGGCAGGTATGGGCCCGAAGCGGTCACTCAAACTGGCTCAGGCGTCTAGGAAAGGCTGCAAGCTCCAGGGAGTCCTGCGCCGAATCGCGCGCCCACCAATACCGCGAAACCGAAGAGCACAACAGCGATAACGGCGGGAGCAGCAACGAACCATGTCGCAATGGTTAAAAAAACCCATAGGAGAAACACCGGAACGGTAGCTGCGATTGCTGTCTGGCGGAGAGATGTAAGACCGAAGGTCCATCCGTGAAGTACGCCGAAGAGGAAGCCCAACATAAGCAGCGCAACGACGTTCGCGCTGATTTCGTACACCGTCCGTCCCGCAGTCGCGGGAGGCACGCCACCGGTGAACTCACCAGATATCAGCGCCGCAATCGGCTTGACTAGAAATACAACGATGACGCCGCCGGCGATTGCAGCGGAGATGCGAGCGAACCTCAAAAAACGTTTCATGTAGTTTAAATCGACGGCATCGACTGACCGGTTTTGGCCCGAAAGAAGACTAAGCCACCTTGAACTTCGCGGTTGCATGGAAAGTCGCTACTTGTACTTAGGAACTGCTATGCGGGAACTATGCGGAAGCAATGATCGCTCCTATAGCGAAGCAGACCATTCCTGCGTACCAAGCGCGCAGCAGCCAAACGCTAACGGGATGACGCCGTGCGTAGACATACGCGTAGAACGGCACGATCAGACAACGCACGCCGAGACCAGGATTGCCCGCGAAGGCGTGCATACAGATTCCAATCTGAGCGCCAAAAGCAACCGCCATGCCCAACATGAGCAAAACCGACCCTATCGATGCGGACATCGCGACCTCCCTTTTTTTTTCGAGTGTGCCGGTGATCCCTTGCATGGACACGGCACTTCCTCACGGCCGGCAAAAGAATCGTCACAGTCGCAAAGCTAGTCTCGGACGCTGTTCACAACGGATTCTCAGAACTTATAGGTGCGGCATACCTTCGATGCGCCGCACTGAGCGGTCGGTACGAACGTCCGCTCCTAGCCCGAATTCTGCCCTTAGCCCATGCTGATCGAAAGCAAAGGCCAGCGCTCGGCGAAGCGCTTGGCTTCTATGCGCTGCCTATAGATCTCAACGCTCGCTCTGAGCGGGTTGTGACGGACGCGCAGATTGAA
>NZ_JASJXB010000027.1:0-61381 GCF_035018885.1 Variovorax sp. LG9.2 | reverse complement strand
GCGCGCTCAAAAGAATGTTGAGTGATTGGGGCACCTCGTCCTGAACTGACTCCCAGAAGTTGGACAAACTTCGAAGGGTTCTATGGAGAAGTACAAGGTTTTGGTCCGCAACCAGCAGCGCTGGTTGAGGGTGCGGCTGGATGAAAGACGACGGCCGTAAAATTTACTTCCACGAGGAAAGTTGAGATGGACACGTTCACCTGGTCAATTCTTGGGATCATGGCTGTGGCTGCTGTCGGCGGCGCACTGGCCTTGCTGTCCTCTTACTTGGGGCGCTGAAAGCAGCCGGTTGCCGCCAGGGAGACCAGCGGCGAGCTGACTCTACAAGCAGAGAATCTGAAGAATATCTTTGCTCCTCATTTCTGTGGACAACGCTGTGGGCGATGCAATTTTGAATATGCGCCGACGTAACTTGAAATCAAATCGGTCTGAATCGGGCATCGCTGCGGGTTACGCGCACCGCCGTGGAGATTCGGGCCTTTCGACCAGCACGGTGCAGTCCCACCGGCCGAGACTGTCCGTCCACGGCAACCAACTGCGGCGCCGGGCAACGCGACGCAGGCGCTGCACTATGGCAGGCGCATGAATCGATACACCTGGCATGAACGCAAGCAGAAGCTCTGCGCGTCGAATCGGTAGGTCATCGCCGTACTAGAAGGAGGAAGAAAGCGTCGAACTCTGGTGCGACTCTCCTTGTCTTGGCGTGTAAATCGGTTCGTTAGCGATGCAGCTCCGCATCGCGCACGTTTGTCCGAGTGGGACCGCGGTTCTGAAGAAGCCTGGGCGACGACAGCCCGACTGAAAATGCGCCGAAGACAATCTCTATTCGTAATGTCCACGCATGCGGTGGCCTTCGCCATCGCGGCGGGCCGGCACCCAACTCCGCGCGTGGCGGCGCTGGTGCATGTCGCCATGTTCCATTTCACGACGGTCCATTTCGCTTCCGCCACGATCCCGCTGATCTATCGCGCGCTGCATCATCTCGCGGTGCTCCATTTCGCGCTGCTCCATGCTGCGCCGGTCGCCGAAATGGCGGTCCATCTCCCTGCCATCTCGCTGATCCATCGGCTGGCTGAACGCCGCGGCAGATATTGCACAGGCGGCAAAAGCAAGTAGTAATTTCTTCATGGATGTCTCCTTTGACGCACCGGTGTGGCGCGTGACCGCGACCGTAGCGTCACGGCAAGGGACGGAACGTAGGTGTGCGCCTATTTGGGTGAGAGGGTTGCGCGCGTGAATCAAACACTGTTGTGGCTGCCGCCCTCGTCTCGCACAAGAGCGTGAGCGCCACAGACAAAGAAATTGCACGAGTACCTAAAATCTCTTCGCAAACCTAGTATTGCCACGACCGATTGAATATGCCCTCACTGCCCTGGTTGGTGTGCAATAACTTAGGCGTGCCGTAGTGCGCTATCGCCTCCTTGACACCATTTGTAAAATCTCGGTGTTTATCGAGATCGACACTCGTCAGACCGGCACCTGGCAGCAATACCAGTCGATCACCATATCCAAATAAACCACGCCCTTGGTCATCGGGGTCGAACTGATGTCCATCGCGCGGCCCTAGGAGCATGGAGTAACACCGGGTGACAGGCATCGCGCGCAGCAGATATCGATGATCGTGCGCCCGGGCATCTTCTTGCTGATGTTGGGCTTCCTGTATTGTCGTGCTGGCCATGCGAACTCACTACCTTATCCAACGGGTGAGCGTGCTGCACAAGGCCCGCAAGCTCAGCGGTGCGACATCCAATCCCTGCCAGGGCAGCCATATATGCGTCGGCCCGGAGCTAACTCCAATCTGCTTGTCAAAGCCGAATTCACTCCAGTCAACGTCACAAGCTTGTCATGTTCCTCAGATAGCTTTGGTATCTGGTCAATCCACTTATTTCCTATCTTATGAAGCGATACCTTCTGCCCCTGACCATCGTTGCTACGGGTGTGCTCTCTGCATGTGGCGGTGGCTCTGGCGACAGCAGTGTTCTGCTTTCTTCCGCTCCTGCGATTGCGCATGTACTTCTGATCAGTGTGGATGGTCTGCATGAGCAGGACGTGGCCCACTGCATCGCGGCAAAAACCTGTCCGTCGATTGCCGCACTGGCGCAAACGGGTGTTAACTACACCAACGCGTCCACCCCTGGGCTGTCGGATTCGTTCCCGGGGCTGGCCGCGCTGGTTACCGGCGGTTCTCCGAAGACTACTGGGCTGTTCTACGACGTCTCCTATGACCGCACGCTTTACGCACCGAGTGACACCGCATGCGCTGGCGTGCAAGGCTGGAACGTCGTGTTCGACGAAACCGTTGGCATCGATAGCGTCAATGGCGGTGCCCGCATCCATCTCGATGGCGGCGGCACTTTCAACCCGCAAGCTATTCCGCACGCCAAAGTGAATGGCAACTGCATGCCCGTTTTTCCACACGACTACATTCAGACCAATACGGTCTTTGAGGTGGTGAAAGCGAACCTCGCTGGTGCGCGCACTGCTTGGGCCGACAAGCATGCTTGGGGTTACGACTGGTTGAATGGTCCGTCAGGCAAGGGCGTTGACGACTTGGCGCGCACCGAAATCAATTCGGTCGATGCCGCCACGGGAACCGAATACACAGACAAATTCGCTCACACCGAGAAATTTGATGACATGCACGTGCAGGCCATCCTCAATCAGATCGATGGAAAGAACTCGACAGGCACATCTGCCGCGGCGGTTCCTACGGTTTTCGGCACCAACTTTCAGACGCTGAGCGTGGCGCAAAAGGCAACCAATGCCAGTGGCGGTGGCTACACAGACGCGACGTTCACGCCAGGCGTTCAGGTCTCCGCCTCCATAGCCTACGTAGACACAGCAATCGGGAAAGTGATCGCAGAGCTGAGTGCAAAGAATCTGCTGACTTCGACATTGTTTGTCTTAACAGCCAAACATGGACAATCACCAGCCGACCACAGCACACTGGTGAAGAATGGCGACACGCTGACAGCGCTGGTGCAATCCAGCGGCTATTTGGACGCTGCCGGCAACTGGGGGCAAAACGCCACCGCCACTGGCAGCCTGAACGACGGAACCGGGCTGTCGGGCACCGGCATCATTCAGACGGATGATTTAGGCCTCATTTGGCTGAAAGACCAGCGGCAGGTTGCAGCAGCAGTTGCCACACTCAATGCGAATTTAGGTTGCACCGCCCCGGGAATTTGCGCTAATGGGGCAGGAGCTAGCATTTTATCCGGGGCAGCGCTCACTACAAAGTTCGGTGACCCAGCTTCAGGGCGCACACCCGATATCATCGTGCAGCCCAATCCGGGCGTGATTTACACGAGCAGCAAGAGTAAAGACGCCGAGCACGGCGGCAACGCACCTGACGATAGTCATGTCGCGCTCATCGTTTCGAAGCCGTCAATCATTGCGCAGACCAACACTGCAATGGTTATGACTACGCAGGTGGCACCAACGATACTGACGTCACTCAAGCTGGATCCGAACCTGCTGAATTCAGTGAAACTGGAAGGCACTTCGGTACTCCCCGGTCTGAGCTTCTAAATGCCTTGGGTTGTTGGCGCCGCGGGTCCGGCTTGCGGTTGGCCGCCTGCGAGCTCCACGACCAGATATACCCTGTGCGCACGCGCGCTCCCCCGATACGTGCCCGGTGTCTGGATGCCCCGTGGACTTACGATCCGGCCAACCTTGCCAGCGCCCACGCAAATGTGAGAACCAAGGCAATGACCACTGCCGACCAGAACCAGACTGTGCCGCCCTCCCGCTCCGCCAGCTCGCGAGGGCCCGCACTTCTGCACGCCCGTATTGGGCGCTCCGGCTTGTCCGTCCACCATCCAAAATTTGTTTCGGTTCCGTTTTCCATGTAACTAATTTTAGTTACATTTGGCCCGGTGTGATGGATCAGCTTCGAAGCTCCGCAGCCAAATGCGCAAAACCTAACGAAAGCGCACTTAGTCATGGTGCGTCGCAGAAAGCAAGTCGCGTTTCCGCAATACCTGTTCTGGCAACGCCTCAATATCCGCGCAATTGTCGGCACAGGCGCATTGCCCCCTCTGAGGCGGACACTTGGCTGACCCTAACCGTCACGGCCCCGCCCAAGTGCCAGCACTGATTTCTAACACCTACTCATGGGTGAATGAGATTTCGGCATCTGGGTCCGTTCGCGAGCGGCGCAATACTCACGCATTCGGGATGCGCTCCGGGCGTGCGCGATAGGCTCGGCTTGGCTCTATTTGATCGCGACACTCCCATGGGTCAGTTAAGTCCTGGTGTCGGGTTCAAGTCTCGACCTGCAGTACAACATAGGCGTCGAGCCCCTTATGCAACGATCGCTGCCACTGCCTTCGTATCCAGCAAACGCATCGAACTCAGTCGCGATCATCCCATTCGCGGTGATGGTGATGGTCGTGGTCCCCGTGCTCGTGTTCGTGTTCACGGCGCCAGTGGTCGCCACGCTCGTATTGATATTGCGCTGAGGGTCCGTAGTACACCGGCGGCGGGGAGTAGTACGCCTGAGGAGCTTGGCGGTAGTACACCGGCGGAGACGGTTGATAGTAGATCGGCGCCGGACGCGAGAAAACCGGTGCAGGCTCGTAGTAAACCGGGCCCGGTGCATTGATCCCAATGGACCAGTTGACCTGGGCGCTGGCCGACGCAGCGGCCAAGAGGGCTGATATACAGACCGCACCGACTGCTAGGTGTCGGAACGAATTTGAGCGATTGAGGTTCATGGGAGGTCTCCTACCGGGAGCGAACGCCGCTCCTATGTCACCATCCAACGCATGCCAGCCGTGCAACGTCGACCGACTGGCGTGTGAAGACTGTTTCTAAAGGTGTCCGTCACTCAGGAATACGTGATCGATAAAGAAGTAATTCAAGCTCTGCGCCAGACCGAGAACTGCGGTAGGTGCAGTCCTGAAAAGCAAGTTTGACGTAAAGCTCGACTGCTCAGATTCGATCTTCGTAGGAATACATGAACTACTTCCAGGTAGTACACGTGTTTGTCCGCATCGCCCTTCTCGGCGCACAGTTTCGAGCCGGGTTTGTGACGGCGGCGGCGCAAGCTGGAGCATCGACATGGTCTAACCAAAGGCAGACGGGGCATAGGTCGGAGAGCACGGTGCACCGCTATATCCAGGGCATCTCTCCTTTCAAGATGAACGCATCACGGACGGCGCTGCGATTCTGATCACGTCAACCACCGATCATCAGATGCGCGCGCGCAACTCCCTCACACCGCGACCAAGCTTGCGTCGCAGAAGGACGCGCAAAGTGACTCCGTCGGAGTAGCCGATCTGCGTGGCGATTTGGTCGATGCTCTCACTGCTGCTGCGCAGTAGGTGTACCGCACGCTCAACTCGCAGATCCTGAAAATACGACAGCGGTGTCTTGCCCAACACGCTGTGCAGGCGCCGAGCCAGCGTGCGTTTGCTGGCGCCGACTGCGACAGCCGCTTCTTCGAGCGAGAAGCCTCGCGCGAGTTGCTGGCGGGCCCAGCCCTCGAAGCGCTCGACCACGGGGTCGGCGTGAGAGAGGTGATCGGGGATCACGAACTCGGCTTGCGAGCCGCGCGCTTCGACCAGCAGATAGCGCGCCGCCAGCGCCGCCAGCGCCGGGCTGCGGCTGCGGACGATGCTCAGCGCAAGGTCGATATGAGCGAGGGCCGCGCCAGCCGTGATGAAGCGCGCCGAGTTCACGAGCATGCGGGACTCGTCGAGCATCACCTTCGCATAGCGCTGCCGAAACATCGGAGCCAGCCACCACGACGTCGTGGCGCGCTGACCGTCGAGCAACCCGCTCTCGGCCAGCACGAATGTGCCGGTGCACGCGGCGCCAGCGACCGCACCAGCGTTTGACCACTGCTGCAATACGACGGCCGCGTCGGCCATGTCGGCGTGTGCAAGTCGAGCCGCGAGCGTGTCCGGCATCTTGGCGCCGAGCGCGGGCACGAGCACGACGTCGGGCTTCACCGCACCGTGCAGGGGTACCACCGGCACGGTCAGCCCCTGCGCGGTGCGCACCCGCCGTCGCACCCCTACCAACACCACTTCGACTGGCGACGGCGCGTGTGCGAGCAACCCAGCCACTTGGTTCGCCGTGTCCAGCGTGTCGGTAAGGGCCGCAAGGCCCAAGTCGAACACGCCGTCGAGAACCAGAATGTGAATGCGCATGGCAGTAATGGTATCAATGTTGGCTTTCTTGCCACTCGCTGATTGTCCGTGCGGCGCAGAGACTTGCAACTCGCCAATCCATTCACCTGTTCAACGAGAGAAGCACTCCATGTCCAAATTTGCCCTGTTCGTCCGTCTCGAAGCCAAGCCCGGCCAGGAGGCTGCGGTTGCCGCCTTTCTGGCTGGCGCGTTGGCGCTCGCCAATGCCGAGTCGGGCACCACCACCTGGTTCGCGCTGCAATTCAGCCCGTCGACGTTCGGTGTCTTCGACACCTTTGCTGACGAGGAAGGCCGTGAAGCCCATCTGCATGGCCCGATCGCCGCGGCGTTGATGGCCAACGCAGCGGCGTTGCTCAGCACGCCGCCGAACATCGAGAAAATCGATCTGCTCGCGGCGAAGTTGCCTGGATGACCAAACCCTAGCGACGCAGTTCCTCGATAAGGTACTCGAGCAGCGCGCATGCCGAGGGCTTCGGTCGTCGGCCCGGCATGAACGTGCTGTGGGCCTCGACCTCGCCGCTCTTCTAATCGGGTAGCCCGTACATGTCGTGGTTACATGCTTTCGTGCCCACTCAATGAATATGTCCTTTCGCCACAGTCATCGCCGATGATGGCCACACTGCATGCTCCTTCGCCGGCGCCAGCTTTTGCCAGCTAAATTTTGGTTTTCCAAAACGCTTGCATTGCCTTCGTCCGCTCATCACGCTCAGTGATCAGGTACATCGAAGTCGTCCCGATCGACACGTGCCCGAGGTTGTTCTGCACCACCTGCAGCGGCACCGGCCTTTGCACTCCCCTACCCTGCAGCGCATGCGACGCGTGCGAATGCCTCAACCAGTGCGTGCTGAACTTCATCAGTTGCTCCGTATCGGATTCAGGCAGGCCTTTGCTTGCCTCCGCCATAAATGCTTTGAGTGCCTGATAAAGCGCGGAGGCCGACCATGAGGCCGGTTGCTTCACTCCGCTGTCAAAGCGCGCCAGCACATGGGTGCCCCGGTTGCTCATCGCGCCCACCTGCCGCTCGAACCCGTGCCGCGCCAGTTCGTCGCCCAGTTCCTCGACAAGCTCTCCCGGCACAGGCACCTGCCGGTTCCGCCCGCCCTTACCGGTTACCAACAGCAGCCAGCCGGTCGCCATCGCGCCATCACCGGTCCGGTAGTCCACCCGTTCCAGATCTTCACACCTTGCGGCCGTGATCTCGGCCAAGCGCAGGCCCGTCGCATAAAGCCAGTGCATGCTGCGCCGGAGTCGCCGGTCCACCTGTGAGTCGCAATGCCCCTGCAACAAGGCGTCGATGTGATCCCACTGCGCAAACGTCAGCGTCCTGCTCGATCCCAGTGGCCGCTGTGGTCCGGGTGGCAGCGCCACCGCAGCGAACGGATTGCCGACGACATACCCTTGGCTCACCCAATAGCCGAACAGGCTTCTAAGGATGATCAGCGACTGCCTCAACGCCACCGTGCCCAGTGGACCTTCCAGAGGCCGCCACAACGGCGACCAGCGCTGTCGGTGCCGCGGGCCACACCAGGTCGCCGGCGGCGCCGACAGAAACGATCGGAACGCCGTCGTATCTTCTTCAGACAACGACGACAGTGCCTTCTTGCGCTCGAGGATGGCCCACAGCAGCAGGCGTTCGGCTTCCTTGCGATACGCCCGCTGCGTAGAAGATAGAGTGCCGTCTTCGACGCCTGCTTTCTTCGAAGCCAGCCACGCACCGACGGCCTCACGGTCGTCGGCCGCCATCAAGCGGCACTTCTCGCGCGGCGCACGATAGCGCCCTGCGTTGCCGTTGAGTTCGGCGGGCAAGATGAATTTCTCGTAGGGACGAATGGCTGTTGCGGCAGGAACGACTGCGGCAAGGTCGACCTGTGAAAGCTGCGCCCTCGGCGTCTCTGCGTGGACGCCGACTTGAAGCCCTAGCACCTCTTCGTTCGCGTGCAGCCAGTCCAAGATCCGCAAGGCCTTCAGTTCGCCAACACCGGGCACATCCACCCACCACCGTGCACCGATCGCATTGATGCGTTCGACCAGTGCAACGAGCGTCGGGATTCCAGCACGCTCCAGGCGTGCCGACAGTGAGGGGTTGAGCCAGGCGGCCACGCCATCGCCTGGTTTGGGGTCCTGCGCAACCAGCCCCTGCAGCCAGCGCAAGGCCTCGAGCTGTCGTTCGATGACACGACCACGACGGGAAGTGGCTGCGGGAGCGCCCTGCCCTCCCGTGCCCGCGCTCGGGTACGCCTCTTCATAGGCCTCGAGCTGCTCGGCTTCCGAGAAGTCTTCCATCCCTCTCGCCTCGGCGAACTCTGCGAGGCTCGGGATGGCTGGGGCGGAGGCGAACCGATCCGGATCTAGCAAGATCAGCCGGGCCGTGCCCGGCCTGTGCTCGCGCCGGGCGGCCGCGGCAAACTGGTCCCGGATCCATGCACTGGTCCGGCGCACCTGGCGCAAATCCGCGTGCTCGCCTTCCAGGCCTAGATAGCGGTCCCAACTAGCCCGCTCGTCCAAACCCTGTGCCAGCGCCCGCATGAAGGCGAAATGTCCACTGTGCAGCTTGCGCGGCGGAGTTTTGCGCCGAGTCACGTGGGTGTCATCGTTCGGTGGTCATCACCGGCTTGCCAAAATTTCCACCAGGCGCGAACCGGTGTCTCCTCCGGCGGCAGGCTCCGCATCTGGCTCGCCCGGGTCCTGCGCCGCCGCTCGACCTCGAAAGCCTGCGCGATGCCGGAGCCCTCGCGGTCGCCGTCCAGCGCCCTCGCGCGCCCGGAGGCGCATTGGCGCTCGAGCTCCTCATTCTCGACTTGGGCGAGCTGGTAAAGCTGGCGGACTGTCATCGACTTGAAGTGAGCGTGGGTGAAGCGCGGTCCCTGGGAGGTGTTCAGACGACTCAGACCTGTTCCTGCTTGCAGAAAAGAATGCTGTGACTGAAATAGCGGCCGAAGCTGTAGGTCATGATTTGTCCAATGATAAATAATATTATCATCAACGCGATATTTTGCTTTCAAAGTTGACAACCAGTTAGGACATCAATCTAAGTTGTTGATTTGATTGGGGTTTTTAACCCGCCGTCCTGTTCGGGTCTGCGGGTTATTGGCATTCTTTACCAGCTAGTCCGGCATGTTGCACCTAATGCGATCGTCTTTGCGAAAAGGATCTCGAGTCCAATCTCCGGCGCCGCTCGTCTAGATCGAGTATCCCAACGGATCTCACATTGTCGTCAACTCATCGCGTGCGGATCCTGCGCAAGGCTTCGCCGATTGCCGCTTCCAAACCCTCGAGCGTTGCATCAGTCGCGGCCTCTGCGGAAATGGAGAGCGTCAGTTCGCCGCCCTTCGATCGCACCAGCGAACCGGCCCTCTTCCCGGCAATCTGCAGTTCGATCTTTTCCGGCTTGTCGAAACCGACCTTGGCGTCCAGCAACCTGGCCACCAAAGCGGCCGGCGCCAACCCCTGGCCGCGCAATTTCTCCACACGCCGCAGTACGCCACGCTGGTCCTTTTCCATGACCACGTTGATCTGCTCCGCGTGGCGGAAACTGATCTCCAGTGGACTCCGGAAGCACTCGACAACGGCCAGTGGCAGCTGCGCCACCATCAGCGCCTTGCGTACCCAGGTGTGGCTCACGCCCACCGCCTCCGCCAGCTGGCGTTGGGTCGGAAATAGTTGTTCTTCCAGCGCGCGCTGGTACATCAGGCCCTGCTCGTAGCTGGACAAATCGGCTCGTTGGCGGTTTTCTCGGTCCATGGCCGCGAAGAGAGCTGCGTCGCCCAGCTCGTCCG
Source organism: Variovorax sp. LG9.2 (assembly GCF_035018885.1). NCBI lineage: Bacteria > Pseudomonadati > Pseudomonadota > Betaproteobacteria > Burkholderiales > Comamonadaceae > Variovorax > Variovorax sp. LG9.2. The sequence continues at coordinate 51,447 of NZ_JASJXB010000027.1, read as the reverse complement.
TCCAGATCGACGCCAGCACTGGAATGCCCAGCTCGAGGCAGGCTCTGTGGCGACGGTGGCCAAATACGATTTCAAACTGGCCCGGTTCCTTTTCCAAGGGCTTGACCAAGATTGGCTGGACGTTGCCGCCTGCGTGCTCGATGTCGGCCTTGAGGCCAGCAAAGGCGCTCATCTTGAAAGAGGCGTCGTGGCGGTTGGCCCAGCGGCTGGGTCGAATGTTGATGGGGTCGAGCTTGCGCGTCGGCACGGAACCCTCGTACTGGCTCAGCCTCTCGCGAAGGCTAGCCATCTCCCCTTCCACCTGCTGGATCTGGCCGCGGAAGGCGATCATCTGTCCTGGCCCAGTGCGCGGGCCGGCCACGCGCCCGGCGACTGGTGGAAACCTGGTTTCCACGTCGGCATTGACGGACGGCGGCCCCTCGGACTCACTGCGAACCGGAAGACGTTCTACGGGCGGCGCGGCCACGGGCATCGTCAGCCCTGCCGTCAGGGCTTCAAGACGTTTGCGTGTGCTGGCCATGGTGGCGCCTCCGTTGATTTGGTTCGATGGTGCTGTGCTTGCTCGAGTTGGCGAGCCTGCGAGTACTTAGTGCGCCTCTAACCGGCGCGCGCTGGAGCATGACAAGAAGCTGGGACTGCAGCGTGGAAACCTGGTTTCCACCATCGCACTCCCCCGCCCTACGAAGCCTAATTTGCATGCCGAAGCATGGAAACCTGGTTTCCACGCTGTCTTTCGTCGATGCGGTTTGACCTGTCATTTCGCTGCCCGTTCAGGCGACGCCCACGCCCCGACTATGGATTGCTCGACCAGTTCAACAAAAGAGTCATAGGCGTCCACTGCACGCTTGTATGTCTTCGCCGCACCTTCGTATTTCTGCACGTCGTACACCGTAGCGAATTCGGCGGCCTTATTGCTGGTCACGCTGGTCTTGGGAATCTCGACCGGCAAGGTGTATTCGCCATATGTAGCCTGAATCCATTGCCTTACGGCCGGCATTGCAGGGTCTGCCGCGTCTACCCGGCTGAGCAGAACGTGCAGAAAGTCAAAAGCCTTACCTTCACGGTCGGCGCTTTGCGCGTCCAAATTGCCTCCCATGTCCGCCAGCAGGGCCCAAAACTGGGCCGACGAGGCGAAGTCCAGACCCGAAGGGGGTACCGGCACTACGATTCCGTCAGCAGCCCACAGGGCATTGATCGTCACGTACGACAAAGAGGGCGGCGTGTCGATCACGATCACATCGTAAAGGTCACGCACCGAATCCAGACCGGCGTTCAGAACATCCCAGAATTTGAAGTCTGGAACTCGCATCTGGCGGGCGGGTAGCGCGAACTCTGCGGAGAACAAGAACGGCGCCGCAGCGACCAGATCGATGCCATCCCAGTAGGTAGAGCGGATCGCGTAACGGATGTCGGTTTCGGAGCCATCGCACAGCGGTCCGATCGTCATCTCTTCGTTGACCTCGGCTTCGGGAAGCAGGCCGTGCAGTGTGGTGAGCGATCCCTGCGGGTCGGTGTCGATGGCCAGGACGCGGTGCCCGCGAAGGCTCAAACCCTGCGCCAAAACCATGGCGGTCGTGGTCTTCGCCACACCCCCCTTGAAGTTACCAACGGCGATCGTGATGGCCTTGCGCCCCGCCGGTCGCATCTGGTCGCCACGATAGGTGCGGGTCCAGCGGCGCAGCTGCTCAAGCGTGAACGTGCGCTTCCCGCCGGAGGGTGTCAACTGGCCAACGGGCAGGTCGTCCTTGGTGATGCGATAGGCCACGTGGGCCTTATCAACCCGGCATAGCGAAGCCAGTTGCGCAGTAGAAAAAGTGGGCGGCAGCTTGCGCGCGTCAGGCGCCAGCAGCATGCCCCTGATCTGCTCGACCATGGAGCCCGCTCGCAGTGCCAACGCTGCGATCTTCTCCATGTTGATGCTTTGGCGCCGCGGCACTTGGGACTCGCTGGAAACCAGGTTTCCAGCGGCCGGGGGAAGAATTGCAGACATGAGACTCGCCTTGTTCGACAGAATTCGGTGATTCTACGAGAATCCATAGAATGAACAAGATATGCGGAAACCGTGCGCATTGGACGCGCGACTATTGTGAGCTCCGTTGGGGACCGCTTCCATCGCCTACGTCAACCGACCTCTCGAATGGGCGAAATCTGCCGACGAAGACGTGCTTTCAAGGCTTTGAGCGCTGCAGGCTCGGCGTCCCAGAGCTATTTGAGCGGAGAAGGGGTGCGGTATCCCATATCCACACACATTGAAGCCCATCCCTTCTCACGCTGCACGGCCCGAAATCCCAAGAACCATCACATGCAATCCCATCGGTTCTCACATTGAAGCCCAACAATCCTCACGCAAACGAAGATAAGTCACTGTCGTGCTTCAGGAATCTGGCATGCCAACTCTTCAAATCCCCAAGTGTTTAACTCAACTGAACCAAGACACAACCGCCCGCAATCTGTGAATTGACCCATTCACAATACGGCCCCATGATGTGCGCTCTCCAATATCCACCACGTCCGTGACTGACGAAGCCGAACTCCCATCCCGAGCGCCACAGCGCGCGCAGCCGACCGCAGAAGAGCAAAGCGTGGCAAAGGCGAACGAAGCGATCGCGATCCGTCCCAAGCGCGGTCGCCTGACCTTGCTGTCCAGACGAATCTACAACGCGCTGCTGTACCACTCCCAAAGGCAGGGCGTCGACGAGCCTGAATACCGGCTCGCGTTGAGCGAACTGATCGGCGACGCCCGCTTCAACTCAAACAACACCGAACTGCTGAAGTCACATCTGCGGGATATGCAGGCCACCACCATCGAGTGGTCGACTAGCAGCAGTACGCTCAAGCGGTGGGTTTCGTCGCAGTTGCTGGGAACGGTGACGATCGAAGAGCAGGGCAGGGGCCGCCCCTGCATGGTGACCTGGCGCTATCCGGAAGAAATCAAGGAACGGCTGGTCAAGCCCCACCAGTACACGCGCGTGCTGCTGGAGATGAGCAGCCAGATGCGCAGCTACTCCGCTGCCGTTCTCTACGAAATCGGCGCCCGCTATCTCACTTCTCCGGGTCGCCTGTCGATGCGCGAGGACGTGATGTGGTGGGCAGCCGTGCTAACCGGGCGCAGCGACATCAAGGAAGTCGACTACCGCTTTCTCAAGCGCGACGTCATCAATAAAGCGCTCGCGGAGATCGATGCCTTGTGCGAAGACTTCGGGCTCGAATTGATCGAGCACAAGCGGGGTCGCAAAATCGAAGAAATCCAGTTCAGGGTGGTGCCCAAGCTGCAGCAACGCTTGGGCGACATCGACGCGCCGAATCGCAACATCTTCGATTTGGAACTGGTGGGGCGTCTGATCACCCTGGGCATCAAGCAGGATGAGGCGCAGGACCTCTACGCCACCACGGACGAAGGCCAGATCCGCGCCACGCTAGACCACCTAGACCAACGCTTGCGCAACAATGCCATGCCTCCGTTGAAGTCGCCGGCGGCGTACTTCAAGGATGCGTTGAAAAAGGGCTACGCGGGCGTCACAGCTACCGCGGCGTCAGCGCCGGGGCCAGCGCCCGCCGCGTCGTCGCTCCCGGTGCTGACGGAGGCCGACCGGCTGCGTCGTATCCGCGAATTGTGGGAGAACGACCGCGTCGGTCAGGCGAGGGCTGTATTTGCTGAAATGCTAGGTTCGATGCAGGCTGAAACCTGTAGCCGATTTGAGTCGCTGCAGTTGGGAAAGATCGCAGCGCCGATCGCGCGGGCGTGGCGGAGGGACGGTCCGGCCAGCCGCATTGCCGGCACCACTTTCTTTAAGTGGCTGGCTCAGGAGACTTGGCCCGAAGAGCCGACCGATCGCGTGTTGCTTGACTTTGCCTTGCAACGTGGCGTCGTCGGCGTCTAAGAAGTGGGTAGTTACTTAGGCGGACACTCAGTTAAACAGGTCGCTGTCGGGATTCAAATCGATTGACCTGGCCGCGTGGCTTGCCAGCCTGACGAAGGTCTTATCGACCCGGCGCCGATGCTGCTAGGGAGCCCGGTCCGTTGCAGGAGGCGCTCGCGTACTGCCTGCGAGCCGCGCGTGAGGTCACGTATGCCGGCGACACCGATGAATTGTTCCCGTCGATGACGGCATGTATGTGCCGCACCTTACGCAAACACGGAAGGGCAGGGCGCTCGGCCGCCCTGGATTGCAGCAGAGACGGCTCGATCAAGGCGCAAAGCGCTTGAGGGCGGTGGTGACCAGGCCGCAGATGATGAACTGCTAGCCCTCGCGGAACGCAATCTCGGGGAAGGTTGGATTCGGCGGCACCAGTTTCACGCGGTGCGCTCGCTTGTGCAATGTCTTGACGGTGAGGTCATTGTCGACCTGCGCCACCACGATACAGCCGTGCCGTGGTTTCAACGCCCGGTCGGCCACCAGGATCACTCCGTCGTCCATGCCCACTTCGGGCATCAACTGGCCACTGGTCTGCCAAAAGAAGGGGGCCCGCGGATGCTTGATCAGCAGCTCGTTGCGATCGTGGCGCTTGGTCAGGAAATCGTAAACCGGCGACGGAGTGCCCGCGGTCAGTTTGCCCTGCACGAAGGGAAGAGAGCCACGCCCGGCGTCAACGCCGCCAGCAGGGCAGCCGCCGGGGTTCCGTCGATTCATCCAACATCAAGTTGGAGGGCCGAGTCCGAAAGAGAATATTGTGCGAGGGTTTTCCAACGTGACGATGCAAAGTTGTCGATGCGCTGTCTACCGAACGGCAAGTCCCTTTATGACTTGCACCGTGCTATTGAAATATTGAAAGATTGCCATGACCATCGAGCTGGACAAGGATGCGCGCCAAGAGGCGATCGCCTCCGTCGAGCGCTACTTCCGGGAGAACATGGAGGAGCGAATCGAGAACGTGGCCGCGGGTGGGCTGCTGAAATTCTTTTTGGAGGAAGTGGGCCCGCTCATATGCAACCGGGCGGTCGCCGACGTGCAGAAGCGAATGCAGGCCCGCGTCTCGGAACTGGACATCGAAGTTCACGAAGACGAGTTCCCGTACTGGCGAAAGCTTGACCGCAAACAGCACGATCGCAAGTGATGGTGCGATGGTCGTGTGCAGTTCCTGGCTTTAAGCCCGGCAACCGTCGTCTTCAGGGGATGTAGGCTGAAGCTCTTGACCCACATGCTTTGAACCTATGAACAAACGACGCGTCCACGAACTCATGCGAGCCCGCTTCCCGGCCTCTGCTCCCGCACAGCAGGCATGGATAAATATTGCGGATGTGCGGGGTCGTCTGCTGGCCGAGCAGGCATATGCAAGCGTTGCGCAGCCCTTTGTCGATCGGGGCATCGAGGAAGTGCTGGTACAGGTACATCGCAAGGTCGGAGGCCGCATGCCAACCACGCAACTGATGGCGTACGTCGCCGAGCACATCGCGGAAGGGCACATCAGGATTGCAGACCGTGCGTTCTCCGTGTTTTGTGTTGTCGCCGCGAATGGTGTTGCAACCAGCTGGCAAGACGAAGCGGTAGGACTCGACGCCCAGTAGTCAAGCCAGGCGTTTACTCTTGCGCCCTCAGCGCCGGTAACCCCAAATGTTGCTCGTCGCTCTGTCGCTAAGGCACGGCCTTCGCTCTAATTGCGATCGCTTGATGGGAGCAGCTTTCGGTGCGCTGCAGTTTCTGCCTGATATCGACCATTCGACAAAAAGATCGATCCATGGCCACCGAACGCAAGAGGGATTTCGGCCTCAGAGTTGATGCCCTCCCGGCCTTGCACGAGGACGTACCTTTGCAAAGCAGCGAAGCGAAGATGTGGCGGGCGACCCCACTGTTCTGCGTCTCGACCAGATGGTGCCTATCTACCAGTCGCGCGCGCACGTGGGCGAAGATGCGCTCCAAGAACTGGCCGAAAGCGTAAAGCTGCAAGGGATCATGCAGCCGATCCTCTTACGCCGCTTCAACGCTTCATCTGCCGCTGCCAACAGCGCCGAGTACGAAGTCATCGTCAGCGAGCGGGGGTATCGGGCAGCAAAACTGGCTGGCCTGGGCACCGTGTCGATGCTGGTACGCGATGTGCCCAACGAAGCAGCAGCGGTCATGTCGATCATCGAGAGCATCCAGCTAAGACCTCAACGCACTGGAGGAGGCGCAATGGCTGCAGCGCCTCATTGCCGAGTTCGGCATGACCCGCGAAACTGCCGCGCGCGCTGTTGGTCGCTCACGCAGCGCCACCAGCAACCTGTTGCGCCTGCTCAGCCTGGCCGAGCCAGCCCAGGCCATGCCATGCTGATGGCCGGCGACATCAACATGGGGAATACGCGCGCTATGCTGGCCCTGGAGCAAGGCATGCAGATCACCGCCGTCAACCAAATCGCAGGCGAGCTCGCCGATGAAGCGTAAGTAGTCGGAAGGAAGGTCGAGCTGGCGAGTAATTGCAGGAACTGTAGGGCAGGCGGGGCCTGTAGCGAACGGGACGACTGTCCGGTTCTTCGGCGCCCTTCACGACAGTGCAGGGCGTCGGCGGCGTGTGCATGGTGGAAGCACCAACACGCGGCCGCGCTGGCGTTCCCGGTCGCCACGGTGTTCGCATCAGCACCCCTGGGTATCACCGCGTTCAGGATGTGGATGGCGCTGGAAAGAAATCGCGAATGTCGGCGAGCGTCTCCGCAGGCTGGGCGGCCAGTGCCAGTGCCAGTGCACGCAGCACGCGCGAATCCGCATAAGGCACATCGGCCGGCTGCTGCGCGCCATGCCGGCATAGCAGATCGTCGTCATCCATATTGAACAGAACGCGGCAGGCGAGGGGACGGATCTCGTAGATCGAGCAGGTGTCACTGACCAGAAACGGACAGGCTGTTCCCGTCCCCCAGTGTGTCAACTTCTCGGATGCCAATGCCACGGTGTCGACCTCCGTGAGGTCCTGCACAGACACCGAATTGCGCGGCGTCGCCACTGCGGCACGGCCCGTGGCGCGCGAAACCAATTGGGCTTCCTTGCCGCTGATCGTCACCGGAATGTGGCAGCAGTGTGCACAGCCTTTTGCACATGCCGCGACGGCCTCAACCGGTTTCCCCCAAGCCGTGGCCGCTTTGTGCAGCCACACGATGCGCTGTGCAACCGTAGGCGCCCGTTGTGAGGCGCGCACCAAGGCTTCGGCCTCTGTGCTCGATTGCAGCATGCGCATCTTCTGAGCCGCGCGCTGCGTCGCCAGGGGTAACCGCGCGGCTTGGCGGACGCCTAGATCAAGATCTGTGTGGGTAACACTTGCCCACACCGACACAGCCTTTATTTCAGCTCCGGACGCCATGCATGCACGATGGCCACGAAGTCATCCTTGTAGCCGAGCGTGTCCGGGTACCTGCTCGCACTGGCGATCAGCCTGACCACCGCAACCATGTCGTCGGCGATGGCCGCGTCGACCGCCCAAAGGTTGCTCAGGTCGAAAGCGCCACAGGTGCCCGAATTCCACCATGCCAGCAAGAAGTCGGCGACGCGACGGCTTTGTCCGGAGTCGCCTTTGGCGATCTCGATCAGGCGCTCCAGCGCCATCACCTCGGCCGGCACTACCTTCACCGCGTCCGTACCGGGTGCCGTAGCCGGCACAGAAACGCCTTCGAGCTGGTGCTGGAGAAGCGCCCCGATGTTCTCCGGCGCCAGCAGGCCCGCACTGCGCGCCACCAGTTCCAGTTGGTCGGGGAGCGTGATGTGGATCGTCGTCATCACTGCATTGTTGCCCAAGGCGCGTTGCCGGTGACGGGCAATGACAGTTGCCAGATCACGCACGCCACGACGAACTCAGAGAAGCACATAAAGTCTCGTGAGCAGGCGCGAAAGACGCCGACTGGAAACGCCGGCTAAGCAATTACACAAGCGGGGACAAGGTTCTCTGGGCTTCACCCTTCGCGCCTTCTTCGCGCAAGCGATCTGCCATTCAAAAGGAGCCGAGAAAGGACGAAGACGGTGGAGTCATGCACAGCCGGCATCCCCGATGCCAGCTTTTATCCCCGTCTCCCATTGGATGCCGCTGTCGTTCGCGCCGAAACCCCGTGCAACAAACTGAGTCTTGGCCGACGCAAGCGCCATGACTCGAATGCACTCCGACTTTTGGGCCCCTGAGGGGGCCTCGCTTCAGACTCCGGGCGAGCTTGCCATTCGGGGCAGCCGCATGGTAAATCGCGTCTTGCCGTCAGCTGACATTCCAACGACCTCGCCGCCATGACCCCTCGCGATTTCGCGAACGATAAAAAGTCCCAGACCCAGGTTGGCCCGTTCGTCCAGGGGCTCGGCCGGCGCGCCGCGGCGAAGCGGCTCGAACAGTTGCGGGATAGCTGCGAGTGGGATGGGCTCGCCAAGGTTTTCAACGGACAACCGGACGGCTTCGGCGTCACCGCTCAGGTGAATAACCACCGTACTGCCTGGCGTGCCGTACTTCGCCGCGTTGTTGACAAGATTTCCCAGCACCTCGCGTACGCGCGACACGTCGAATTCACCTGAGGTGTCGCCCTCCGCCTCAAAATTAATCGGCGTGTCCGGCAGAGCGGCGCGCAGCACATCGATCTCTTCCCTGCAGGGGCCCGCAAGATCCGCGGCTGTCCGTCTGACGCCAATGCCAAGACCAAGTGAGGCACGGCTGAAATCGAGCAAGTCGTCGAGCAATGTCTTCATCCGCTTGCCGCTCTGGACAAGCCGGACAGTGTGACGGGTCAACGGTTCGAGAGTGGTCATGCGCGACAACACTTCAGCAGTCAACAGAATGGCGTTGAGCGGCCCTCGCAGATCGTGCCCCAGCACGCCAAGAAATACGTGCCGCCAGCGGTCCACTTCGGCTGTGTAGAACGCCACCGACTCGGCCACAGCTTGATCAATGGCTTCGTTGAAGCGCACTACGTCGTCGGACGCGTCGTCGTCGAAGTGCGATGCCTCACCCAGCCAGAGCCGCAGCACCGAAGCGCGCAGCGCCCGGTATTCCGCCACGAGCTGCTCGATGTCGAAACCCGCCTTGGCCCGCAACTGCGCGTGCGTCTGCGCTGCGCTCTCAGGGGCGCCCTGCGGGCGCTGTTGCTGGCCGAGTGATTTGAGCTGCTGCGCGGGTCGTGTCTGGGGTGCTCGCAGGTCCACTGCCACAGCCTGCAGAATCATCGGCATGTGATCCCGTAAAGCCTCCGCATCGAGATGCCGGGCGGCGGGATCCAGGGTGCGCGCAAATTCTTCCGCGCTGAACACGATGGTCTCGATATTCTGGTCAATGAAATCCGCAAGCCGCATAGAAACCTCGGTGGCTGACATGCGCAACCTGCGCATCGGCCGATCGTACCCAATCGCATCCGCGTTGCGGACGTGGACGAAGTGCTTACCGGCCCTTTTGGCCAACCCTTAATGATGCTCGGCTGACTGCGACAGAGCAAGAAACAACGTCCCGGCGGTTGTCCCGTCGATCGCTGCAGGATTCGATCCCCGCGGAACAACGGCCTGCGTCAAAAGATCGGTCTGCACCGTACGGGGAAGCCACGCCATTGGCCATGACTTAAATATGGGCTGCGAGATGAGCCGGCTGTCCAGCACGGCGCAGTTGGCGTGGCGCTTGTCCTTGTGAATACGGTTAACCAATGTGGCCAGTTGCACTTCTTCTCCTTCAAGGTACTGGAAGAAGAGGTTGTCCGCAAGATAGAGCGCGCCGGTTATTTGGCGGGCGGCGTTGGCTTGCCGGGCCTCGACGCAAATGCGCAATCCCTCAGCAGCGTCGCAGAGCGCCGTGCTTGAATAAATCAATCGACCGAGCATGAGATCTTGTGTCTCTCAAGTACTCGAGGTTGTTTGTGCGCTGGCTATGAACTTCGGCGTAGGACGACTCCATGAGGAGTCCGATTGAAGTTGCCCTCATCGATGCTTCTAGCCGACGGCAGCCCACGCCCTATTTCGCACTGGCCGCAGTTTCTTGCATGGCTTGGACGCATTTGCTGTTTGCGCGGTGCTCAGACGCACGCTCCTGGTTCTGTACAAAGGCAGAAGGTACAGTGCCAAGGCAATTTATTCCAAGGCGTGGGTCGATTAGCCGACCTACTTGTTTGTGCTGTCCGATGGCATCACGATCGGCGCAGTGCGCGGCGGCAATGCCACGCGGCATCTCAATCGTTCCTGCGCGCCGAACCGCGAAGCGACGGAGCCCTACGACGACACTGGCCGCCTCGTTCTCCAGTTCTGGGCTTTGCGCAAACTCAAGGCCGATGAAGAGCTTTTCGTCCACTACCGATTGCAAGCCGAGGCCGCCTCCGTCCCGGCCAACTACCTTTGACCCTGCTAAGCCGCAATCTGCCGCGGAACCATGATCGGCAAGGCGCATCCGCCCTTCGATCTTTTGCAGTTGGTGCGGACTGTCTGGTCACCTTGTGGCTTAACCGGCGAACGGTTTTGTCAAGTGCGCTATTTCACCGAAAATCCCGGCTCGAGGCACGCAATCGCCCGAGCAGCTTGTCGTGATTGCGCAGCTTCAACGCGACCAGCGAGTGCACACCTTTCTCGGACTGCCAGGTGCCTTGCACTGTGAGCAGCATCGACCCCCGCAACGCCGCCCGCTGTGCCTCGGCAACGCTGGGCCACACGATGATGTTCACCGTGCCGGTCTCGTCTTCCAGAGTCGCAAAGATCACGCCGCTGGCCGTGCCCGGCTGCTGCCGGTGCGTCACGATGCCGCTCGCTCGGACAGTGCTTTTGTCTTTGGCATTGCGTCGCAGATCCTCCGCGGTTCGGATGCCCCATTTCGCCAGCCGGGGCCGCAGCAGCGCCAGCGGATGCCGACGCAACGTCAGGCCCATCGAGGCGTAGTCGTCCGCGATGTCGGCGCCTTCGGTAGGTGCGGCAAACTCGATGGTCTCTTCGATCGTCGGCGCGTTGCGCAGCAGCTCGGTGGCCCGCGTCTCGACACTGATCGCTTCCCACACAGCGTTCGGCCGGTGGCCCGCCAGCGAGTGCAGGGCATCGGCGCCGGACAGGCAACGCAGGTCGTGCGCATCGAGCCCTGCGCGCCGCCCGAGATCTTCGACCGTGGCAAAAGGCGCAGTCGCGCGCTCGGCCACGATCCGCTGTGCCACGGCCTCCCGCATGCCCGAGATCTGCGACAGGCCCAGCCGCACTGCGCGCAAGGGGTCCACGAAAGCGGTGTCCCAGCGCGGACTGCACCCGCTGGCCTGCGTGGCTTCTTCGAGCGTGGTCTTCCACTCGCTGACTGTCACATCTACCGGCCTGACCACGACCCCATGCTCGCGCGCATCGCGCACCAATTGCGCCGGTGCGTAGAAGCCCATCGGCTGGCTGTTAAGCAGGCCGGCGAGGAGGGCGTCGGGATGGTGGCGCTTGAGCCAGCAGCTCACGTAGACCAAGAGGCCGAAGCTGGCCGCATGGCTCTCAGGAAACCCATAGCTGCCGAAGCCTTCGATCTGCTTGGCGATTCGATCGGCAAACTCGGGTGTGTAGCCCTTTGCCAGCATGCGATGGACGAGCTTGTCCTGGTGCGGCTCGAGCCCGCCCTTGCGACGCCAGGCGCCCATGGCCCGGCGTAACTGATCGGCTTCGCCAGCGGTGAAATCGGCTGCCAGCATGGCGATCTGCATCACCTGCTCCTGGAACAGCGGCACGCCCAGCGTGCGCTCGGTCGCCACCTTGATCTCGTCGCTTGGGTAGTCGATCGCTTCTTCGCCCGCTCGGCGACGCAGGTACGGATGCACCATGCCACCCTGGATCGGTCCGGGCCGCACGATGGCCACCTGCACCACCAGGTCGTAGAAGCGCTCGGGCTTCAGCCGCGGCAGCATGCTCATCTGTGCACGGCTCTCGATCTGGAATACGCCCACGGTGTCGGCCTTTTGGATCATGGCGTAGGTCACCGCGCACTCGGCCGGCACGTCTTGCATGCCGAAGGGGGCGCCACGTTTGCCCGCAACGAAGTCGAAGGCGCGGTGGATGGCGGTGAGCATGCCGAGCGCCAGCACATCTATCTTCAAGAGGCCGAGTGCATCAAGATCGTCCTTGTCCCACTGCACCACGGTGCGATCGTCCATTGCGGCGTTCTCCACCGGCACCAGGCGGCTTAACTTGTCGCGCGCGATGACGAAGCCGCCGGTGTGCTGGCTCAAATGACGGGGGAAGCCCCGGACTTCGTTGGCAAGTTGCAGCCACTGCTTCACCTTGCGTGTCGACGGATCGAGGCCGCATTCGAACAGACAGGCTTCGGCAATCCATTGACCTTCTATGCCGTAGGCCCCGTTGGCCAGCCGCTCGACCGTCTCGAGCGGAAAGCCCAGCGCCTTGCCGACATCGCGCAGCGACGACTTGGTTCGGTACGAGGTGATGACCCCAGTGATGGCCGCACGATCCCGCCCGTACTTCTTGTAGATGTACTGCATGACTTCTTCGCGTCGCTGGTGCTCGAAGTCAATGTCGATGTCCGGCGGCTCCTTGCGCTCGACGCTGATGAAGCGCTCGAAGAGAACGTTCATGCGGGCCGGATCGACCTCGGTAACGCCCAGGCAGTAGCAGACCGCCGAGTTGGCCGCTGACCCGCGGCCCTGGCACAGGATGCCCTGCGCGCGCGACCAGTGCACGATATCGGCCACTGTCAGGAAGTAGGGCTCGTAGGCCAGTTGCGCAATGATGGCCAGCTCGTGCTCGATCTGGCCGCGCACTTTGTCGGAGAGGCCCGCGGGGAAGCGCGTGAGGGTGCCGGCGTAGGTGAGCGCGCGCAGGTGCGAAGCGGGCGTTTCGCCCGGCGGCACGATCTCGTCGGGATACTCGTAGCGCAGCTCCTCCAGGCTGAAGGTACACAGGCCCGCGATCTTCACGCTCTCGTGCAGCCATTCAAGCGGAAACAATTCAGGTAACAGCACACGGCCGCGCAGGTACTGTTCTCCGTTGCTCAACAGCTCGAAGCCGCACTCCGCCACGGTCCTGCCCAGCCGCACCGCCGTCAGCACGTCCTGCACGGGCTTGCGACCGCGGCTGTGCATCAGCACGCCTCCGGTGGCCACGATCGGCACGCCGGCCTGTCCCGCGGCTTCCTCGAGGGTCCATAGGACCAGGTCGTCGTCCATCTGCATCGGCCGGCTGCCAGCGATCCAGCCACGGCCGTCGAACCAGGTGCGCAGCCACATGGCCTGGGCGAAGAGGCTTTCGACGGTGGCGCCTGCCTCCGGCAGGAGGAGCGCGATGCAACCGGCCATGCCGGCCAGATGAGGGGCCTTGGCGGTCTTGCCCTCGATGTCAGTGACCAGCGCCTTGTACAAGCCCTTGGGTGCGCGCCGGCGCGCCAGCGTGATGAGTTCGCACAGATTGCCGTAGCCGCGCCTGTCCTGCGCCAGCAGCACCAGTCGAGCGAAGGGGGTGTCGTTGGTGGTCATGAACTGGATCTCGCTGCCGACGATGAAGTGCAGGCCGCATTCGCGTGCTTCGAGGTGGGCCCGCACGACGCCGGAGACCGAACATTCGTCGGTCAGGGCGAGTGCGGTGTAGTGCTTCTCGGCGGCCCGGCGCACCAACTCCTCCGGCATGGAGGCACCCACGAGGAAGGTGAAATTAGAGCGGCAGTGCAGCTCGGCGTAGGCAGGCGGAGAGGACGGAACGGGCAGGATCACGAAGCACAGACGTCGGCATCAAGACTGATAACTGTACATTCATCCAGTAGTTTTGTACGATGCGCTCATGGACAAATTGCACGATTCAAACGGCCGCCAAGCCCTGTGGATTGGTGCGTGCGCGCACCAGCTGCAGCGCCGCTGGCGAACGATCGATCCAGTCGAACTGGAGGCGCAGGCGGCCGCGCTCTGGCAAGACGCGCGCTTGCGCAGCCTGACGCCCGTGGAGGCTGCGGCCGAGTGGCTCAGACCATTGACAACCAAGGAATCGCCAAGCGCGGGGCCTGGACAAATCCGATGAACTGGTCCGCCGTGCCAGGCAGTTGTTCGACCGCGCGACGCCGGCGCCGCGGCATTGCAGAATCTCCTTATGTGCACCCGCTACATCAGCCCGGAAGTCCGCGAGATCGAGGCCCTTTGGCACGTCGGCCCGCGCAATCAGAGCGGCTGGGTGCGTGAACTCCATCCGCTGCGCCCGGGCCCCTTCATTCGCCGGGCCAGTGATGGTTCGAACGATCTTGTCGTGGGGCAGTGGGGAATGATTCCGGCCGACTGCGAAACGCGCATCCCCATGAGCAAGCCGAGAGGTCTGGGCGACAAGCCGAAGCGTCTGAGCACCGTGAACGCCCGCAGCGAAACCGTGTCGAGCAGGCCGACGTATCGCGATGCGTGGAAGCGAGGCCAGCGTTGCATCATTCCGGCGTCGTCGTTCGACGAGCCCAACTGGGAGACGGGGAAAAACGTGTGGTGGCGCTTCGAGCGCTCAGACGGACAACCTTGGGGTGTCGCCGGAATCTGGAGCATGTGGACCGATCCAATCACCGGCGAGATCGTGCCCAACTACACCATGCTCACGATGAACGCCGATGTGCATCCGTTAATGAATCGCATGCACAAGCCGATGCTCGATCCCAAGACGAAGCTATCGTTGCCGCCGCAACAACAGGACAAGCGATCGCTCGTGCTGGTGGAACAGGTTGACTTCGACCAGTGGCTTGCCGGTACAGTGGAAGAAGCCAAAGCGCTCGTTCAGTTGACGCCGGTGGAACTGTTCAACGCGGGACCGGCAGACCAGCCTGCGGCTGCTCAGGAGGCGAGACTTTTACTGTGAACTGCATGTCTTAGCACCCTTGACGTCTGGTCGTCAGATCTGACATCGGGTGGTCTGCGTTGACTGAAGGCGAGTAGGCATCGGCGCAGTTGGAAACCATCCGCCTTCCCAGTCTCAGATTTGGCGTTGGCATTAGGGCGTTAGTGGCTCATTTGCTGCTGCATCTGCTCCGGTAGCCAAAACCGGCTGGGGTAACGGTGACTTTCAGTGAGGCTGCCATCGCCTCCGACGACTCGCTTCCGAAGGGAATCCTGTTCGTCTCGTCCGGGATGGCAAAGCTTCCGAACATATAAACGACTTGCATGGTGATTTTTACGGTCGCTGGCATCGTTGTTGAACCACGGCGTGGTCACCACGATTGCCTGCACTGCCCGGTTGGCTTCGTCAGGACACCGACAGCCGGGACGTTCGTACAAAAGCTGGACTGTCACGATCCGGCGATGCATCGGCGGCGTATTGGATGGGACATAAAAACAAACGCGGCAGGCCCCAATTTCCGAGCCACTTGGTGGTGGCCTGCTCACCAATGGTGCGATACCCGCCGCGAGTTAGCGCCTGCGCGGGTCGCGTCATCCTCTGGCAACGGACAAACCTTCCCAGGCCTCTTTGCCGTGAAGTTCGACGTTCTTTCAGGCCCAGCAAACGAACTGGTCGGGTCGAATGAGAATGAGGTTTGCCTAGCGCTCGACTGCGCCTTTGCAGTCGTCTTGCACGATCGTGAGCGGCATGCGCAACTCAGCTGCAACGTCGCGAAAATCCTTGAGGACTTTGGCCTTGGTGCCAAACGCCAGCAGTGTGTAGCCAGAGCCGAGCGTCTCGTAGACATTGCAGCCCGAAGGCGGCATAGCCGGCGCGAGATGATGGCCCGACCGCACACCAGCCTTTGAAAAAGTTTTTCTCCGGCAGTCGATGGCGGTTGTTTCCGCTGGACTGATCGCGAAAGACCGCCGACCCGTCGAGGGGGAGAAATCGATCACGTCGCTGCGGCGCAATCCCTTGATACTGATGGCTGGGCCGTCGGACTGTGCCGCTCAACTCGGGCAGCTGGCAGCGTTGCAGAAAAGCCGCAACGCAGTCGTTAGAACAGCGCGCAAACTGACTGGCCGCGGTACATCGAGTTAGGGCGGGCGTGACCGCCTTTTTTTCGATGATGTGCCTTTGGGGTGGTCACCATGCGCGTGCGGCAAGCCGACCCGTTGCACGACTCGCCTGTCCAACCGGTCACAGTGGGGACTACGCCTGTTAAGAACGTAACGCATTGGCAAGCGGTGTCGCGGAGACGCCGCATTTGAGGATGTGTCTGAAGGTGCCTATCCGCCTGCCTCAGCGCTTCAACCTTTTTGCGTGTCACGCTTCTACGACGTCGAGTCCCTCCAGAAAATCCGGTGCGACCATGCTCCGGAGGGCATCGTCGTAAGCCGTCGAATCGAAATACGATCGAAGGAAACGCAGATCCGGATCGGTTTGCAGCAGGGCTTCGAGCTGTTCGGTGTTGGCGACCTGCTTGCGTGCCAACCGTTCGCCCAGCCGCGCGCAGAGGAACCCAATGGCCCGAGTCTGGCTTTGCAGACTTGGCGCACCGTCGAGTGGCATTGCCACCCGGTCCATCATGGCCACCTTGTCGACCAGTGACGGTGGCAGGCTCCACGAACTGAGCAGCAGGCGTCCCACCTCCGGTGCAGCCAATCCGATGGATGCCTGTTGCCGCTCAAAGCGTTGCAGCAGGCTTAGCGTGTCCGCATCAGGCGCTGTGCGTTGGTCCGCGGGCCGGACTAACGCACACGCAAGATGGCCCGTGAAGGACAGGACGACGTGCGTGGTCAACGAGGCGGGGTCGTCCAGGTCCATGCGTTTCGCGAAGCGATGGCACAGTTCGCTCGCGATAGCGCTGGACCTACCGATTTCATCGAGAGACGCGCGCATGGCTGGGTTTGCTGTCTTGAAGGACTCGTCGAGCAGATAGCGCAGGCAGATGTTGCGCACGCTTTGCAGGCCAAGAAACGTGATGGCTTGGCCAATCTGCAGTATGGGCGCTCGGGCGCCGTACAGCACTGAATTAACCCTTGCCAGAATGCGGGCTGCCACGATTGGCTCCCCTGCTACCAAGTCGCCGACGTAGTTCGACGAAGCACGCGCGACGAAGTCGAACGACAGCAACTCGTGGAATGCCCGTGGTGGTCGTGGCAGGTCCTTGAATTGTTTTTCAAGTTGATCGCGCACGTGGGACTCGGCCTCGGCGCTTGGAATCAGGCGGAAGTTTTCAGACGCATGCCATTGCGCCGCGGCTGCTTGGGCGTAATCCGGCTCATCCGCTGCGACGTGGATCAGGTCTGTCACCGCGGGCAGCGATTGCAAAGGGGGTGTCGTGTCCTGCAGGTGTGCGCCCCGTCGACGGTCCGAACCGATCCGCGATATCCCTCGTGTCACGGAGCAGAAGTCGACGAAGGCACTCAGGATGCGGTGCATAGGATGTTTGAAGTCGAACAGGCGAAGAGTCGCAAGAAGGCGGGCGTTTCGGACTCTGGTGGTAACTCATGGATCGTAGTTTCAAAGGTGGTCATCGCATGCGGCAGTTCGTCACAACAACGTTCGTTCTTTTGTTGGAGCTCGGCCAAGTACGCGTTCAACAGCATCTGAAGGTACGCCGTCGTTGTCAAAAGCGATCCAGTGCCCACACGCATTCAGGTGCGGGTTCTGCGGTTGGCTCGCCGGTTCAGAAGACGTTGCCCAAGCCACCCCCGCAAGCGCAATTCATTCACATTCCGGCCACAAAAATGAACGGCTTGGTTCAAATGTGATTTGGCTGCGACTTCGTTCCTGTCCGAATCACGGCGGAGATCGAATGATGCGGAGAAATGCGCTGTGAGTTTCAGAGTTCGGCAATGCCAGTCGCTAAGTCATCGCGCGGATTCGGCAGAAACTCGGGACAAAGTGATCAATGCCAAAGAACAGCAACATCCTTCGGGAGTGGACATTCTGGATTCGCACCGAACTCCATGAAGAATGCCGCGCGCATCTGGAAGTCACCAAGCTGAAAGAGCTGCGTGCGCAACCCGGCTGTCAGCGCGCTGTGGCGCTGTTTCGCGATCTCGGCGACGGCAGCACCGAGGTGGCCGTCGTTTCGACCTGGGATTTGATGGAAAGCATCTGTGCTTTCACAGGCGCGGAGACGCTCCGACCCACCATTGCGCCTGCAGACCGCGCCAAGCTCATTGACCGTGAACCGGTTGTGCGCCATTACCTTGCGACGGATCTGAGCGCGATCGGCATCATGCCGCCCGAGTAGAGTTCGTACTACTTGCTTGGTGCGGCTGCGCGCAAAGAGCGAAACGCATTGATGTTGGCTGCGAGCCCGCCAATTTTGGTTCCGCGATTTCCGTGCATATGAGGAGCTGCCTTTTGGTTTTGACGATTCATCGATGCACAAAACTCATACGTCGCCAATGCGGCGCCACAGAGTGACAGACGGACCCCTTTGCAAACTGGCGGCATTGCGCTTGTACAAGACGCTGCTGCTCGTCTCGGGCGCGTGTCTCGTGTCGCTCGCAAACGCCCAAATGCCCGTGTACGTCACTGGTCCTGCCAGCGCCGACGGCATTGGCAAGCGCTATATGGGTCGAGAGATTGCGCAGGTCATGGGTTGGCAGGGCGCAGCCTGGCTGGACCGCGAAGAACGCGAGAGGGAGGAGCGCACGGATCTGTTGCTCAGAGCCCTGGACCTGAAGCCCGGCATGGTCCTGGCGGACATCGGGGCCGGCACCGGGTTTCTGTCGCGGCGCATGGCACGGGCGGTCGCGCCGTCGGGCACGGTGTTCGCCGTGGATGTACAACCTGAAATGCTCGTCCTGCTGCGCAAGGCGGCGCAGCAGGATGGCCTGTTCAACGTGACACCCTTACTCGGCAGCGAGACGGATGTGAAGCTGCGACCGTCCTCTGTGGATCTGGCCATCATGGTCGACGTCTACCACGAGTTAGCGTATCCGGATGCGGTGCTTGGAAGCCTCGTCAAGGCGCTCAAGCCCGGCGGCCAAGTGGTCTTTGTCGAGTACCGGGCGGAAGATGCCAGCGTGCCGATCAAACCGTTGCACAAGATGAGCGAAGCGCAGGTCCGGCGCGAAGCGCAGGCGCTGGGCCTGACCTGGGCCCGAACCGTCGAAACGCTGCCTTGGCAGCATGTCGTGGTTTTCAGAAAGGCCGAGTAGGAGATTTTGCGTGCCGCATGGCGAATACCGTAAAGAGGCTCCGCGAGAAGCAACTTGACCGCTTCAGGAGTTGGGAAAAGGGGCGCGGCGCGCTGCTTGTCTAAAGTGCTCCGCACAGTGCGAAGGAATAGACGGTGTCTTGTGCGTCGACATAGCCGCGCTGTGCTGGCAAAGTCAGGGTCGCGATCGACTTGTTCGGCCCGCCGGTGATGGCATTCGTGAAAAGACGCGAGACGCCAGTGCGGGCTGCCGGGACACCCGCCGACTTGCCGCACGGCTTCACGACGACGTTCCTGATGTGCTTTTTGTCGTGGTGCACAAGCGCCTGCCGATCGCCGTCCACTACGCAAAGCGTGCCGTCCTCGGTTTCCAGCACGTCCCGAAATTGATCCCAGACCGCCGGTATGGAAGGCTTTATACCGCCCAGATCGCAACGTGCGGATTTGGCATGGGCCACCAACTCCGCGTGCAGTGCTTTGGAGATGCAAGAGACCAGCTGCTCGCTGTCGTCGGAGGGATGCGCGAAGCAGAAGGTCGAGAGCGAGGCATCGCACTCGAAGAGCTGTTCAAAATGGGCGCGTGCATAGGAATCGCGCAGCGTTCGGTCGAGCCATGCCGGTGCCCACGGCAGCATGAAATATTGCGCGTCGGTCGGCCCCACGATCCAGAAAACGGATCGCCGTGCCGCCGTCTTGCCAATCCAATCCGCCAGCGCCTGCATTGCCGCTGCACGCTCGCCGCTCTCGAACGCGAAGCTGGCCTTGCGCACGATGGTGCCAGGACCCCAGCCGCGCTTGATCTCGCAAGCGATGAGTGCGCCTGCAGACAGGTGCACCCGGATCTCGGCGGCGGCCAGAAAGTTGGCGATTTTCATCTCTTCGATTCAATCGAAAGACGAAGCAGCCAGTAACTACCAGAAATGGTAGGTCGGCTGGGCGGTCCACGATCAGTTCAGGAGACCGGACATCAATGCCTGCACCACCGCCGCCGTCTTGTTGGCCGCCTTCATCTTGTGAATGACATTCTTGATGTGAAAGTTCACCGTGGGCATCGAAATTGAAAGGATGTCGCCGATCTCGCCGGCCGTCTTGCCGTCGGCGCTCCACTTCAGCACTTCAATCTCGCGGGGCGTCAAAGGCGCCTCGGGTTGCAGCGTGAACTTCGGCTTCATGAGGCGAGAGAGCGACAGGTGCGCGGCCTGCACCAGCCAGCGCATCTCCATTTCCTTGTGATGCAGTTCCATTTCGCTCAGGATTTCGCCGGAGCGCGACAGGGTCAGCATGCCGCCAACACCGAAGCCATCCAGGCTGGACTGCGCCCATCCCACTCGGAGGCCCTGGTCCTTCGCTTCAGACCACAACTCTTGCGCAGCACCGAATACGTCGTCACCCCATACCAGTGGTTCCTGGCTTCGCTGGCCATGACGCACGCTCGGGTCGATCGCCAGATAACCCGCTTGCTGGTAACGCGTCTGCCATGGCTCCGGATAGTTGTTGAGCGTGATGACTTTCGGATTCGACACGGGCACTGCCAGGCGCAGGCCATAAGCGACATGCTCGAAGCCAAGCGTCCTGGCGGCCGATACGAGGGCCTGAAAAACCACAACTTCGTTCTCGGCACGATCGAGCGCGGTTAGGAGGCTCTCGGTGAACGATGGCATGAATCTGCAGGGCGGTTGATCGATTGAGACCAGGCTTTGGCAAGCTCGGTTAAACAATGGCTAGCGTCATGTCCAGTGCAGTGTGCGCCCGCAGCGGCCGCCGGACACGTCCAAGGGGTCAATCTACCTCATCGGCAATACGTGAGTCGAATGGCTATCGGCTCTGTTATCTGTCATCGTTGTCGATCCGTGGACAACTTCGCAGTTGCCCGCAGCCTATGAAAAGTGACGGGTTGATCTGGCGGCCCGACGCACGCAAGCTCACACCCCCGCGCGATCAATGCGAGCGCGCCATTCCCCATGGGAGCCGTGATGAACAACCATCCTGCCGACGGACTGCTGCGACTGCATCAACGACAACTTGGCGCCATCACGTTGGTGCACCTGATGTCGGGCATCGACGATGACGCCCTCGCAGACGGCACGCACCGCTGCGGCAGCAGCACGACGCTTTGCGGTTACACCGAGTGGGTCAGCGCCGAGGAGCCGGGCCTGACACTGGGCTGGGACTGGCAACTCGAGACGCATTCGCCAGCGCCGAGGGTGGTCCGCCTTGGCATGCCGCGAACCAACGTCCTTGTGCTGAGAGGCGAACTGGACCCGTTGCCGTGGGAGCAAAGCCTCGAAGTCATGGCTTCGCTCATTGATGCGTTCGACTGGAATACGCCCGCCTTCGAAGCGGTGTGCGGGCGCTACGCGAGCTGACCTATCAGAACTGATAGTTTCGCGCGCGCCGGGCCGGCGCTGAAATGCCCGATACAACTTCGGGAATGAAGCAAATGGAAATACTGGCAGGCCGGCCTGGTCATCTGGCACAACACGTCCTCGACGATGTTGGTCGCTACCGATACAAGGTTTTCGTAGAGACGTTGGGATGGGATCTTGTTACTCACCAAGGTCTTGAAAAAGACCAGTTCGATCATGACGAGACGCTCTACATCGCAGCGCGCGATGAGGCTGCCCAGGTGGTGGGTGTGGCGCGTTTGCTGCCCACGACCAGCCCCTATCTGCTGGGGGAGGTCTTTCCTCAATTGCTGGGCGGTGCGGCACCACCCTGCGATTCAAGAGTGTGGGAGCTGTCGCGGTTCGCGGCGGTGGACTTCAACGCACCTCACGGCAATGCACTCAGTCAGTTTTCGTCCGAAGTCGCCGTCGGACTTCTGGAAAAGGCTATCGAAGTGGCGGCAGCGCACGGTGCCGAACGCATCATCACGGTGTCCCCATTGGGGATCGAGCGGCTGCTGCGTCGCGAGGGCTTCCAGGCGCACCGCGCCGCGCCGCCGATGATCGTCGACGGTCATCCGATCTTCGCGTGCTGGATCGAGGTGGAAGCACGAAGGAAGGCTGTCGCGCCAGCTCACTGATGCTTGCCGTAGTTGTTACACGCCCTGGCGACCGCGAGGCGGTACGAGCCTGCCAGCATGTATTCAAAAAGGATGGCGCAGACGCCGGCTGCCTGACGCGGGAAGAAACTTGTCGGTCGAAACGCTTGTGCCGGCTGTGCGTTAATGATGTCGCTGCTGGCTCTTAGGCAGGGCCATGACGCAGGCCGATCCCACACAAGTTCCAAGCTAATCGTCAGTTCACATCAAGCAGTACCGGCCGTCCGAAATCCATAAGGCTTTCGGCGAATAGCAGTTGCCGTGCGTGTCGCAGAAAAGCGCGGCGCGACTAAAATGCCAGCGTCGCACTTGATGTTCGAACTGGAAGCACATGAACGCCCAGACTGCCTTTGGAGAGGAGCAGCTTTTTGCCCTGCCGGAATGGACCATGCGGCTGGTGGCTACAGGCGCCGCCGCCGGGACAGCAACTTATCAGGCAGATGTGTTCAGGGATGGGGAATGGGTGTGCATGCTCGCGCTCGACGGACATTTCCCCGATCGTGCTGCTGCCAGCGCTGCACTGTCAGTACGGCTTCGCGCATGGCTGGGCGACTACGAGCGCAAGCCCCTTACGTGCGACAGTGGGTTCCAGGTTCTGTAGCGCCCACTTTTTCAAAGTTTGCCAACGCAAAAGCCTCGCCGCCTCGCGTAAAACGCTTCAGAATAACGACAATTAGCTACTTGCAGCGCACTTGCGACCCGATGTCAGACAGGTTTGAATGCTTCGCAAAAATGGTGGCTTTTTCGGACTATGTGCGACGCGCCAAAGGGCTGACGCCGTCGGAGTTCAAAACGCTCGCCAGCTCGGTTCGCCGGAATGATATGGACCGTGCTGGGAATACCGCACAAGTAGCCGGGGCCATTGAATCGGTGGCGACCGCGCGGGCAGTGATCCAAGCTATTGCGATGAAACGTGATGCGCCAGCGGCCACGCTGTTTGAACGACTTTCGGATTGGGCGGGGACGTCGTTCTAGCTTCACACGCGGAGTCCCGTTAATCAGCTATCGCAAGCCAGCGGCTAGTGGCAGGTGCACATCCAGCAAGGTGTTACGGTCACGGCTGAGCGGGTGGTGCTGTGCACCAACGGCTACACGGACGACCTCTGGCCCCAGATGCATAGATCCATCAGCCGTTCCATCATGCCCAAAGGGCATGTGTCATCCGATGCCCGCAATCTGCTGCTGTGTTACCGCATCGACCATACCGGCCGACTGTTGATGGGCGGGAGGGGAACATTCAGGGAACCGGTCCCAGGGCAAGCCGGTGACTGGTCGCATCTCGAGAACGTTGTGGGAAAACTCTTTCCGCAAGCGGCTGCCATCCCGATCGCTTACCGGTGGTGCGGGCACGTCGCGATAACCCGGGACTACCTGCCCCATCTGCACGAGCCAGCGCCGGGGCTGTTGATCGACATCGGATGCCAGGGCCGTGGCGTTGGATTGCAGACGCGCATGGGGCAGGCACTGGCCGCCTACATCCACTCCGGGGACAAGGCCGAATTGCCGGTCGCGCCCTCTGTGATCAAGCCGTTTCCGCTGTATGGGCTGCGTCGCTTCTACGTGTCGGCCGTGATCGGCTGGTACCGGTTCACTGACCGGGGCGTGTGAGTCGCAGACTCAGAAAGCAAGCATGTAGATCGAAGCACCGCGCCCCGTTAAGCGAGTCGCTTCGCTGGCTCATGGCTGTCTACGCCGGTTGAATCTTGACCCACCGGGGATGCGGATAAAAACTTGGACTGGTTTTATGTTGTAAGTCCAAGACTCTCTCGGTATTCGTTGGGGCTGGGAGACCCGAGGGAGATATTGATCCGCTTCTCGTCGTACCAGCGGATTTAGGAACCAACTTCCTTGCGAGCCGCCAGCAATTCGTAGGCGATGAAACGCGATGCACCGGCTACGAAGCTTTTCGAACGGCTGTCGGATTGGGCGGCAGCCGTCGTTTTGACGGAAACTGGTCGTTGGCTAGACGTCCTTTTAAATAGACATTTATGCGTCTTCTGCCTAATATGTGGCGTATGAAGGACAAAATACGTCTGCCGACCGATCTGGGTGCCGCGGTGCAGCGCGCACGAAAAGAAGGCAAATTCAAAGCGACTGACATTGCGGCACGTTCGGGTCGTGCGCGCAACGTTCTCTATCGCCTGGAGCGCGGGGAAGACGTCACCGTCAGCTCTTTGCTCGATATCCTGCGCGCCATGGACCTGACTATCCGGCTCGAGCGGCTGGGCATGCCGACTCTCGCAGATGTCCAGCAACGCTTTGCCCAGGATGAAGACGACGATGCTCCCTGACAAGATCAAGCAGCTCGACGTCGAGATCAGTAACGCTGCCGCCGGGCAGCTGTTAAAGCACTCGATTTACGAATTCCGATATCTGAGCAGCCGCGACGACCAGCCCGCAGTAGCGCTGCTCATGCCGCCAAGCCAGCCGACCTACCAGGATGGCGACCTGTTTGCGGTCATGGACCAGAATCTTCCAGAGGGCGACCTGTATCTGCGACTGCGGGCCATGTTCCCCAAGCAGCCACTCACGCCCATGCACCTCTTGGCGCTGGTGGGTTCGAACGGTATCGGCCGTTTGGGCTTCCGGCTCCCCGGCGCACGTGTAGCGGATTCGCCCGTGCACATCTCGCGTAAAACATTGCTCGAGATGCGCTACACCCCGGAAGTCTTCGACGCACTGGTGCGCGCTTATCTCAGTACGGGGGCCGGCATTGCCGGGATGCAACCCAAGATCATGGTGCCGGACCGTCCCACCGTCCCGATCCCGACACTCATCGTAAAGACTGCCTCTGCGGTGTATCCCGGGCTGGCGGCCAACGAGTTCCTGTGTCTGACGGCAGCCAGGATGGCCGGGATAGTGACGCCGAGCTTTGATCTCTCGCATGACGGCCAGATGCTTCTGGTCGACCGTTTCGACATCGAGACCGACGGATCGCGACTGGGCTTCGAAGACATCGCTGCATTGATGGGCCTGCGGGTGCGCGACATCCAGTCCGATCGCAAATACCATGGCAGCTATGAGCGCGTGGCGGACCTCCTGCGGTACATCCGGTTGCCCAGCGACAGCCTGTCGCGCTTTTTTGAGCAGGTGGCGTTCAGCATCATGGTGCGCAATGGCGACGGCCACCTCAAGAACTACGGAGTGCTCTATCACTCCGAAGCAGACTGCCGACTGGCGCCGATGTTCGACGTCGTGACGACTGCCATCTATCGGTATGCCCGTTATGCTGGGGGGCCGGAACTGGAGGACAGGACGCTTGCGCTGAAGCTCTTTGCAGGAACAGGTCAGACCCGAGCCTATCCCACCACGGAAGAACTCCACCGCTTCGGCAGCACGGTGTGCGGCGTGGCCAGACCCGGGGAAGTGCTCGGTCGGATCGCTGATGCGATGGATACGACATTGCGCAACGCCGCATCGGACGAGCGGGTTCCGAAGGTGCTGCTGGAGCAGATGACGCCGATCTGGCAGGACGGGATGACTTACGCCAAAGGTTGAATTTTTGCTCTGCGGCGTGGCTCAAGCTTTCTGGGACCAGCGCAGCACAAGACGTTGCGTGAGCGCGACGCGACGACCATGCCTTGATGCACAGGGCCGCTTCGCAGCGATGCACCGCTTACGATCGATTCGAAGTTGGACTTGGAAAGGGAGAAGCGAATGAGGAGCCTCAATACAGGCCTTGTGATATCGGCCGTGAGTTTCGTGGCATCCATCAGCGCGTACGGGGCCGACCTGTCGAACAACGCGACAGGACCTGAACAGCGCGAGGCTGACTTGCGCGTGATCGCCGCGAGGTGCGGAACGCCCGCGTTCGAGAGCGCTTTTTTCAGGCAGTCGACCGCGGCGGTCAAGGCTGGACTGATCTCCAAGGATCGCACGCCTGTTGACACCGAGAAGAAGATCACTGCGCTGCGTCGGAGTGCCTTCGTGTTGGTTGCGTCCACTTCCGACTGCCCGGTGCAATTGGCCCAACTTGCGGCACTGCAGAAAACCCGAAGTGCGCTCATCAAAGCAGCACGCCCGGCCTTTGAAAAAGGGCATTGATTCCACGCCGAACACATCGGTCAACGCTCATCGCGTCCACCCACCTTCATTTGTGCAACGCTGCATGCCAAGCAGCGTATGGCGTGGTGTGAACCATGTGCCGATTCAGGTCCGGTGAGCTATCCGACCACTAGACCGGCCCGCGCTCGCCGAGGGCGTGCTTCGCTGCATCGACCTGTTGCTGTGCCGGCGCCAGTGAAGGCAAGTCCGTTTCTTGTTTGGCCACTGATACCCTGCGTCGCGCCGCCATAAGCTGGTCCACCAAGGTCTGCCTCTCCGCGGAGCCCAGCGCAGGATTTGCGGTGCGCCACAGTCGCCCGCGTACGACGATGTAGCGGCCATCCGGTGTGGTCGGGGGAGATGGGGTCGTCCGCGTGGAATCAGGCATGTCTGTCGCGTCGCGCTTTGTAGAAGCCTCAGCTGTTGTTCCTCCAGACTGTGCGACGCGGCTGACCGGTCGGGCCCTTCGGCGGGCGACTCTGGCCATGTAGGCCAGGAGCGCGACTTGGGTTCCTCTGTCAATCGCACGCGAAGTTGTGATGTTTTTACTTTCGGCGTCGCCATGCCGGAGTTTCAATGAGGCAGTTCACTTTCTCTTCACATTTATGCCTGACGCACACGAGCTGATCATCGACGAACCGATTGCGGGCCATTTTTTCTGGACGCTGGTCCAGCAGACGCAGGCCGGCGAAAAGCCGCTGGTGATCGATTTCGCCATGGGGCCGCTGCCGAGCAATCAGGCTGCACTGGATGCTGGCAAAGCCTGCATGATGCGGCGCATAAGCGGTAGTTGGGGCGCGTCAATGGCGGCGACGCCGATGCATGAGCCGATGTCAATTCCCAGGCGCAGCGAGCCCGTGTAGTTGGGCCAAGCGTGGCTGAGGCCGGCTGCGTCCAGGGTTCGACTCAGATGCTACTTGCCCAGGGCAATCGAGGCGGCGACGCATATCGATGCTGTTTCGAGACGGCGTGCATTGCGGTGCTCAGCGCGCTCTTTCAGGAGGCGTGCGGCGCGTTGCTTCGTCGTACTTGCAAGGCGATGTCCGCAGTGGCTCGGGAAGAAGTTGGCTCGGCAATGTCGCTGCGCGGCAGATGCCGATGACAGGTCAATTTTCCCTCACTACGTAAATGTAAATAAGTACATACCTAATAAAGCAGCTGGAACAGGTGAGGTCCTCTTCAATTTGCGCGCCCCTATTCATCCAAAACTTGCGGTCCCTTACCGGCGGACTGCTGACCTAGTTCAGCGCGGATCTGGGAGCCAACAGTGTCGCAAGGGAAGTCGGCGAGGCGATAGTGATCACCCATCTGTGCGGCCATCTCGACGACGCGCAGACACAGCTCGACCATGTTCCCGTCGAGCTTGTCGCCCGGCCGAATCAGGCCGACGGCAACCGCCGCTTCGGTGAAACGATCAATCGGGTCGGCCCCTTCCCCGACCGGATCATCGTCTTCGTTCTCTCGACCTATCGTGCTCAGAAAGCCCATGCCCATGTCAAAACTCCTTGCGTTGCTGACACAGCATGCAGGAGCTTGAGGTCGCGGTCCAGCCGTGGCCGCATTTTCGTCTGATGTGGATAGGAACAGGGCAGGGGAGGGCTTGCCTGTGTGTTCTGAGACTACCCCACCGTTCTCGCGTTCAAGGCCCTGTGCGCGCTTTGCGTGCTCGGCGCGTACCGCGCGCCTATGGCGACCTTGAGCGCTGCGCTGCGGCGAGGAGGTCTGGACTCACGCAGGCATTCCGCCTGTGACATCGACAGGGCTCTCTCATGACCGCATTCACTGAATTCAATGAAAAACAACGCCGCACGATCGAGGCGCTGCACTCTTTCTTCGGCAACGACGCCGAAGCACTCTACGAAGCCCATGGACGGTCGCTCCAGAGGCTCACGTACTTCGCACGCGAGTCATCGCTGCCGGGATGCCATAGCCTGGTGACGAGCCTGGCGCTGGCGCAGGAGCTGCTGGCCGAAGAGATGACCGATCGGCCGGTGTTCGATTCACCGACGGCCGTCTCCGAATTTCTGAAGCTGCACTTCGCCGGTCAACCGTACGAGAGCTTTGCGGTGCTGTACCTGAACGCACAACACGCCTTTGTTGCCTTCGAGGATGTGTTCCGGGGCACGCTGACGCAGACCAGCGTCTATCCGCGCGAGATCCTGGTCCGGGCCTTGCATCATCAGGCCGCCGCTGTGATCCTGAGTCACAACCATCCGTCAGGAGCAGCACAGCCATCGCGTGCGGACGAGGCACTGACGCAGACGCTGAAGACTGCGCTGGCGCTGATCGATGTCCGTGTGCTGGACCATGTGATCGTTGCCGGTACACGTTCGTTGTCGATGGCGGCGAAGGGGCTGATGTGACGCATCGATGCAGCGACCGGACTGCCGGTTGCTGCTTCCCGTGCACGGTCCCTCTGTTCGTGAGTTAGTACGCGCGGACCAGTTTTTGCTTGAAGAGGTGGAAGGCCGCGGACGTGAAAATGAGAGCAGCCATGCATGACATCGACGCTGGTGCCGGAAACAGCCAGCACACGTGACCCAATCGGGGGAGCGGACGTGGCGAATCAGGGAATGTATGAAAACCAACAACACGTGTGCGGGCCTCGTTGTACTCACACCCGCCAGCGCTTAGGCCCGACCATGGGTCTGTTCAGCTTTTTGAATAAGAGAAAGATGCCTTCGACACTCGAAGCGGCGATGGCGTCCCAGGCTGCGGACTTCGTCCGGGCGTTCTCCAAGCCCGGCGCACCGATCGACGGTGCGTTGCTCGACTACAGCCGTGGCTCGCTAGAACTGGTGGACCGCGTTCTCCAGGACTTCTTCCAACAGAAGGCGCCGCTGCCGGACGATCTGCACTTCCTTGCATCGGCTTACGCATTCGAAGTCGCACGGCGTGCATTCGGTGGGCGTTATTTGCGTAGCGATGAGGACAACCCGTTCGTGTTGGTCATCGGCCCGACGGATGCAGAGGTCGGCGTTTGCTTCATGGGCAAGGTTCGTGGGCGGGCCCTCAACGGTCCGGAGGACAGCTTGATCTTCTTCTACGACGGCATTGCGCCGCTTGTAGCGCGCGGAGTGAGCGCAACGTTGATCTGACCGGCCTTTTGCAACGGCATTAGATAACTTGTTCCTGCACAGATGCTTCCTGTGCGTCGCCGGCTTCACCGGCCACGCTGACGTGCTGCGCATCGAGCCGCGGTGCGTCTCTACCCTCTCGGGCTTCCATCGCTGACGCCTTCGCTCCTTGCGTCGCTGCGCCCTGACGGTCGCCTCCAGGGAGAAGGCCAGTCGGCCCTCTCCCGCCGCCCTGCGGTTGGCGCCCACTGGGGTCCGCGACCAGGCTGCGCCTGCTCGCCCTTTTTTAGTTTCTTGACTCCCTTCGCATCGGCTGCGCCGGTGCTGCGCGCTGCGCTTGCTCTGGCCAGCCGCACCTGCGGTGCGTGAAGGCGCTGCCGCGCGGCGTTTTCGGTTGCGCGAAGCCGGACCGCCGTGCTCTCCGTTTCCTTGTGTTCCTCGCCATTCCCGGTGACTTTGCATCCGATCGGCCATCGGACCGGCTCTCGCCTGCAAGGGGGTGTTCATAACGCTTGCGCGTTACGAAGGCTTCCCCCTTGCTCCCCTGTCCGCTCTTCTGCCGCAGCACACCGGGCGACGAACTCAGGGAAACGGCGGCGAGATCCGGGAGCCGGCCACTCGCCCCCGAAACCATCAATTGATGGGCTCGGAATCTAAGGACCCGGCAGCTCTTTCAACACCAAGCAACATCAAGGAAAACACCATGCAACTCGCTTCACGTTTTGGCCGTAACTCTCATTCGTACCGCAGTGCCTTGCCGCTGACGGACGAGCAATTGCGAAGTGTTGCGCCGTCGATCTTTGCCGAGGCTGCGCATGAAAGCCGGTCGGAGCGGTACACGTACATCCCCACTTCGACCGTCCTCGAAGGTTTGCGCAAGGAAGGCTTCGCACCGTTCATGGTGTGCCAGACGCGGGTGCGCAACGAGAGCAAACGCGACTTCACGAAACACATGATCCGGCTTCGCCATGCGAAACGGATCGATGACCGCGAAGCCAATGAAGTGATCCTGCTGAACAGCCATGACGGCACCAGCAGCTATCAGATGTTGGCGGGCATGTTCCGCTTCGTCTGCAGCAACGGCTTGGTCTGCGGCGACACCGTGGCCGATGTTCGCGTGCGTCACAAGGGCCAGATCGTCGACAACGTGATCGAGGGCGCCTACGCGGTGTTGCAGGGCTTCACGCAGGTGCGTGAGGGTCGGGATGCGATGCGCGCTGTGACGCTGTCTTGCGAAGAGGCCACGGCTTTCGGCCGCGCTGCCCTCGCCCTGAAATACGAGCCCGACCTCGCCAAGCCGGTACCGGTCACTGAAATGCAACTGCTGGCGCCGCGCCGTCATGCGGACATGGGTTCCGACCTTTGGAGCACCTTCAACCGGGTTCAGGAAAACTTGGTGCGCGGTGGTCTGGCAGCGCAGACGACCAACGGGCGCCGGCAACGTACCCGCGAGATCCAGGGCATCGATCAATCCGTGAAGGTCAATCGCGCGCTGTGGGTGCTGGCCGAGGAAATGAAAAAGCTCAAGGCCTGAGCACCCAGACGAAGCCCGGGCGCTGTGTCACCAGCGCCCGGATTTGCTTAACGGGCGATCGGCGGTGCGTCTTTCGACTTTTGCACCTCGGCCAACGGAGATTTCAAGTCCAACGCCTTCGGCGAGCGATCGGCGGATATGGCAAGGGTCGCCTTCTGCATCGTCTTCAGGAAAGTCTCCAGCGCCTTTGGCGCCTTGATGTTCTCTTTGGCCCATTCGGTTACTTCGCGCTGGACGATCTCGGCACGCAGCCTGTTGAAGGGCACGACGTCACCTCGACCATGATCCTGCGCGTAGCTCACCTCCATCTGCGAACCTGGCTTGAGCTTGCCGTTGTCGACGGCCGCGTTCAACTCCGCACCGTTCGACAGCTTGGAAAACTCATGTACCACGGCGACGTTGGCGTTGACTCGCTGGACGATGTGCGTATCGGTGATGTACAGCACCTGCCCTTTGTAAGGCTGGACGGTGTTGTTCTTCGCCAGGCCCAGGTTCACTTGCCCGGTGGTCTTGCTTTCGAAATTGGCTTTGGCGTCTGCCCATTCGGATCGCGCCATCGGCGCCGTGATCACTGTTCGTTCGGGATACTTCGCTTCGGCGACGGTCGAATCGGTTGTGGCTTTGACGCCTTCTGCAGTTTTCGTATTCATCTGACACTCCCTGATTTGTAAACGCTCCCGTATGCCGGGAGCGAGGTACGGAAGGCTGGAAATCAGCCACCGTGAAAACACGCTGCACACCCTCTGGTGCGGTCAGATCCTCTCGAACTTGGCTGTGAATTCATCGACCAGACCCGCAAGGAGCTGGCTCGACATGATCGATACCTGTGCGTCCGTGAGGTCCTCCTGTGCGTTCATCTGCTCCACAAGATCAGTGCGCTCCACGCGCTTCTTCAGCGACGGGAAAAATGGCTCTGTGCACGTCTCTGGATTTGCGCCGGCCAGTGCATAGAAATCCGACTGCTCGACGGTGCAGTTGTATGCACGCCATTTGGCGACGGGTACCTCGAGCGGTACCGGCACCGATCGTTCCGCCCCGTTAAGGCGAACCGTCTTCATCGGCACCGACCGGAAGCGCTCGAGGAAGTACGGGTCGGTGTAGTAAATGATTTTGTCGGCTTGGATGACGGGTATCCCTGCGCGCACGATCAGTGCCTTCTTCTTGTCCATCGACAGCAGCTCCTGAGGCAGCATGAGCGGCCTGGCGATAAGGCCTTCGGTGGCGGTGTCGCTGCTGCTCGAACCCATGCCCGTACCGGTCAGCCGTCGTGTCCGGTTGTTCACTGTGACCGTCGTGTTGCCGATCAGCTTCGAGTAGTCCTCGGCATCCTTGACCTCGTTCGGGGTGAAGACGATCCGCGATCCCATGTTCGAAAGGATGTTGTGTGCGTCTTCTTTGCCGTACGCGGCCTCGAGCTGTGACTTGTCCTGGATGATGATGTCTAGCCGCATGTTGTAGCCGGCCATGAAGCCGACACCCTTGGCGATCGATTCGACTTTCCCGATCGAGGTGAACTCGTCCATGATCATCAGGCACTGGTACTTCAGCGCGGGGTTGTCTTCTGGCAGCTCTCCGACGTTTTCATTGATGAGCTGAGAGAAGAACAGGTTCACGATGAAGGCTGCCTGCACGACTTCCTTGGCTGGGATGTGGATGTATATCGACACCCGTTTCTTCCTCACATCCGTCAGGAAGAAATCGTCACCCGAGGTTGCCTTGTCCACGACCGCATTGCCGAAGACTGCGAGCGGTGCCACCAGCGTGGCCACGATGTTGTTGAGCGTCGCATCCGGGTTCTTGACGAACAGCTGCAGCGACGTGATGCACGCGCTCGAAAGAGGGAAGTCACATTTGGTCGGGTCGGCGCGCAGCTCCATCACTTCCATCAGGTACTCGGAGATTGATTTGCCCTTGCCGGTGCTCTGCCGACGGATCTCGCCGATCGTCTGAGGCAGGCCCGGCGTTTCGAGGACGAGTAGAGCGAGGCCAACAAAGAGGTTGGCCGCGGAGTCTGGCCAGAACGGTTCCTTCGGGTTTGCCGGATAGATCAGCTTTGCCAGTGCCTGCAGGCCATTGACGCGGAAGTTCTGGTCTTTCGAGATGTAGCTCAGCGGGTTCCAGCGCATCGAGCTTCCCGAGAACGGATTGAAGTACACGACCTCGTTCTTCATATGCTGTTTGCGGAACGCGCTTGTGAGGCTGTAGTTCTCGCCCTTGATGTCGAGCACCACCACCGAGCCGTCGAAGGTGAGAAGGTTAGGGATGATGTGGCTCACGCCTTTGCCGCTTCGCGTCGGCGCTGCGATCAGGTTGAACTCGTATCCCGGCAGGCAGAGCAGGCTGCGCTTCGTCATGCCCGGACCCAGGCGACCGAGCAGGATGCCGTTGGCCGCCCGCAGACCCTCGCCCTGCACGTCTTTGTGCGAGGCGAAGCGCGCGTTGCCATGCACAGGCTCGGGGCGCTTTTTGAGCGCATACGCGAGGAGAAAACCGGGCACGCCGAACGACACTGCGGCGGCGACCAGCACGCTGAGGTAGACCTTCTTCAAATCGACCGGAGTCTGGGCCTCGTCCCAGCCTTGCCCGATGGTGGCGAAGCTCACGTTCTGCGGCAGCTTCTTGTGCAGCAGGAACAGCACAGCACCGGATAGGAAAGTGGTCGCGGCCAGCAGGCCACCGATGACAAAGAGCGACACCGCCCCCAAGGTCATTTTGAAACGGGTTTTCATCGAAGGCCGTCTCAGTGAAGGCTGACCGCGAGTTTCTTGTCGGGGTCGTAGTAGATCTCGCTGATGTACCGGGCACCGTCGTCGCACTGGAACTGGATGATCATGTCTATCGTGAGCGTCAGCAGGCGCTTGATCACGTCGAAGGTCAGGTTGGCGCCGCCTTTGGAGTCCTGGATCATGATGGCCATCTGCTCCATTGCTTCGGCCGGACTGCCGGCGTGCATGCTGGTCATGCTCCCCGGGTGACCTGACGCCGCCACGCGCACGTAGTAGAGGCACTCGTCACCGCGCACTTCGGCCAGAAGGATGCGGTCGGGCTTGGAACGCAGGCAGCACTCGAGCAAATCCTTTGCCGACACATCGGCAGCACTCAGGCCGCCTTTGCTGTAGACCAGGTTCACTACGTTCTGGTGCGGCAAGTGCAGCTCTCGCACGTCTTCGATGGTGATGACCCGTTCGTGCAACGGGATCTCGCGGCCCATCGCCTTCATGAAGGTGGTCTTGCCGGAGCCGGTCTTGCCTGCGAACACGATGTTCAGTTTGGATGCGACGGCAGCGCGCAGCGCGCCCTCGTAGTTTTTTGCAGCAAGCATTTGCTTGATGTCGATCTCGTGCTGGCGAAGGCCCGATGTGACGGGTCGCACGCGATCGAAGAGGCCTTCGGCCGCATAGTCGGCAAGTACGCGGTTTTGCTTGGACACTTTGCGCATCGTCATCGAGGGCTTGCCCACCGGCACTGCGGGCTCGCCGATGAACTGGATGCGCGAGCCATCGGGCATATCGGCGCTGATCAGCGGATTTCTTCGGGACAGCTCCTGGTTGCTGAAGACCGCCACAGCGATGCCCAGCTGGCGCATGTGCACGGCCGTGAAAGCAGGGCAGGGGGTCGAGTCCCAGACGGAGCTGCGCTCGAACCAGACTCTGCCGGGTTCGTTCACTGCGATTTCCGTGATCCTGTCGTCGTCCATCAGCTCGGCGAGCGGGCTCAAGAAGCTGCGCACTGTAGTCGACCTGTCGAAGGCCTGAGCCGTCATGTCGGTCATTGCGACACCACAAGCTTGTACGTCGAGTCGAACCACATGTCGCGGTTCACGTAAATCATGATCCGGTCGCCGCGATTCTTGTAGAGCGTGGGTGGAATGTTGATCGTCGAATCGAGGATCTTTTCTGCAAGGCGGTTGGTGCTCGAGACGCTGTTTTGCGGCATGTACACGTTGGTGGTAGTCGAATTCGTGTTGGCGTTGTTCTGGGTCTTGGCCACCTCGTAGCCGATCGCGTCCTGCACGAAAGAAAGCAGCACGGCGGCGCCGATGCGCTGGACCCAGTGGTTGTCGACATAGCCGCCGGCGCCGGTGGTACCCACACCATCGGCCACCGGCGAACTCACGTCCACTACGATGCCGAGCGTTGTCTTGATGCGGTCCCACATGACTGCGATGCGCTCGTCGCCCACCTTGAGGGTGCTGCCAAACGTGCCCTGCGCGTGCGAGCCCTTGCCGAGCAGGACGACCTTGCCGTCATCCGAATAGACATTCTCCGGAATCACGCAGCTGGTTGCGCCGGCGACTGTCGAGTTCAGCTGGGTTTCCAGGATGCAGGGTATCCACGATCCACGTGCCAGCAGGTAGGAACGATCGCCGAAGTTGGCGGCTGTCGCCTGGGGCGTGGCCGTCGCTGGCTGGCCCTTGGCTTCGCTCGCCGCTTGCGTCTGGACGACTTTCAGTGGGCTGGCAGTGGCGGCTTGCGCAGCGGTGCCGCCTGCCGGCGTTTTGGTGCCTGAGGATGAGTCGTCATCGAACATCGACACTTGCGGTGGCTTCGGCGGCGGTGCCGCGGCGGCTTGACCCTGCGGGGGTGGGGGCGCTGCGCCATCGGTGCGCAGCGGGATTGCACCGCTGCCGCCTGCTGGTGGCGAGCCGGCGGGCTTCGGCGCCGCCTGAGCGGCTGTAGGGGCCGACACGGCGTCTCCAAAGAGGTGACCGCCCCGCGCGCCTGTATTGGCCGCCTCCGCTGCCTTCTTGGCCTTGTCGGCCCGGTCGGCAGCCCATTGCTCCCGATAGCCGCCGATCACGTGGCTCAGAAAAAACATGAGTCCGATCAGCACTGCGGCCATGGAGATGGCTACGACGATCCCGCGGTAGGAGCGTTTCTTCGGCTTGCCGCCCTTGAACTCGGTGGGTTGGTCGACGTCGCTGGGCGCGTCGGACTCGAAGGCCTGGACCGGGTCAGTCATGCCGCACCTCGCGCCTGATGCCGCTGATGGTGGTCCCGTCGACTGGCGCAGCGCCTGCGGCGTCGTAGGCATCGTTAAAGATGCCGAGCAGTGAGGGTCCCGAACGGAGGTTCCACGAGGCGCCCACGGCATGCATCACGACGTACTCACCGTCCTTGTGGGAGTTGACCAGCCACTCGTCCTTGCTGCGCGGGGTTGACTGGTAGATCGCGGGAACGGGCAGGTTCGCCGGAAACTTGAAGTATGTGAATCGGCCATCGTCGAAAACTTCCCGCGGCTGGATGTCGCTGCCGACGGTCGTTGTTTCTACGGAGTAGCGCATGTTCCTGGCGGCCTTCAATGCATCGCCGAGCGGCGATCTGGCATCCCTGATTTCCTTGCTTTGTTTCTCCATAGCTTCAGTCGATGTCGTCACCTCTGGGTAGCTGAAGATGATCTTGGAGACGAAGCCCGGCGGCGGCGTACCTTTGCCGGGCTTCATGTCGAAGACGTAGGACCTTGTCTTGGTGGCCAAGATCAGCGTCATGGGACGCGCGTCATCAAGTGGGCGCACGTACATGCGCGAACCGTTTTTATAGACCTCCCAGTTCGACATCTTTCCGCCGGCCTTGTCCTCGATCGGTTCCTTCGGGTCCATGTCGATGAGGATCGGATGATCGGCGTAGCCCGTGGCGCTGACGACCATGTTGTCTTTGTATTCGACCCGCCGAACGCGGCTCGATTCGCCGGAGACGGCCGAATAGGTGTCTGCGCTGGCCTGAGCGCTGCCGGCGGCAAGGCAGATCACAAGGATGGCTTTGATCATGCTCATGCTCCTTCGCCATGCGCTTTAGGTACGAGCGGAATCGCCGGCACCGTCGGTGCGCTGGGAACGACAGCGGCGTTTGGCGCCACGGCTGCGCCGGTCGGGTTGAACATCTCGGAGTCGGTTCGGTATTCGGTGACGGTGAAGCCAAATGGATTGGCGATGGCGTCGGCTTCGACGGTCATGGCCCTCTGCTGGTATTCGTACTTGAGCGTTGCGATGCGCCGCTGGACCATCGGGGGCGCAGTGGCGCGATAGTCCCTGGTCGTCAGCTCATAGCGAATGGTTGCAAGACCGATCCCGGTCGGGGTGATGCTCAGGATGCGCGGGACAATCTCGACCTCGTCTTTGAAGCGGCTGTCGATGGAGTTCGAGCCCTCGAACTGCGGGCGGTAGGACGCCCAGACCCGGTCCGAGGCCAGCAGCTTCACGTTGTCGTAGTCGATCTGGACGATCTTGAAAACATACCGTTCACGTGCGATGAGAAAAGTGGCCAGCCAATGCTTGTCGGAGAGTTCGGAAGTCTTGACGAACTCCTGGCTGGTGTTGACAACCTGGGCTTCGTTCGTCAACTTGTCGACCATCACGACGTAAGGCACGACGCGCTTGAGCGGCATCATCAGCGTGATCGCGATCGCAAGCACCACGACCGCGAAAACCGCGGTACCGGCGACGCGCCAGGCAACGATCCGGGAGTTCCTTTCATTGCGAAGGATGTCTGCTTCCCACGAAAGGTTTTGAATCGGTTTTGATTTATCGAACATGTTTGGAATGGGTTCAGCGAACGGGTCGCTTCAGCTGGCTGACGCGTGCGACGTCAGCTGTGAATTGGTGGGAAGACGGCTCAGGCCTTGCCTGGGGTGTGCGTGCTGCCGACCGGCCTGCCAAGTGAAACTGCGGTGGCTGCAGCGGTGAAATCCGGAGGAGGCGGTATTGACGAGGTTTGCGAGAACGACGACTCGGTTGACGTGGTCGCCGCGGTCACCGGCTGCGCGGGAGCAGGCGTTGTGGTGACCGCGCTGGCAGCTTGCGCAGCGGTGTGAGAAGCGCTCGTCGGGACTAATATAGGACCATCTTCTGAGACTTGATTGGATGCGGACCCGCTTGTTGAAGGTGATGTCATCGGTGCCGTTATCACTACGGCTGGTGGACCAGAGACCGGGGAAGAGGAAGAAGCGCTTTGCGATTCACAGCTGTAGTTCTCCTGCGACACAGTTGGGGTTGTCGTCGACGCGGCCGCCATCGCAGTCGCTGCTGCTGCAACTGCATAGGGCGGCATGCTTGACGGGCCCGTCGCGGCTTGTACGCCGAGAGAGTCCCGTCCGCTGGTGATGGTCCCGGTTCCGGAAGCGATGGCGTTGCTCCCGCCTCCACCGCTACTTTGCGGCGGCCCGAACTGGCGTTCAAGAGCTTTCTCTATCCCGCCGTTGGTAGAGCCTTGACCTGCCTTCGGGATGTTCATCATCCTCATTGCTGCGGCTACACCATCACGCGGCGTGAGCAGATTGAGCGCGGCACCACCAACCATGTCGGCAGCTACTTGTGGCATCTTTGATACGAACAGACCAAGTACCACTGACGCTATGACGCCGTTGATGGCGACCAATATAAAGTTGATCGTACTGGGATCCAACACCATCTTGTCTGTGTACGTTTTGAGGATGCCAACTCCTAAACCTACAACCGCCGCCACGCATACCGCAGTCAACACGTATTTCAGTACGCCGGAGATCCAACCATCTGCAAAACGCGACGTCGATGGGAACGCCATACAAGCAATAAACATCGGTCCTAACGCAAACATCAAAGCAAGGGAGAAATCGATGAAGATCAAATTGAACGCGCACAGCGCGCAGAAGATCGCGAGCGCCACGGCGAGCACGATCCATCCAATGAGCATGAGGATGCCGGATATGTCAGTTGGCCCGACTATTCCGACGCTAACGTTATGACTCGCGACCAACCACATCCCGTCCCAAGTCGACAGTACGGCTTCCATCGCGGCGTCTAGCGCAGCGTACGAGTTCGCGGCACCACCAGGGATGAAAAGTCCGGTCAAGCCCGTTCGGAGATCGTTGAAAACTCCTATGACATTGCTTGTGTAAGCGCCGGCGCTGATCGCAAGTGCAACCACAAGAAACGACCTTATCAGCTTCGCAAAAATATCGAGCATGTGGTGCGCCCCATGCGCTCCACGAAGGATATTGAAGCCATGCCAAAAAATCACAATGCTCACCCCAACCAAAACTGGAGATAAGACGAGCGCAGAGAGATTGCCTGCCACTCCGGACCATGCGTCAGTTGGCGCGAGCAGCTGCGTTTTGA
Source organism: Variovorax sp. LG9.2 (assembly GCF_035018885.1). NCBI lineage: Bacteria > Pseudomonadati > Pseudomonadota > Betaproteobacteria > Burkholderiales > Comamonadaceae > Variovorax > Variovorax sp. LG9.2. Next base: position 12,763 of record NZ_JASJXB010000027.1, on the reverse strand, counting down.
TTGAAGAGAAGACTGTGAACATCAGCTGGTTGCTCCAACATTCACTTCTTTGGGAGCGTCTCGGGAGTAGAAAGGTTGAACGGGTCATTCCCGTTTCGGGTCATGTTTGGTTTCCCGACGTTCTTTTCATCTGGCTTGTGGCAAGCGGATAACAAAATACTTACTACAAAGATCAGAAAGAATTTCATAGAACCTCTTAACATGAGTCAGTTGGAAAAGGGGTCATTGCCTACGCGCAACAAACCTTGTCGGTTTCGATCCGCCAACGTCTGCGCCGTAATCTGGGCCTGTTCCTTTTGCGAAACGACGGCCATATCCATCAGCATCTTTTCGTTGTTCATGTAGGCAAGCTCGACAGAGATCCTGTTTGCCAAATCTGCAGCAGCCTTGGCGTCGGGCGCCGAGTCGACCTGGCCGAGCAGTTGCTGGATCTGCCCTTGCCGTGTTTGCGTATTGGCGATTGACGTGTTCATGAGCGCAAGGCTCTGTGGCGCTGTCATAGAGCGAGACTCACACATCACGCGCCTCGATTGGTCGCTCGGAAATTGCGAGGCACAGTTGTAGCCCCCGGCGTTGTTGTAGATAGCCTGTGCGGCCGGCGAACCACCGGCTACGCCGTTGCTTCGAATCCTGTCGAATTGCGTCTGGAAATCCGAAGGCAAAGACTGGCGCGTCATGTTGCTGCCGATCTGGCCCATGCCGGTCTTGCTGGTCAGGGCCTTCAACTGATCCAGCTGCCTTTTGTACTGGTCTGCCATCTGAGCGTACTGGGATGCCCATGACGTCGCCGTCTCGATGGATGAAGTCAGCTGCGTGGCATTCAGCAGGATGTCGGTCACCGGAATCTGCGCTTGGGCTGTGAACGCGATGACGCTCACGACGTTCGCGACGATGTATTTGAAGGGTGTTTTTTTCATGAGGATCTTCACTTTTGGTTCCGGGCTGGCGTTGAATTTCAGGACTCGTTGTTGATGAACGCAGCCAGCCAGTTTTCCGGTGCATTCCCCAGGCGTGCGCGCAGCCGATCCAGACGCGCGACGTTGGCGGTGTCTCCGGAAAGCACTTTGAGTTCAGAGTGGAATCTGGCGAGGTCAAGACGTGCGAGCGTGAACTTCGTCCCCTGCTTGATGGCGAACATGTAGGAGCCTTTGACAAGGCTCTTCACGACTGCGAACTCGTCGTCGCTGAGCTTGAAGCCGTTGACATATTCGTCCCTGTCTGCCTTGGAGTTCGGCAGAAAAATAAACGTGGCCGTCTGCTCGATGAGGGTGCGCGCGATCGGACTTCGCAGGCAGTCCGATGTGCTTTGGGTCATATAGACGCCGAAACCGTTTTGCTTGCGGATCGTCTTCTGTTTGTTCTTGGCGAACTCTTCGAAGTAGGGGACTGAAAGTGCCTTCCAGTACTCGTCCATGAAGAACGCAAAGCGCCGGCCATCGATCAGGCTCTCGACCCGATACATCAGATACATCATGATGGCCGGACAGGTTCTTTGATCCTCGAGCACATCGGTGTAGTCAAAGCCATAGGGCCGTGCATTTTCGAACTGCAGCTCGTCGTCGGCGCAGTCGAGAGCCCAGGCCAGCGCGCCGGGGTCGCTGGGGTCAGCAGCCCACTTGCGCAGCCGTTGCGCCACGCTGTTGTCGGTCACGTCCATCAGGCTTTGGAGCACCGCCTGGAAGTTGCGATGCGCGCGCGGCTGCCGCGCCACCATCAGCACGGCATCGCGGATGTGCTTTTCTTCCGTCGCCGTATGCGGCCGCGCCGGGTCCATCGAGCAGAAGGTGACGAGGTCACCCCAGAACGCGATCGTCTGCGGGGTGGGGTCCATCTTGAAAGGGGCGAAACCGGTGGGCTTTGCATTCTCCAGGGCGAGGTATTTGCCGCCGATCGCGCGGATGGCGATCTCTGCGCCGCGGTCCTTGTCGAAGAAGATGATCTGCGTCTTGAACTTCTCCAGGTTGAAGAGCAGGAACAGCGACAGCGCCGTTTTGCCCGTGCCGGACTCGCCGATGATCTGCGTGTTGCCCAGCTCTTTGTCGTCGAACGAATCGTGATCGATCTTCGAGTCATGAAAGTTGAAATACACAGGTTGACCCGCGGGCGACTTGAAGATGGCCACGGCCTCTCCCCAAGGATTGCCATTGCGCTTGCCGACGGTGAAGTTGTGAAGCGAGCAAAGGCCGCAGAAGTTGAGCGAGCTGAGGTTGGCCACCCGCGGGCGCGAACGCCAGTTGCCGGGGAGCTGCGCCGCGAATGCATGCTGCGTGATCAGGTCCAGCGGCACCGCCAGAAAGCCCTTCTGCTGCAGCGCGTCGACCGCGTGCGAGCGGGCCACCTTCACTGCTTCGATCGACGCCCCCTTGACCTGCATCGAGTAGTGGTACTCGCCCAGTGAAAACTTACCGCTGATCACGTTGTCGATCGCAAAGTCAATCTCGACAATCTGCGAACGTGCGTTGTCGTCCGAACTCAGGAGCTGGTTGCGCTGCGTCTTCAACGCGCTCTGCGCGTCCAGGCCCGTCATCGGCGAGAAGGAATGCGTTTCGACGTATTCGCAGGGCAGTCCGAGAATCGGATTCAGGATGCCCGGATACGTCATGTCGGCGTAGTCCTTGATGTCGATGAAGGTGCTATAGATCGAGCCATAGATGTCGCGGCTTTCAACGAACTCGTTGCCGAAGAACAGACGCGAGGTCGGAAGGTAGCGGTCCAGTGGCACGTTCTTGCGCGGGATGTCGGTCCATACGCCATTGATCAGGAAGGCATAGAGCGTGAGTTGGTCGCTATAGACGACACCGGCTTTGGTCACGGTGCCGAGCAGGTGAGGGCGGTATTCCGCGAGGGTGCTTCTGACCTGGATTTGCAGGTTGGTCATCACGTCCATCGCTGCCTCGAGTTCGCCTTCCCAATCACCCTGCGACAAGGCGGGGCCAGGAAAGAGGCTCGAACGCGTCGACTGGACGTGTGGGCGATAGAGGATGCTGAGGTAGATCTGGGTTCCCATCAGCCCGCCGGCAGTGAGCCCGGCGTTGTATTTCTTCAGAAAATCATGGGCGAACCCGGTCTCCGGAATGTGGAGCTTGTCTCCGATGCTGCGGCGGATGCGATGTACCCAGAACGCGAACTTGCCATTCGAAAGCGAACGGACTAGCAGGTTCAGCTGCGCCATCTGCTGCTCAGCCTGGGCCATGCCCATGCCTTCGAAAGATAGGCCATCGATCAACCAGCTGGAGATCAGGTCGCCTGCTTTGGTCGACGCGACCGTGTCGGTCAGCGATACCGAAAACGGAACCATGCGCGAGATCTGGTCTTCGGCGGCTGATATCCGCCGTTCAGCGAGGATAGATATCAAGCTATCTCCGCTTTTTGTAGTTGACCGGGCTCATCGAATGAGCTTTCCAGATCGGTCCGTTGCGCCAGCCGTGAACCCGGGACATGGCATACAGGATGTATTGATTCAGCCTTTGGTCATCCTGCGAAGAGACATAGCGCAAAAAACCAAGAGCTGTCGCGCCGCACACCAGGCCGACGCCGAGCCAGACGAATCCGAGCAGCACCATTGACCACATCGAAATCAGCAGGAACACGCCTGCCGTGAGAATGAAGGGAATGATCGGAATTCCCATCATCATCGCGGGGCGGGTGGCCCCCTTGAAGATTCGGTCGGCCACTGGGTTGCCTAGAAGAAAAGGGCGCTGATGGCGGTAGCGCCGCCGACGAAGATGCCACCCCAGAAGACGGGCGACACGTCTTTCCATTGAGCAGCACCGAACATCATGCGAAAGCCGACCATCATGATGGCGAGTGTCACGACGACTGCCCCGATGCTCAACAGCCAGGTCTGAACCTGTGTCAGCGCAGCGGTTGCCTTCTGGAATTGAGCAAAGGCAGGGTGCGTGACGACAGCGGTCACGGCGGAAAAGAGCACCAGCCTGCGTGCGGCACCAGCACCTGTAGCGCCGGCGAGTGTGTTCAGTTGAATTGCAGTTTTCATTTTTTGCTTCCCTTGGCTCAATCAGCCATCATTAAAAATTCATTGGCCGCGGTCTTGCCGCGCCCGCCTGGAGCGTCCGGCATCGAGATGCCGCGAAGGACCTTTGCCGGATAGCCGAGTCGTGTTCCTGCTCGCAGGTCACCGCTGTAGTAGCAGGACAGGGCGGCTACATCGGCGGCCGACGCCTTCACGCCGTCTACCGTTGTGAAATGGGGGTGTGTGCTGTATCCGGCGTTGGTTGCGCGGGTTTGGCACACCAGCAGAATGTCTGTCGCGGCCAAGACGTTCTGGCAGTCGTTGAATCCTTTTGGCAAATCGGCGACCCATCCCAGACGCGGGAAGTGGACCTTGTTGACTTGGCCGATCCCGATGGAGTAGTTGAAGCCACGCGCTTCCAGCATCCGGCTCGTGGCCACGGCCTCGGTCTCGTTCTTCGGCTGGCGCTGCAATGCATCGCCCACAACGCCGATGGCGAATGGATTTCCGCCGGATTCAACCCGGATAATTTGCTGCATCAAGGGTGATGCGAGCGCCTGTGCGCAATCGATGGCCATTCAAATCCCTGAAACACCAGCCCGGTGGCCCGGGCCTGAGAAAACTGGCGGTGACAGTCGCCAGAGCAGTTAAGTGGTCGTTTCGCATCAGCAACTGTTTGCGTGCAAAACGTACCGGCTCAGACGACGCGCTTCATGAAAAGGACGAGCAGGCACGCGGCCAGGGCCACGAAGTTAAATGCAGACATACCGATCAGCAGCCAGAAGTACCTCGTGAAGACCTGCAGCGACGACTGCGTGCTCTTGGCAACTGCTGCGCTCGTGGCCGCGCTGTCAGCACGCATGCGGTCCGTACGCGTCCTGATGACGTTCAGGAGTGCAACCCCCATGGCTTCGAAGTCCGTCGTGGCCTTGGACGCAGCGCTTGCGATGCTCCTCGCCCGTTCGTCGAACTCGGCGTAGGCCAGCGGCAAGGCACTGACATGCCGGTCCACTGCATCGCCGATCGCCTGGACGTCGATCAGCAGCTGACTGTGGAACGCGTCGATGTACTTCGCATGCTGGGGTGACGGGCTGCCGATGACCGTCTCTGCATCGGCCATCACTTCTTCGCTACGACAGCTTCCGCCGGGAACAGCCTGCCGAAGACGCCGTCCAGTTCGGCGTCAGTGCCGCGTGCCAGACGCGCAATGATCTGCCGCGACGACAGATCCCGTTTGGCTGCCGGATCACCGGTCTTCTGGATCGCGGCCTTGAAGTCGAAACCCACAGCGGTCGAGTTGCGTATCGTCGATGAACCGAGCAGTGCATAGGTTTCGCTCTCGTGCACCTGCGCCCAATTGATGCCGAGGCTTTTAAGGAGCGGGGACAGCGTCGTGAAAAGCTTGGAAGCATCCGCTCCGGGCTCCACCTGATTGCAGACCACCTTGATCTTTTCAGGGCCCACGCCGAGCTCGTCCAGGTGGGCGATCAGCCGGACGGTGTCGTTCTCCTGTTTGCTCTTGGCGATCACCGGAATCAGGAAATAGTCGAAGTCTTCCAGAACGCCCTTCATGGCCTGGACACGCGCGAGCACCTTCTCGATGTTGCTGCTGCCGATGTCGACAATTGCGTTGTCGCAGATGTTCACCTCGCGCATCACAGAGGAGAAATCGCCACCTGAGACTTGGGTGTCGCCTCCACCTGCATTGATGGATTCGATATAGAACATTTTTGCATCGGCGATGCGTGGCCGCAGCAGATGCTGCGACAACAAGGATTTACCGACGTTGCCGGAATAGCTGAGAACTGCGATTTTCATTGAACTCCCTGTGCCCGGATCTCTTTGATCCAGATCGCTTTTATTTAAGAGCAGAAGCCGCTGCCATGTGGGCGGTAAGCCGCGCATTGATAACGTCCGGATCCTTTTCCTGCATATCGGCCAGAGCTCGATCCATCAGGTCTCGACGTTTTGATTGTTGAAGCCCGATCTCTGCAGGCTCTTTGCCTGCAATAACAGGGCTGTTTGGCAAACGTCGAACTTCTAGGCTCGGAACGAATTGCTCAGCACCGCGGATAATGGCGTGCGCTTCCTCCACCGTCCTGCAATTCTTTCGGTACCAGCGTCGGATGGTTTCAATTTTCAGCGCATAACCGTGGGCAGCAAAATAACCTTGGCATTTGACTGCAGTCACATTGGAAATCTTCATATCCGCGAGCACCGTTCTAGCGGCCGTCAGTACTTTTCTAGGTGAGTCTAGCGGCACGTTCTCGTCTTTCCATTGCTGGTAAACGCTCGAACTTCTGACGGCAAAGTCGTGAAAATGGACCGGCATGGAGTACGGCTGTTGAATTGGATTGTTTTTTGAAGCTGGCTTGCGATATCTAATTCGCTACCGTCTGGCCAGCTGACTATATCGCGCAACATCGGAATTAACCGGCGAGGGATGTAACAATAATAATGTGAAACACTGTGACTGCCATGCGGTAGAAAGGCGCCACTAAAGTGACATGCCAGACTCAAATAATACACAGCAATGGCAGGTGACGACAGCTAGGCGACATGACGCTACATTCCGGATACATCAACACGACTGCAATGCAATCATGGGTCGAATTAGCGGTTTCTGGAGGAATGCAGGCACGTAAGTTAATGGTACCATCGGCTACGCCTCGCCATCATTAACGTGCCAAAGGGTATCCCTTTGAAACCCTGCGACGGCTACGCCTTTGTTAAATAACAATTCACAATCAAAGCCTTCGGCAGCCAGCAAATAGGCTTCTCAATTGTCAAAATACGCGCAGATGAAATAATTGAATCCGAAGAAATCACGCGAAACAGTGCAACTGCATGTGCGCATCGACAGAATTTCCCATGGGAAATTGGTTGATTGCGCCGGGGAGGCTGGAATGACGAAGGCAATATGGCTGGAGCAGGCCATCATTGCCAACAAAACGGTCATCGCGCCACAGGAGCGGCCCGGCCTGAATGGCCTGCTTTATCAAGTCTGCCGCGCCGGCAACAACATCAACCAGCTCGCCCGCAGTTTCAATGTCCTTTTGCTCATGGAGACAATCACAGCGGCCGATTTCGCTGATGCCATGGCGCAGCTTGCGCTGATCGATGCCCTGCTTGACGAGGCTATTGCCTATGCTGGCTAGGGTCGGCGGCGGCAAAAGCGGGATCGGCAAGTATCTGGAATCCGGCCGCAAAAAGGGTCGCGAGAACGGTCGCGACGAGATCGACGACCGGATGGTGCTCGAGGGTGACATTGCCAAGCTCGAGAGCGTCATTGCTTCGCATGCCGGTCACTCCGCGGACAGCAAAGCGGATCGCTACGTCCACATCACGCTCGGCTTTGCCGAACAGTTCACCGCGGCATCCGTGTGCGGATCCGGAGAGGTGAACTTCGCTTTGATGAAAGCGGTCGCCGATGCCTATCGGGGGCTGCTCATGGCAGCCTATGGTCCGGACGAGTACTACTGGTACGCGGAAGCGCACATTCCGAAAGTCACACACGATGTCCATGCCGTCACTGGCGAGGCGATCGAACGTCTGCCGCACATCCACATCGTCTATCCCAAAATCAATCTGACCGACCGGACCTACCTCAACCCGGCGAATACAGGCGGCAGAAACGAGCGCTACCTCCAGGCAATCCAGGAAACGATCAACGCCCGCTTCGGTCTGAAGAGCCCGCAGGATTCCTTGCGTGCTGCGGCCGAGTCGCCCCTGGCACGCCATAGCATCGCCTTTGACAAGCTCTCGGCGACACAGATCAGGCAGCGCCTGCGCGAGGGTGTGGAGTCCGGCCGGATTCCAACCTTTGACAAATTGATCCAGGAATCGGAACGCTACGGAGCCGTCCGGGTCCGGCAGGGCCGCGAGGGTGACTACATCAACATCACACCCGAAGGCGCTCCCAAGGGCATGAACGTCAAGGAGTTCACGCGCCAGGGCTTCGGGCTGCAAGCCGTCCAGGCGTCAAGCGGGGAGTCACGGGCCGTTCAGTTCGCAACGGTCGCGCGGGAGTGGGTCGATAGAGGCGCCCAGGAATCCCGGTACGCCGTGGGCGGCTTTCATGCGCATTACCAGGCATTGGCCGGGCATGAAAAGGTCGCGTGGTTGCAGGACAGGATCAGTCGAACCCAGACACGCCTCGAAGCCATCCGCAGCGACGAAGCCTTTGAGCCCATCACCTACAGGGAACCAATCCATGATCCAGAACACAGCGAGCGCAAGCGTGCCTCCCACCGAGCCGTCGCCGAGCTATACGAGTCCAACTTTCTCAAGTCTGAGCGACTACTTCAGACCCGCGCAATCGACGGCGTGCAGCACCTGTCCAGCGTCGGTGTGGTTCACGACCTCCGACGTAGTGAAGTGCTTCTGTACGACGATGCGCCTGATCACATGGGCGAAACGACTGCCTGGGGTAGTGCGTTGCGACGGCAGAGAAGCCGCGTTGGCCGAGAGGGAGGCGATCGAAGCGATGAGGGCGCAGCGCTAGGCGGGTTGAACGGATCAATGGGGCAACACGGGTCCAGGCGCACCGTTTCCACCACACTCGAGGCACAGCACCGGCCCGGCGGTCCGACGCCTGCCCAGCTCAAGGGGGACACAAATCCGTTGCTGGTGCTTGAAAAGGCTGTGTTGCTCTACAAGATCGACATCGCCCGATATTCCGTCACAAGTGGCCACGACGGCACACCGCGCATCCTGCACGCGGACAAGCAATACAACCTGGGCGACTTCTTCACGAAGCACCTCGACGTGCCTTGGGCTCAGGCTCAAAAGGTCCTGACTCAGTGCTACTACCAGACACTGGCCGAAGGACTGCCGGTGCCCGAACCGTCCTTGTGGGAAGGATTCCGGGCATGGGAAAAAACGAGACCGCCCGACACGGGTCCGACGCGTGCAGCAGAGGCAGCGATCTACCGCGCGGAGCTGAAATCCATCAGAGATGCATTCAAAGCGACTCGATCGGCGGTCCAGGCGATGCCGCCAGCGCCCAGGGGGCGGCCCACTTCTGGTGTTCCGGTCGACCTGCGGCTTCGCAAGTCATCGCTCATGGCACAGGCGCGGGCGCAGCAGATTGTGAAGATAGCCGCGGCGGAGCGGCGCTTTGAGAGTGCCAGCCAGGGCATCCAGCGACGGCCCTCGCGCAAGGCGCTTTATCGCCACTACCTGACCGAATTGGCGGGCCGCGGCAATACCAACGCGTTGAAGGAGCTGCGTCGCTCCGCAGCTCCCGCACCCGACATGGCGCAGACGATCACAGGCGCTATCAGCCGGCCGGTCTTCGCGCAGCCGCACTATGCGGTGGACCACACGGGCACCGTGTCCTATTTCAGGAATGCGGCGTCTGCCTTGGGACGGGTGGCCGCACTGGTGACCGATTCCACCAAAGGCGTCTCCGTGCTCCGCGTGGACCCTGCGGCCTATGCCATCGCTTTGAAGGTGGCCGTTGCCCGCTACGGACCGAACTTGACGCTGACCGGGGACGCCGTGTTCCTAAAAGGCATGGCAGACGCAGCGAGATCGCAGAAGGTGTCTGTCACGTTCAGGAATTCGGCGACGCCGCAGGCAAAGCCTGTCCTCCTCAATGGAACGACCCCGGACATGCGAGGCCGCTGACGAAACAGATGTTCGGTAGGTGCCGGCGACTGCCGGTGCAAGAAAAAACAGGACCTTGCGCAGCGCCAGCGCAAGGACGGCTCAGGGTCATTTTGGTCGTGCTCGGACTGGAAGAAGACTGCACGTTTGCCGCAAACGATTCGAATGGCATCCCGGTCTTTGACGACGTGGACACCATTCGAAAGAGAGAGTCCAGCACGATCAAGTGTCCTTCCTGCAATCGCGGCGCACTGACTCGAAGAGAGCACAAGGAGAGGACGGGTTTCTTCTGGTCCTGTACTGCATGGAATGAGGCTGCAATTACACCGCAAGTGATGACGAAGACTCAACGATAATGCCAATCAGCTAATTCAACATAAATGCTCAATTCATATTAATTAACTTTCATGTCCAATCGAATCACTCCCAATGCCTCTTACTATTCACTCGCAGACTTCCAGAGACTCCATTTGCAGGCCATTGACAGTCCAGACGTCCTGCAGGCAGATCTGGACGCTTTTGCGTACGTTCACACCCAGGCTCTGATGGACGGTCGCGAAGGCTTCTTGGTCGACGAGTTCGATGACGACATGGCAGCGATGATCGCGCGCCATGACGATACGGTCTTGAAGTGACGGGAGCGCCCCTTTGGCGCGTGCCGAAGGGTGAAGGCTACAGAGTAGGTCAGAAAACGCATGGCAGACAATGTCCGCCTGCCGACTTTTCGCGACCTTTCCCACATGCCTGCCATTCATCCGACGGACGCCATTGCGCTCGTCGTGAAGGGCACACGTCTGGGCGAGTTCGGCAAGGATCCGGTGGGGTTGTTCAACCTCCGTGCGTTTGCCCAGGGTGTATCCCACGAAGACGCAGATACGTCATCACTTTGTGGAAGGCTTGCCGCCGCCTGTGATCGCGGCGCGGTATGGCGTCAGCAGGCGAGCCGTCGGAAAAGCCTTGAAACGCTTCGAGATGGCCATCGAGCGCATGCACAAGGCCGTAGCCAATGGTGCGTCATCGACCCAAAAGCAAAGAGACCATCGGCTCTCGGATGAATCTGCATGGCATCCGCTACCGATGGACCCGTTCTTTAAGTCAACTCAGGGAATATAAAAAATGTCAGCAATTTATCTCAACGAAGTGCGCATGATCGGCAATGTGGGTGCCGAACCCGTACTGCGAAAGACCGACGGAGGTCTCTCAGTACTCAACCTCGGCATTGCAACAACCTACAAGACGGCCAAGCACGAGCGCACGGACTGGCATCGTGTCGTCTTGTGGGGGGTGTTGGCAGAACATGCGGCGCGCAATCTGCGCACCGGGTCCTGCATTCTCGTGGCCGGCCGGCTGAGCAACAACAAATGGACCGACGAAGCCGGCGTTGAGCGCTTCTCGACGGAGATCGTCGGAGACGCCATGCAGATCATCAGCGGCTGGAAGAATGAACGTGCGCAGGAAGAAGCCGGGCTCTCGACAGCCGCGCCGGCAAAGCAGACCGAGTCCTTCTCGGACGACACCGTCCCTTTCTGAGTGGCGCGGAAGGTACGGATCTGGTCTGGCTCGCCGAACGGCATCACGCCCTTGGAAAGAGTCTGACCATTTCGTTCGGGACGCTGAAGGGCGTCCAGTACCTTTTGCGCCAAAACATGGCGTCTGATGGCGCCGTCCAGCCCGACGGTGCCGAGCTGGCCAATATGCTGGAGCTCGTCATTGATTCGCTCGAGCAGGTCAAGCTTGAAAACGAAATGATCCTGGCCGACTTCGCCTGGTAGCCTTTCCAATTGCAGTCGGCACGGCCGCGCCCTGACGAGTTTTGTGCGTCGTGTGACCTCCTGGCGCACGCGACAGCCCCCAAAAAGGGGTATCAAAAGGCTGTCGCCGCTCGCGGAGCCCTTAAAGTCAAATAGAAAGGTTCGGCTTGTGCACTTCGATTGATGCGAGGCATATCGTGCACACCATCAGATGCGAATGACGGGCGCTGCGCGCTCAACGTGCCGTTTTCGTCAGCTTTCGGACGCCGCCTCGTGCCGGCGCCCGTCTCGCACATGGGGCGCAGGCGCCGCCTGCCGTGCTTGCCAACGAGCAAGAGACTCCTCACCTCTGGCAGATCGTCCGGACTCAACGGTACATGGTGACGCCTTGCCTCTGCGGTCGTTACATGCGGAGGAGATGCCGGGCAAGACCGAGGCGCCTGCAAGCGCGGTTACCGTGCCAGGCTCAGCCTCAGCCTTCGTGACGGCCATACGCATAGGCAGAGGAATTCTCGTTGCAATGGTCTTCGACTCTTCTTTTGCTTTCTTTGCAACTGTGTTGGCAAGCGAGACATACAGTCCTTCTGATCCGAGAGTAATGTTCAAAGGAATGTCGACGCCAGCCAGTTCGCTTTGCACAGCCATCACAGCCTCGGCATAGGATTGAAACTGGATAACTCGCATGCGCGGTGTTACCGAATAGTCGATGTTCGCATTCCAGGTGAAGTCTGATTTTGCGGCTTGCGACCAGCGTCTGAGAACGGTCATAACACTTCGCTCCGAGTCGTTGACTGAATAGGTAATGGGAATGATCTGCGCGGGATTGGTGACTGCCACCAGTATGTCGGACTTCGCAGGGCTCGCTGCCGGAGCGGGAGAAGTGCTTGGTACCGTCATTGCGGGGGCACTGGCCAAGTCGACGCCTGGGTTAACGGCCGCTCTTGCAGCTGTCCCAATCGGATACTGCAATCGCGGGGCCGCAGTGCAGGCACAGAGCGTCAGGACGACTGCCACAGTGGATGCCTCACCATATTTTCTCAATAGTTCGCGTACGGCCGATGTTGGTTTTTTCACTATTCCCCCTATGCCTTTTTTTGACCCGGTTTTCTCCAGGCAATTAAGTATAGGTGGAATGCGGCTTTTTTAAATACTCTTAAGACTCAGATTGGCTTCGCCAGTTACTAGCTTCTCTTCGCACAGTGTTTGACTTTTGTTTCGCAGTGCAAACCGTGATCTTCGTGAGTGACATTCGAAGACACTGAGGCTGATTTATCCTTAGGGAGACGCTGATCAATTGATCGATCCGGGCACGCCTCATGCATGCACGAGAAGACCAGATTACGAGGGCGCCCGACATGAACCAACGCAGCTTTGCCAGCGCCGAGTACGCATTGAAGAAGAAGCGAACGCGCCGCGAGAAGTTTCTTGC